>JAZPZS010000201.1:0-35522 GCA_045544835.1 Bacteroidaceae bacterium | reverse complement strand
AATTGCTAAAAAGTTGTTTTTCTTCATTTTTGTTACAAATAATTAGAATAGGTTAATAAAATTCGCCGACAAATTTAGTGCAAGCCGAGCGAAAATGCAAACTTGTTTGTAATTTTCCGAGGCGCCGCCTAAATTCTGTGTTCGCAAAACGAATACTAAAGGTAATAAATTTCACTTTTTTGCACTATCTTTAGTCTGCTTTGCAGACAGAAATTAGGCTGCGGCTCGGAAAAAATCAAGTTTTACTTGTTTTTTCTCTCGCCTTGCACTAATTTTGCCCTCACTTTTTGAGAAACTGGTTAATTTTTATGTTGTATTACCTTGTAATAAAGTACGGCATTGGCTGAAAACAGAGTAGAACCCGGTGGTAACATCATCGATATCAAGCACGTGTCTAAATGGTTCGGAGACAAGCAGGTGCTGGATGATGTGAGTTTGTACATCAGAAAGGGAGAGTTCGTCACCATCCTTGGTCCCTCGGGATGCGGCAAGACGACCCTTCTGCGAATTTTGGCAGGTTTTGAGACTGCCTCGGAGGGAGAAATCCTATTGGAAGGTGCCGACATCACACAGACACCACCGCATCAGCGACCGATGAATACGGTATTCCAACGCTATGCGCTATTTCCACACCTCAACGTATACGACAACATCGCCTTCGGTCTGAAGCTGAAGAAGACCAAGGCCAACATCATAGAAAACAAGGTGCGACGCGCCTTGAAGATGGTGGGCATGACGGACTATGAGCATCGCGACGTGAACTCGCTCTCGGGCGGACAGCAGCAGCGCGTGGCCATAGCACGTGCCATCGTGAACCAACCCACCGTGCTCCTGCTCGACGAGCCCCTTGCCGCACTGGACCTCAAGATGCGCAAGGACATGCAGATGGAGCTCAAGGAGATGCACAAGACGCTGGGCATCACCTTCATCTACGTCACCCACGACCAAGAGGAGGCGCTCACACTGAGCGACACCATCGTGGTGATGAGCGAGGGCGTGATACAGCAGATAGGTACGCCTACCGATATATATAATGAACCGGAGAACTGCTTCGTGGCCGACTTTATCGGCGAGAGCAACATCCTCAACGGCACCATGGTGGAGGACCGCCTGGTACGCTTCATGGACACGGAGTTCAAGTGCGTCGACGAGGGCTTCGGCAACGATGTGCCCGTCGACGTGGTCATCCGCCCCGAGGACATCTACATCATGGCCCCCACGGAGAGTGCCATGCTGCATGGACGCGTGTCGTCGTGCATATTCAAGGGGGTACACTACGAGATGACCGTGCAGCTGCCCAACGGCTACGAGCTGATGGTGCAGGACTACAACGCCTTTGAGCCAGAGAGCGAGGTGAGCCTCATCATCAAGCCATCGGACATTCACGTGATGAAGAAGGAGCGCACATGCAATACCTTCGAGGCCGTGGTGGTGGACGAGACGCACATCGACATGCTGGGAGCCACCTTCGAATGTATGCCCCACTCGCTCGAGAAGGGCACCGAGGTGAAGGTAGAGGTGGACTTCGACAAGATAGAGCTCACCGACGACAAGGAGGATGGTGTGCTCGAAGGCGACGTACGACTCATCCTATACAAAGGCAACCACTATCACCTCACCATCGTGACCGACGAGGACGACTACCTCTACGTAGACACCAACGACGTGTGGGACGATGGCGACATGGTGGGTATCAACATATTGCCGGGAGATATGAGGATAATTGAGAATTGACAGTTGACAATTGAGAATTAGGCTCCGCGTCAATACTAACTCAAAAGCATTATACTAACTCCCCCTCTGTTCATAGAGGGGGTGCCCAAAGGGCGGGGGCGTTACAAGCGTAGCACGTAGTATAAGACGAGCGTAATGAAGCGGAGGGGTCTAACAAGAATTTATAATCCCAATGAACAAATTCATCAAATTCATATCGCGCCGCAGCACATGGTCTATCCCCTATGTGATATTCCTGCTGCTGTTCGTGGTGTTGCCGCTGATACTCATCGGCGTGTATGCCTTCATGGACTATAGCGGCAACTTCACCGTGGCCAACTTCGTCAAGTTCATCGAGCAGCCCGAGGCCATCAAGACCTTCGTCTACTCCGTGGCCATAGCCATCATCACCACCTTCCTGTGCATACTGTTGGGCTACCCCGCGGCATACATACTGAGCAACAAGGAGTTTAACCGCTCCAAGACGATGGTGCTGCTCTTCATCCTGCCCATGTGGGTCAACATCCTCATACGTACGCTGGCCACCGTGTCGCTCTTCGACATCACTGGCATACCGCTCGGCGAGGGTGCCCTGCTCTTCGGCCTCACCTACGACTTCCTGCCCTTCATGATCTATCCTATATATAATACGATGATGAAGATTGACAAGAATCTCATTGAGGCAGCGCAAGACCTCGGAGCCAACCAGCTGCGCGTGTTCCTCAAGGTGATAGTGCCCCTCTCCATGCCGGGCGTAGTGAGCGGCATCATGATGGTGTTCCTGCCCACGATATCGACCTTCGCCATCTCTGAACTGTTGACGATGAACGATATCCGCCTCTTCGGCTCCATCATCCAGGAGAACATCATGCTGAGCGACACGATGAACTATGGTGCTGCCCTGTCACTCATCATGCTGATTATCATAGGTATCACCAGCTTCTTCAGCGGCGACGATGAGGGAGAGGTGAGCCATGGAGGAATAATATAAATTGAGAATTAAAAATTGAAAATTGAAAATTCAGTTTTGCGATGTGTACTTCTTTCTATATAAACGATTAGAACCCACCTCTGCTTGTTTTTCAAGTTTCAATGTCATTAGGTTAACTTTCAATTCTCAATTTTCAATTTTCAATTCTAAAAGACTATGAACGCAAAAAAGATATTAGCCAAAGGGTATCTGTGGTTGCTGCTGGCAATCCTCTACACCCCGATTCTCATCATCGCCATCTTCTCGTTCACCGAGACAAAGGTGCTGGGCAACTGGACGGGCTTCTCCCTGAAGCTCTACACCAACCTCTTTGACGGGGGCATGTCGAACTCGCTGATGAGTGCCATACAGAACACCATCATCATCGCCCTGGTGGCCTCGTCTATCGCTACCGTGCTGGGCAGCGTGGCCGCCATAGGCATCTACAACCTGAAGAACCGCCAGCGACAAGCGGTCAACTTCCTCAACAACATACCCCTCATCAACCCCGACATCATCACTGGTATCTCGCTCTTCCTGCTCTTCGTGGCACTGGGCATATCGCAGGGCTACACCACGGTAATCCTTGCCCACGTCACCTTCTGCACCCCCTACGTGGTGCTCAGCGTGATGCCGCGCCTCACGGGCATGAACCCCAATATCTATGAGGCGGCCCTCGACCTTGGCGCCACGCCCTTCCAGGCATTGCGCAAGGTCATCATCCCCGAGATCAAGCCCGGCATCATCAGTGGCTTCATCCTCTCGTTCACGCTCTCTATCGACGACTTTGCCGTGAGCCTCTTCACCAAGGGCAACATCGGACTTGAGACCCTCTCTACCTACATCTACTCCGATGCACGCAAGGGCGGTCTCACCCCCGAGCTGCGCCCCCTGTCGACGATAATCTTCGTCACCGTATTGGTGTTGCTCATCATCATTAACCGACGCCAAGCCAAGAGCAGAGAGAAGCTTGCTTAGTCTATGCCGAGGCGCGAAGGAGGAAAACGAAAGTTAACCGACGCCAAGCCAAGAGCAAAGAAAAGCTTGCTTAGTCTATGCCGCCAACGCGGTGCAAAAACGCAGGATGCGACGCTACAGCTTTATCAGTGCCAAGGAGCGTTGCCACAACACTAAATACCCTGTTGAACTTGCAGATAACGTTCTATTAGTCTTGGCAATGCATATTTTTGTATTTCATCGAAGGGGACAACAACATACTCTTCGGGACAGGGTAGTGAATCCCTCAACTCGATTTCATGAAATGTTGCATACAACACGCGATGCGAGAGTATGTGCTTAATTCCTTCCGTACTTCCTTTATATACGTAAGTTGATAGCAGAGAATGCCAATAGGTATATGCGTTGCATGCAAGCAGATTGTCAATGCTGACAGCGGATGGGGTCTCAATGAGTGGCAACTCGTAAAGTCCATGCCAAATATCATCACCAGTGCGTTTATGCAGCAACAAAGACGATTCGTTATGTATATATAAATAGCTAAGATAACGCGGAGCGACCTTGGTCTTGTGCGATTTTACAGGAAGCAGCCCTACCCGACCCTGCGCCAATGCCACACACTTATGAGCAATGGGGCATGCGCTACAATCGGGATTACGCGGGACGCATTGCAATGCCCCGAACTCCATTACTGATTGATTATACTTTGCGGCATGTTTTTCGGGTAACAATGCTTGAGCAGCCTCCACAACCATCTTCTTGCCACGAGCTGAGTCGATAGGCTCTTCAATGCCAAACACACGCGTCCACACACGGCACACGTTGCCATCTACAGCAGCTTTTGGCTCGTCAAAAGCAAATGAAGCGACAGCTGCAGCAGTATAGTCGCCCACCCCTTTGAGTTGGCGTATCGCATCGTAAGTATTAGGAAAATGCCCCATACCAACAACCTGCTTTGCTGCTGTATGCAAGTTACGAGCCCGCGAATAATATCCTAAGCCCTGCCACATACGCAGCACCTCGTCTTCAGATGCATAGGCCAGTGACTCAACGGTAGGGAAACGCTGAATAAAACGCACAAAGTAATCGTAACCTTGAGCCACACGGGTCTGCTGCAAAATCACCTCAGATATCCATATTAAATAAGGGTCGCGCGTAGCCCGCCATGGCAAGTCACGCTTGTTTACCGAATACCACTCGAAAAGACGAGAACAAATTTCGTTCATTTTTCTTAACACATGCATTAACTTGACTACAAAAATAGACAAAAACATGAGACATAGCAAACAATGTGAGCCATTTACAAAAAAAAAGTCCAATATATTTTTTTGAGAACAAGAAAAGCCCTATATTTGCATTCCGAAATTAAAAAAGACAATTTGTACAACTATAAAAAATTAGAAAAATGACAAAATCTGAGGTTGTTAATGAGATTAGCAAAAAGACAGGAGTGGACAAGGCTGATGCCTTGAAGTGTGTTGAAGCTTTCATGGAGGTTGTGAAGGGTTCACTTATCAATGAAGAGAATGTTTATTTGCGTGGATTCGGTAGCTTCATCTTGAAGAAAAGAGCTCAAAAGACTGCTCGTAACATCTCAAAGAACACAACTATCGTTGTTCCTGAGCACAACATCCCAGCATTTAAGCCCGCCAAGACATTTGCTGCTGAAGTAAAGAAATAAATAGAGTATTAATCAATAATTTTTTCAACTATGCCAAACGGTAAGAAGCATAAGCGTCATAAAATGGCGACTCACAAAAGAAAGAAAAGACTGAGAAAGAACAGACACAAGAGCAAGTAAACTCTGTGTAAAGCATGGCAAGGAACAAACTTCAAGATACGATTGGATTTTGAGTTTGTTCTTTGTCGCATTATGAAACACATTTAATTGTATCAAGTACTTAAGAAAAGTGACTAGCGAATTATTCATCGACGTACAGCCCAATGAGATTACCATTGCCCTTACAGAAGACAAGGTATTGGTAGAATTTCAGAAAGAGGGACGCGAAGCGTCATTCTCTGTGGGAAACATGTATTTAGGACGGGTAAAGAAAATCATGCCCGGACTCAATGCATGCTTTGTGGATGTAGGTTCAGAGAAAGAAGCTTTTCTTCACTATCAGGACTTGGGTAGCCACTATAACAGCTACCACAAGTATGTAAAACAGGTAATCAGCGACAAGAAAAAACTGGCACCCTACAGCAAAGCCACAGGACAGCCCGAGTTGCCTAAAGAAGGCAGCATATCCAACATCCTGCAAGCGGGTCAAGAGATAATGGTCCAGGTCATAAAAGAACCAATATCGACCAAGGGACCTCGTCTGACCGCAGACCTATCGTTTGCTGGCCGTTTTCTTGTTTTAGTCCCGTTCTCAGACAAGGTTTCCGTATCCTCCAAAATCAAGTCATCCGAAGAACGTGCACGTCTCAAGCAGCTCATACAAAGCATTAAGCCCAAGAACTTCGGCGTCATCGTACGCACCGTAGCTGAAGGCAAACGCGTAGCCGAACTCGACGCCGAATTGAAGGCACTCGTCAAGCAGTGGGACGATGCCATTGTCAAGGTGCAGAAAGCCGACAAGCCCCCTATGCTCATCCACGAAGAGAACAGCCGCGCCGTAGCTATGTTGCGCGACCTCTTCAATCCGTCGTACGAAGCTATATATGTAAACGACGACACCGCATACAATGAGATACGCAACTATGTTGCCCTCATTGCTCCCGACAGAGCACACGTGGTAAAGCATTACACTGGCATTCTCCCCCTCTTCGACAACTTCGCCATAACCAAACAGATGAAGTCCTCGTTCGGACGCATCGTGCCCTACCGAGGAGGAGCCTATATGGTCATCGAACACACCGAAGCGTTGCATGTTGTAGACGTAAACAGTGGAAACCGTTCTAGAGGTAACACCAACCAGGAAGAGAATGCCATCGATGTCAACTTAGGCGCTGCCGACGAGCTGGCTCGCCAATTGCGTCTGCGCGATATGGGCGGCATCATCGTGGTCGATTTTATTGACATGGACTCAGCCGAAAATAGACAAAAACTCTATGAACGCATGTGCCAGAACATGTCACGCGACCGAGCCAAACACAACATTCTACCTCTGAGCAAATTCGGACTAATGCAAATAACGCGTCAGCGTGTACGCCCAGCCATGGATGTTGCTGTAGAGGAGAGCTGCCCCGTATGTTTTGGGAAAGGCACAATCAAAGCCTCTATATTGTTTACCGACACACTGGAAAACAAAATCGATTACCTCGTAAACAAATTGAAGACAAAGCGATTCAGCCTACACATACATCCATATGTAGCTGCATACATCAAGCAAGGGGTCATTTCACTCGAACTACGGTGGAAGATGAAATATGGTTTTGGGCTACGCATTATCCCTAACCAGAGTCTCCCACTATTAGCTTACACCTTCTACGACAGTAAAGGCAATGAAATCGACATGAAGGAAGAAATAGAGATAAAATGACTACAACTCTACAATAGGCCCCAAAGTAATCTCTACTTTGGGGCTTATTCATCAACACAACGCACAGAGTGCTAAAGTTTAATCAATAATGAGTTTATGGATCAACACATCACTCAACTATTAGAGGAGCGTGGTATCAAGCCAACCGCCATGCGCACACTTGTTCTACGTTGCCTCCTCAATGCCGAGAGCACACTCACTCTTCGCGACCTTGAAGACGCGCTATATCCTGCCGACCGATCCACCATATTCCGTACTCTCCTTCTTTTTGAAGAACACCATCTGCTCCATAGCATTGATGATGGCAGCGGATCAGCACGTTACGAGATTTGTCACTCACACCACCACGACACATTCGACGATCGCCACCCACACTTTCGCTGCATACAATGCAAACGCACAATTTGTCTGACCGACATCCAGGTTCCCATAGTCGAGCTGCCCAAAGGTTTCCAAACGCATCAAGTAAACTATGTCATCACAGGAATATGCAATCAATGCTCCGACAAGATTCTTTGACAAACCAGTTTCAACTTAGCTGAGTCAATAAGACTTCGTTTTCCCTCTATCCACTCTTTGAAATCTCATATTCTATTCGGTGTTTTATAAAATTCTTACTTGGCTACACAAATAAATTCGTATAATCTTCGCTCAATCGAAATTTTACACTAATTTTGTAGCAGAATGAAGAATTTGGCACGACATATAGAGCTACTGCTACGCGACAACGACTGCGTCATCCTACCCGGTTTCGGAGGCTTTATCGCTCATTTCCAACCAGCTTACTATGTAAGCGAGGAGCATCTATACTATCCGCCATCACGTTCGATAAGTTTCAATGCTGCCCTGACAATGAACGATGGCTTGTTGGCGCAAAGCTACATGCAAACCAACAAAGTGGATTACGCACAAGCTTGCCATCTTATAGACATTGCAATCGACAAACTATCCGACAACCTTGACGATAACGGCAGCGCCACCCTTTCTCATATCGGTACCTTACAGCAAGACATCCATGGTATCCTTCAGTTTACCCCTGAGACCATGACCATCGACTCACCACAATTCTTTGGTCTCGGTTCATTCCTAATCCATGACCTTGCAGAATTAGAGCGAAAGGCACATAACGAACAGAGGACCAGCAATGCGGAAAGCATCATCACACAAAACGAGAAGACTATCAACGTACATATCAACAAAGGTTTTCTTCGTCATATGATGTCTACTGCCGCCATCCTTCTCCTGCTTCTGATGATAGCCATTCCTACAGGAAAGCAGCAACCCACAGACATTGCTTCATTAGACCTATCGATACTTAACACTAGCAAAACTCCTTCTGCAGAACAGGCAGAGACCATCATCGAAGAGGCTTCCCAACCAATATTACCCGAAGTAGTGGTATATGAGACCAACGAGCCAACAACAGGAGCAATTCACTCTGAGTCCATAGAGCCACAATCTTCCCTTACGGAAACAGTCGAGGCATCTGTCCTGGAACCTATCTCAACGCCTGTTCCCTCCACCGCGACAGAAGCGCCAAGCACACTCAATGTATTACACCCGGAAAAGACCTACCATATCATCGTAGCCAGTCTTCCCAATCACAGAGGAGCAGAAGAGACCTTAGGTAAATACATTGCTAAAGGATATACCAATGCTTCACTTGTGGAGCGCGACGATCGTGTACGCATCTCGCTCATCCAATACACCGATAAGGACGAAGCCAATGAGCATCTCAAAGCACTACGCAACGATCCCGCATTCCAAAACGCCTGGTTACTTGCCGTACGCAACAATTAACCCCACTCTCTGCTGTAGACATGAAAAGAGTACGCTGTCCTAAGTGCGACCACTTCATACAATTTGACGAGACCAAATACGTCGATGGCCAATCTCTGGTATTCGTTTGCGATAACTGCCAGAAACAGTTTGGCATACGCATTGGTGTAAGCAAGCTACGTGCACTACAAAAAGAAGAAAATAAAGCGCCTCACCCTCTTGCCGAAGGCACTCCAGCAGAAAATGTAGGCTACATCGTGGCCGTAGAAAATGTCTTTGGATTTCGTCAGGAGCATCCCTTACATATAGGAGACAACACTATAGGCCGTCGCAACAAAGGCGATGAAGTAGATATTCCGATTGAGACTAATGATCCCAGCATGGATCGTCGCCATTGCATTCTCAACGTCAAGCGAGGGAAAAGCGGGAACCTCATCTACACCCTTCGCGATAACGACAGCATCACCGGCACCTTTCTCATGAACGAGATACTCGGAGCCAAGGACCGCATCCGTCTCGATGATGGAGCCATCATTACATTGGGAGCTACCACACTCATCCTCCACACCACATAAAGCGTATCTAACTGACATCGGCATTGCATAAGCTGTTTAAGTTTTGCGTCCACTTTCATTTTCTTTACTATTTCAACAAGATTCACACGCTGTCAAATATTGAATCTCGTTAGTTATTCGTATCTTTGTAGTCTACCTATAATATTATAAGCATGAAAACCATCAAATGCGAACTATGTGCCTACTCCGTAGAAGCATGCCGCACAGCCGCCCGATTGGGGGTCGACCGCGTAGAACTATGTGCCTCACCTACGGAAGGGGGCGTCACTCCCTCTATTGCAGTCATCGAACAGGTGAGCGCCATCGAAGGTATCGACGTGAGTGTGATGATACGTCCACGAGGTGGCGACTTCCTCTACTCCGATGATGAGCTGCAAACGATGTTGCGCGACATAGCTCATGCTCGGGAGACAGGTGTCACAGGAGTTGTGATAGGCCTACTCACAGCCGACGGCAGCGTCGATATAGAACGTACACGACTCCTTGTAGAGGCAGCACACGGTATGGAGACAACCTTCCACCGCGCAGTAGACATGACGGCCGACTACCCACAGGCCATAGAGGACATCATTGCTACAGGATGCACCCGCATACTCACCTCTGGAGGACACGACAAAGCAGTCGACGGCATCGACGCCATAGCACAGGCCGTGGCTATAGCTGCAGGGCGCATTGAGATTATGGCCGGAAGCGGAGTGACAGCAAGCAATGCCCTACAACTTGCAGCCACTGGAATAGACGCACTGCACTTCAGCGCCAAGCGCATAGTAGCAGGAGGCATGAGGTACCGTAATCCACGCATCTCGATGGGAGGCACGGAGAGCGTTGACGAGTTTGCCCTGCGCACAGTTGATGAAGAAGAAGTAAGAAAGATTCTTAGCCTTGTAAGAGAACAAACTCGATGAACCCATATCACATCTATTAGAAATCAAATAATCATAAGAGCAGAACATATGAAAAGGAACCTCATCCTCGCAGTCATCCTCATTGCAATGACAGTAGCAGTATTCGTTGCAACAACTCAACTAAATGCCGCTTCATCC
Organism: Bacteroidaceae bacterium; assembly: GCA_045544835.1. GTDB lineage: Bacteria > Bacteroidota > Bacteroidia > Bacteroidales > Bacteroidaceae > UBA1189. Next base: position 25,000 of record JAZPZS010000201.1, on the reverse strand, counting down.
TCCAACCCGGAACTCAACGAAGCCATAGCTTCGTCAACACGTCCCGAAGCCCTGCAAAAACTGCTTAAACAAACCGATAAGGAATACCGCGACGAACTCGCCTACCTCCTCATCCATATGCCTGAGGTTGACCGCGACACCATGTCGCTCGATTTACTTGTAGAGAACGTACGCATGGCTCATCAAGTACGCAAGCAGTACCCTTGGGCACAAGCTTTGCCTAAAGAGGTGTATCTGACCGACGTGCTCCCTTACTACGTGGTAGACGAGGTGCGCGATGCTTGGCGAGAGGAACTGTACGAGCTGTTTGCACCAGCCGTAGACACCTGCTCTACACTGGAACAGGCGATACGCGCAGTCAACAGCAACATACCCGTACTGACTGGAGTACACTACAACACGTTGAGAGAGAAGACCAACCAGAGCCCGCGCGAATCGATGCGCCAAGGCATGGCATCGTGTACGGGCCTGTCAATTCTCCTCGTCGATGCCTACCGTGCCGTTGGCATTCCAGCCCGCTTTGTGGGTACTGCCTCATGGCACGACAACCGTGGCAACCACAGCTGGACAGAGGTATGGCTCGATGGCCAGTGGCGTGTCACCGAGTACTATTTCCCCTCACAGCTCGACCACCTATGGTTTATGGCCGATGCCTCAAAGGCCAACCCTGCCGACCGCCGCTATGCCATCTATGCCACGCGTTTCGGCAAAGCGCCCGACTGGTTTCCCATGGTATGGTGCGGTGAGGACAGCACAGCCATCGAAAACCTGCCCAAGCACATAGGAGCCGAGAATGTGACACAGCACTACATAGACCTTGCTCGCGAGCAACAGGCCACTCGAATAGAAGCCGGCACGCACACCTATCTGCGCATCGTGGGCTATGCCAAACAGGAAGCCATCCACCATTCGGCCGACCGTGTGGCAATGGGTGTAGACATTTTCCTTGGCACAGAACAGATGGGCGGAGGACTCACCGCAGGTCCTCACCGCGACATGAACGACAACTTCTCGTTGCTGCTACCCAAGAATGCCACCTATGAACTTCGCTACTACGACACAGCAGGCAATCTCAAGACGAAAGCTGTGACACTCGGCGAAGAGCCCATGACAGTGGCGATATATCAGGAATAATCTGAGACACATATAAAACATGAAAGCCGCAATAGCTCATGCTTTGCGGCTTTCATAGTATATATAATAGAAAGATTACTTCATCAAGTAGCGGTCACCCGTCTCCTTCACCACACGGCGGTTGAAGTCCTCAGGATAGCCTGGGCGCACGGGAGAGGCGCCATAGCCTGTCTCGGTACGCTTGAAGGTGCCATCCTCATTCGTGGGTTTCACCACCATATCGTTGTGCTTCACGATAAGGAACTTGGCCAGGTTGCCCCAAGCATCCATAGCAGTCTGAGCCATCTCGGCGGTGTACTTGGTGAGCATGGCCACAGCCTTGGGAGGATTGTCGTTGTAGAGTTCCACGGCCTTAGCCTCCACGGTGGGCTGACCAGCTGCAAAACTATCTTCAAGGCTTTGCTGAGCATTCTTCAAGTCACCGATAAGAGCCGAGTAGCGGGGATATACCATATTAGACACCATGTTGAAGAGCCAGAACGATGATTTCTCCGAGAAGGTCACTGCATCGGCAGTCTCTACATCGTAGCACTCGGGCACATCGTTGGTGCAGCAATATACAGGAGTGAATACAGCCATGTTGGCATCGTCGGTACCGAACCACAGCACGCCACCTACAGGGTTGGGCAACCAGTTGCGCATCTGCGATACGAAAGTGAAGGCAGTCTGCTGAGTAGAGATGGGGCGCTCGTTGAAATATTCCACGCCATCTACCTTGAAGCTCAGGGGCGAGGGACGATAAGGCATGCTCCAGGGGCCTGCACCGAGGTCACCGGTGATATCCATCGGCGTACCTTCATAATGGTCGCGCATGGCAGCCTGCACGTCACGTACAGACACCTTCTGCTTGGGCTTCACGAAGAGAGGCATCGGAGTGGCCGAAGCATCGCCCATGGCCCAGGGAAGATACTGGTTCATGTCGAGGTCGGCATACATGTTAAAGTAGCTCCATACACGGGCATCGCAGTAGCGGAGACCACCGAAGTCGGCAGGGCAGTAGGCTGCAGCAAAGTCAAAGTCCTTGTCCTTACCATCGAAGTAACCCATCTCACGGGCAAACTTGATCACATCCTTTGCATAAATACAATTCTCCTTGTCCTTCAAGGGGAACTGACGGATGCGTGCCTGGTTGGCATGAGCCGAGATGCAGTCGTCGGGCACGCGAATGGCTACCCACACAGCACCCTTGCGACCAGGGCCCTTACCTATCATCTCCATTATCCACACCTCGTTGGGGTCGGCAATGGTGAAGCTCTCACCGCTGCTGTAATATCCATACTCCTCCACGAGCGAAGTCATCACGTCGATAGCCTCGCGAGCGGTCTTCGAGCGCTGCAGAGCGATGTAAATAAGGCTACCGTAGTCGATGATACCCTCGGGGTTGACCAGTTCCTCACGTCCACCGAAAGTGGTCTCGGCGATGGTGACCTGGTGCTCGTTGATGTTGCCCACCACATTATAGGTCTGTGGAGCCTCGGGGATACGGCCCAGATATTTACCCGAATCCCAGTCATACACCTCACGCACTGTACCCTCGGCATGCACGCCAGCGGGATAGTGGCAAAGGTAACCAAACATGCCGTACGAGTCGGCCGAATAGCTCACGATAACAGACCCATCAGCCGATGCGGCCTTACCTACGATAAGGTTCGTACACGCCATACCGCTCGTGATGGCGGCCAGCAGTGTCACTGCTGTCAAGAATAACTTTTTCATTTTGCTTTGTTGTGTTTTATACTATTTATTTACCTTTTATCTCATCCACCGTCTGCGCTCATGCAGCGCCTTTGGCGGTTTTGCATGTAAAGGTAATAAAATCTTTGTATAGCCCCACTATTTCCCCTAACTTTTTGTGCAGACCGGGACGAAACGTGAAGAAATCCTGTACAAAAATTTTGTAGCATAATGTAAGGCAAACCCTGCGGTTTGCTTACATGGTGTTGAAATCGGAAGTATAGACTTTTTCGTTCTCGTGGCAGATTGTCACCGGTTCCCTATTTCTTGCTAACGCTTTGCATTTTCCTAATCGACCGTGGCTGCGTTCTTTTCACTTGGCCTGGGGATTGGGCGGGACGAGGGCAAGGATTCCCCTATTCATCTTCTCTTGTGAACATAAAACAAAGGATAAAATTCTCGCTCAACTATTCTCGCTCCACATCTCGCATTGTGCCATGATGGTTTCCAGTGCAGCCTCCTGTCCTTCGGGCGGATACTTATATTTCTTGAGTAGTCGCTTCACGATACGGCGCATGCCGGCTCGTGCACTCTCCTTCATGTTCCAGTCAATGGTCTTGTTGGTACGCAGCGCATCGGTCAGTTCGCGCGTTATTGCTACCAGTTGTTCGTTGGTATAGAAGTCCTGCACCGCCTCAGGCTTGGTGATGGCATCATAGAAAGCCAACTCTTCATTCGTCAAGTTCAGTTTCTTGCCTTCTTCCTCACCGTTCACTATAGCATGGGCCGTTTTCAGCAATTCCTCTATCACCTCTTCGTTGGTCAGCATACCTTTGAGATAGCTGCTCATCGCATTGGCCAATATCTCCGAGAACTTTCCTGCACGCACCGTATTGGTACGCTGATACACCTTCACCTGTTCCTCGATGAGTTTGCGTAGCAGTTCCACTGCGAGGTTCTTTTCCTTCATCTGAGCAATCTCTTCCAGAAACTTCGGGTCAAAGATTGAGAACTCCTCCTTCACATCCGAGAAGAGATTTATCACGCCCTCACTCTTGATGCTCTGCTTCAGCAGTTCATTGATGCGTCCGTTAATCTCGCGGAACGATATTTTTCCCTTACCCTCCACTCTCGTCAGCAAGGTACGCACCGCCTCAAAGTAGGCTGCCTTGATACGCTCCTCACGCTGTAGCAAACTCTGGCAAAGCGACAGCGACTGCCTCAGTATCAGTGCTTCCTTTATATATAGTTGCTTGATGGTAGCCCGTTCGGGAGCTTGCAGAAAATCCACACCGCCGCTGATGCTTGTGGCGCGTGCCATGGCCGATTCACCGTAGAAGCCCGAATAGTCATATCCGTGCAGCAGATCGTGACACACCTCCAACTTCTTCTGAAACTCGGGGTATGCCGTCTTCGATATGTCGGTATCGCCATAGTTCTTTCGGTCGCGTATGGTGTAGTCGTTCATTGCCTGCTTCAGTGCCGAGGCAATGCCTACATAGTCCACCACGAGACCACCCTGCTTGTCACCAAACACGCGGTTCACACGTGCTATGGCCTGCATCAGGTTGTGCCCAGCCATCGGTTTGTATACATACATGGTCGATAGTGACGGCACATCAAATCCCGTGAGCCACATATCCACCACGATTACAATCTTCAGCGAATCGGCATCATCCTTGAAACGCCTCTCCAATTCCTTCTTATAGCTATCGTTCCCTATTATCGGACGCCACTCCTCGGGGTCTCTGTTGTCCGAGGTCATCACCACGGCCAGTTTATCTTTCCATTCGCTGCGTAGCTCCAGCATACGGTGATATATCTTCATCGCTATGGGGCGCGAGTAAGCCACAATCATCGCCTTGCCAGTCTGCTCATATTGGCGATACTCCTCATAGTGTCCTATGATATCCTGCACGAGCGAATCTATGGTCTCGTCAGCTCCGAGTATCGATTCCATGCGCCCCAGTTCGCGCTTGCTCTTCTCTATGGCATGCTCCTCGGCCTCGCCCTCAGCGGCTATCATCTCATACTCATCATCTATCCTGCGCAGTATGCTCTCTTCCAGTTTGAGGTTGATGACACGGCTTTCGTAGAATACCGGACGTGTAGCCCCGTCGGCTACCGCCTGTGTCATATCATAGATGTCTATGTAGTCGCCAAACACCTCTCGTGTGGAGCGGTCTTTCTGTGATATAGGCGTTCCCGTGAATCCTATATATGTAGCGTTGGGCAGTGAGTTGCGCACACGGCGTGCAGCACCCACCTTCAGTCGGCCCTCCTTGTCAATCTTCTCGGTCAGTCCATATTGGCTTCGGTGCGCCTCGTCGGCCATCACCACGATGTTGCGCCGTGTCGATAGCGGCTCCTCGCTCTCCTCGAACTTCTGCATTGTGCTGAAGAAGATGCCGTTTGCCTCGCGTCCATCGAGCAGTTCCTTCAGATGTGCCCGGCTGTTGGCTTGCACGGGAGTCTGTCGCAAGAAGTCGGCACATCGCGCAAACTGCTTGTAGAGCTGTCCGTCCAAGTCGTTGCGGTCGGTCAGTATCACGATGGTGGGCGACTGCAGGGCCTTTTGTATACGCTTGGCAAAGAACACCATGGAGAGCGACTTGCCCGAACCCTGCGTATGCCAGAACACGCCTCCCTTGCCATCGGTCTTGGTGGCCTCGGTCACCGAGTCCACAGCCTTGCGCACGGCAAAGAACTGATGGTATCCAGCCAGTATCTTCGCACTTCGTTTTTCATCTTTCGAGAAGCAGATAAAGTCGTGCAGCAACTCTATCAAGCGTGTCTTCTCAAACATACCTTCAAACAGCACGTCGAATGTGATGGCGCGGTTGCTCTCGCGGAATCCGTCTGTCGTCTTCCACTCCATGAAGCGGTCCTCACCAGCCGTTATCGTTCCTGCCTTCGAGGTAGCCATATCGCTCATCACACAGAAAGCGTTGTATACGAAGAGCGACGGTATCTCCTGCATATAGTTGCGCAGCTGGGCGTATGCTTCCGAGGCATCGGTCTGCTCTCGTGATGGCGACTTAAGCTCCACCACTACGAGTGGCAGTCCATTGACGAATACGACGATATCTGCACGGCGCACCGAGCGCTCCTCCACCGTCCACTGATTGGCCACGGTGAAGGTGTTGTTCGTGGGGTTGCTGTAGTCTATGAGCTTCACTCGGGTAGCACGTTGCTCCTTACCATCGTAGTAGTTTACCTCCACACCATTTTGCAGATAGTCGGTGAAGGTCTCATTGCGCTGCACCAGCGAACCTGTCTCTATGGTGCGAATCTTGGTTATTGCCTCCTCTATAGCTTCAGCAGGCAACTTGTTGATATCGTATAGCGACTGACGCAACAGCTCCATGTGTAACGGCTCGCTATAGTCGCGCACCACATCGGGACCATACACATAGTCGTAGCCCAGGCGCTCGTGCATCAGCTCCAATATCGCATTCTCAAAATGCTGCTCGGTAAAATTATAGTTGCTCATGGTGCAAGATTTATCCGTTACTTTATCCGTCACTTTATCCGTTACTTTTTCTTTCTTGCGGGTTTCCGCTATAGGTAAAATCTACAAAGATAACTTCTTTATTCTTAAAAAAGACACAACACGTTAGTTTTTTATTTCCATTGTTGTAAATTTCAGTAGATATAGTCGGTAAATGATAATTTAGCAAACTAAATCGGTCAAAACATCATCGACACTCAATTCTCCACTCATCAACTTTGGTAAGAGGGTGTCACGAAGAGAAACTAATTTATCATTCTCTTCTTTATTTTGCTTGATACAATTAAATATAGGAGTAATAACACTATTAAACTTCATCAATAAATCTTGATGAGGAATAATTATTTTAGTCTTTCTGAAATCAGGCACTGTCAGTTGTTGCTGTGTAGTTCCCGTACCGCTTATATTTTGATTTACAGCCCATAAGTATAGAAAATAAACCGAGAGGTTTTCATACATAGGGACAACTGATATCAATCTTACAATCGGAACATAAGGTTCTGTTCGCAAACAAACAAAGCCGATAGTTCCTCTTGCAGATATAGTAATTGCATTTTCGAATATGCGAGCAACATTTGTATATCCATATAAACCTTCCTTTTCAATACCGTTAGAATATATAGGGATACAGCATTCTGATGTTTTTTTATTTGTACACAACTGAGGCTTATCGCCGCCTGCAGTTATTGTTGCAACATCATTCAGTTCATATTCTTCCCAATCCTCATCACGATTATCCACAAACCACTGCTTATACAACGCTTGTGCCTGCTGTTCTAAATTATCATTTATCCGACGATTCACCTCGATTTTATCGTCGAGGGAAGACAAGATGTTCATTATCTTTGTTTGAACACAAAGAGAAGGTATATTTACTTTTATTTGTCTAAATGTTGTTGTAGCCCTTGCTAAAGCAGGAACACCTACTTGTGATGCATTGGATAAAATCTTGTATTGGCCCTCCTTAGTATGAAAAAGATAGACAAGAAAATCAGGTCTTACAATATCGCTCTTACATGACAACCTAAACTGGCTTTGAGATATCACATAACGGTCATACTTTGAATCATCAGGAATATATACTATTTGACCTAGAGTTCCTCTATGCGTAACAATAATATCACCTCTGTGTGCATTACATTTCTTCAAGGAATTGGCTTTTTCTTCTGAAACATATCCAAATGAATCTTCTTTCAATTTAAAACCTTGCAAATTTGATCCATTTAATATAGGAACACCAAAAGAAGTATAAACATCCTTTTTCACATCAGAACCAAAGGGACCCATTGAGATTTCAGATATAATTTCTTCTATCTTATATTCTTTCCACTCTTCCATACTCATCCTAAATTATTCTTCAATTGATTTAAATTCTCTAGAAGTTCGTTCAGATTGTGTGAACACTCGCTATATATCTGCAATTCTCTTAAGGCCTTCATCTCTTGATGTTCGCGCATCATTGCATTACGAAAATCTACCATATGAGACATTCCCGAATGATTTATCCTATCTATTGACTCTGATTCTTGGGCAGCCAACTTGACCTTCGTCATAGTCTTTTGGATTTCCACCTCCACCAATTTGATGGTGGTGTCAATCTGCAAAGCGGAGAGGTTCTTAATCTCACAAATCTGCTTCTGCATCTCGCTGATTTGCTTTTCCATTTCACCAATCTGCTTCTCTGCCGCTTTCGAGGTGCTATGTGACGACCATATAGCAATCACAATGGCTACTACAGATAAAAATATCGTAGCGATAGTTGTCCATTCATCAAATCCCCAATATATAAAACACATAGCTTTCAAAACTTAAATCCAATGCTACCTCAAATATCATATTATCTGCCAGGTTGCTCAAGTATCACCCAAATACCAGTGTTCCTTTTTCCTTCGTGGCGTATGATGCCAAGCTTCTGCAAGGCAGACAAGTCACGTTCTACTGTCCTTACGCTTACTTTTAAGGACACTGCCATAGATTCAGCGGTAGAGTATGGATTATCTCTGATGATTGCACATATACTCCACTGGCGTTCGGTCAATTTAGTTCCCGACAAGTTCCCGACAAGTTCCCGACCTCATTGTCGGTTTCTGCCGTATCTCCCTTTCGTCTGGCAATAACTTCATCAATAGTAAAACGTTTCATCACTGCCAACACGCCCCCATCCATTTCCTCGACGATAGGCATGGGCATTCCCACACGGTCGAGTTCTTCACGAATCTTCTTATAGCCACGTCCCCACGATTCTATGAAGCCGGCTTTAAAAAAAGCGTATGCAACATTCTTATTGCGAGGATAGGATGCATGTTTGCGCATCAAAGCCTCAGGGGTCAGTCCATCGGGCAACAAACCATAATTCCAGATTTCCACACAGTCATCATACACCCTCATCTGGATAGAGGGACCCGTGTAGTCTTTATGGGCAATGGCGTTATAGATGATTTCGCGCAATGCCTTTTCCGGAATCTCCAGTTCTTCTACACGTTGCAAACCCTCATAATGAATAGGAGAAATCAGATACTTCGAGCGCAAGGATTCAATAACCTTACCTGCCATCTGAATGATATTGCATTCTATCAAATCTTGTGTTATAAGGTCGCTTTCGCTGGAATGAAACCTACCTATCTTAAAATCAGCTGACGGGAAAAACTTTCTAACCTGTTTTCCGAACAATAGCAAGGCAGCAGTTTTCAGTTTCCCATCGGGTGTGATAAGGCCCAGATTTGTAAGAACCTCTTCTGTAGATGCATCTCGGTCATCTTCGGCAACTCTTCCTGCACTAATTCCACAACGCAGGAAATAGTCCACCGCACTGCGGTCAATGTCGTCTATCGAAGCATGCTCTATGGGTATATCATCCCATGAGCGTCCCATCTTCTGCATGATGAATTGTTGCAGAGCAACACCTTTCAACTCTTGTTTTGTTGCCCCCGAACGATAATGATAAATCCCCTTATAGGCTATGGGCATATTACTGGGAGCAACAACTATTTCGATATATTCACGACCCTTGTCGTTAAGCAGATTAACATCGGCCACGATACCCAAATGATTGACTATTTTGTTTGGGATATCTTCCATCAGGCGGTGGGCATCTACAACTCCAACCACATTCTTGTCATCATCCACACCAACATAGATTTTACCGCCTTGTGCATTGGCAAAGCCGCAAATCCATTTCAAGTATTCATCGCGCCACGTTTCCTTGTACTCTATATTTTGATTTTCGTTTTTCATTATCCATCTATGATTTATCCTAAACCATCAAAACTTAAATCCGATGCTTCCGAGTTGCTTGCGTATCTCCTCCTCCAAAGCGTGTGACTGCTCGAAGAGTGCCGACAGCTCGGTGGTGAGGCGAGTCATCTTCTCTTCGAAGGGTTCGCTGTCCTGTTCCTGCTCGGCAATGCCTACATAGCGGCCAGGGGTGAGTATATAGTCTTGCTCAGCAATCTTGGCGGTGTCTACCACAGCACAGAAGCCCTTCTCGTCGTTCAGCGTGCCCTCGGCATACTGCTTATAGGTGTTGGCAATGCGCAGGATGTCGCCATCTTCACCATCGGTGAGTTCGCGCAGCTTGCGAGTGACCATCGTGCCAAGGTTGCGGGCATCGATGAAGAGGGTCTTGCCCTTCTGCTTCTTGGCCTTATTGAAGAACCATACGCATACAGGAATCTGTGTGGTATAAAACAACTGTGAGGGCATGGCCACAATAGCGTCCACGAGGTCGGCCTCGACAAGCCGTTTGCGGATATCGCCCTCGCCGCCGCTCTGACTCGACAGAGAACCATTGGCCAGCACCACACCGGCACGACCCGAGGGAGCGAGATGATGGATGATATGCTGTATCCACGCAAAGTTGGCATTTCCATTGGGCGGTGTGCCATACTTCCAGCGCACATCATCGGCCAGGCGGTCGGCGCCCCAGTCGGAGAGGTTGAAGGGCGGATTGGCCAGCACGAAGTCGGCCTTCAATGTGGGATGGCAGTCATTGAAGAAGGTGTCGGCATTGTACTGCCCCAAGTCGGCCTCGATGCCACGGATGGCAAGGTTCATCTGTGCCATCTTCCACGTAGTGGGGTTGGAGTCCTGCCCATAGACCGAAATCTGATTGATGTTGCCTGCATGGCTCTCGATAAACTTGGCTGACTGCACAAACATACCGCCCGAGCCGCAGCAAGGGTCGTACACACGGCCAGCATAGGGCTCCAGCACATGCACAAGTGTCTTCACGATGCAAGCAGGAGTATAAAACTCGCCAGCCAACTTACCTTCGGCCTCGGCAAACTTAGATAGGCAATATTCGTAGGCACGGCCAAGGATATCTTTCGAGTCGCCATGCTCGTGCATCTTGATATTGGTGAAGAGGTCCACCACATCGCCCAAGCGACGTTTGTCGAGCTCGGGGCGGGCAAAGTTCTTGGGCAGTATATCCTTGAGGCGACGGTTCTCCTTCTCGATGGCACGCATGGCATTGTCGATGACAGTGCCAATCTCGGGCGTATGCGCAGCCTCGGCGATGACCGCCCAGCGAGCCTCTGAAGGCACATAGAAAATATTCTCGGCGGTGTACTCATCCTTATCCTCCTCGAAACCCTCACCCTCGGCAAGAAGCTCTTCGTAGCGTGCCTCAAACTTATCGGAGATATACTTCAGGAATATCAGTCCGAGCACTACGGACTTATACTCCGATGCATCGATATTGCCGCGCATCTTGTCGGCCGCCCGCCAAATCTGGTCCTCAAATCCTATGTCTGCTGTATTGACTTTTGCCATATCGTATGTTGCTTTTATGTAAGATGTATATGTATTTCGCAAATTTAGCAATAATATATGAGAAATCCGTTTCTCCACGCCCGTTTTTTTGCCGGCAAACTAATACATGGTCTACTCCAACAGTTAGAACTTTGTATTTGGGGAGGTACAATATGTACCGATCTTGTCGCATGCGCCAAATTGTGGCATAATATAGCGTGTCCGTTTTTACCTGCCAGTGTCCGCCAATGTATCATAATGCAGTGAATGACTAGCGGTTAATGGCGGACACTGCGTACAAATTCACATGTAGGCCTGTATCTGCCACATGCAAAAGGGAGCCTACTCAGCAATAACGGACGTACCTAAACATGGAAGCATCAGCATTACGTTTTCCCGGCAACGAGCGTCAGGGAATACGCATTATAAATTTAGTTTATTTCTCGCAGATAATCAACCTTTTGCCTCACGCAGATCTCACGAATCTCACAAAGAACGCATCGTTACACTCGCGTTTGCCATCCGGCTGAAAACATTCGGCGAAGCCGACAAGCTGCGAGCCTTGTGCGATGCAGCCTCTGTGAGATTTGTGAGATCTGTGTGAAATCAAATATTTGCGAGAGAAGAACCTATTGGACATAGATTATTAAGACATCATTTTAGAGCGATTTTATAATGCGTTTTCCCTGCAACGAGCGTGCATTTCTATTTACCGCTGCGCAACGGTAACCTTACCCTTGTCCAACAGCAAGGTTGCCGTTGGGCAACAGCAACCTTGCTGTTGGGCAGCGGTAAATTATTTTGCTTAGCATTAAACAGGGAGTGGGCTGTACGAGAAGGCTATTTGAGAAGCATCATATCAGGGGATGTCACGCCATCACGGCGGACATTCAGCAGACATGGAAAATTGTTCATAGTGTCCGCCACTAAAAGTCGAAGTAACAAACAGTTAACCACCATTGGCGGACACTGGCAGATAGAAAAGGAAGAATACAGATTTGCGCTTAATCAGACATAGATGAGTTGAAATCAACTATGGGCACAGCATAACTCACAACTCAACCGACGCCAAACCGAGAGCAGAGATAAGTTTGCTTAATCTATGCCGAGGTGCGAACCGACGAACGAAGCGAGAGTAGAAGCAAAGTTCACTTTGATTATACCGAGCAAGAAGGAGGAAACGCAAGTCGTAAGGAGGAAAAGCCTACAAAGTAGGATTATAACTCACAACTCATAACTCTCACGTTGCCCCGCATATCGGTCACCTTGATTTCTACTTGGTGACGGCCGGGGCCGATGCCTTCGGCACGGAGGTCGCAGGTGAGGCGGGCATTCTTGCTGCTATACTTGAAGAGCACCCAGCGGCCATCTATCGTGCCGCGATAGTCGCGGATGCCGGTCTCGCCATCGGCAATGCGGCACACTATCCTACCCTGCTTGCGCCACGAGGTGCTGCCTATGGGAGTTATCTTGGGTGCTATGGTATCGGCACATACGGTGTAGCTGCCCAGTTCGGTGATGTTGACGGTAATGCGGCCATACTGGTAGGTGCCTCCGCAATAGGTGCGGCGCTTGCCATCGACACGGGCCACGTAGAGTTTGGAGCCATCTACAGACTCACTCTTGTGGGTAGGCAATGTGATCTCGGCAGCACGGCGCAAGGGGATGCGTGTGGTAGTGAGCTGGTAGATAGGGGCCTGGTCGCTCTCGGAGGGCATCACGTCGTAGTCGAGCTCCACATCATCGAACAGCGTGCCTTGCGGCATCCAAAGTTCGAAGCCCTGGGCATAGAAGCGGCTGTCGCGCGAGGCATCCATGAGGTAATAGTAGCTGGGCAGGCGACTGGGTATCTCCATGCGCTTGCCACGCACCACGAAGCGATAGGTGGAGCGGTTGCCATAGAGGTCCTCGAGCTCGTAGCGGAAGTGGTAGTCGCGCTCCTCATCGATGGTGACCCATCCGCGCTGCTCATCGGCACGGAGCATACGCAGCTCGTTGTTCTCAGCTATGGAGGCACGCATATACCAGCGGCCTGTGGTGCGCTGCTCGGCATAGTCGGTCCATGAGTTGATGAGGCGGTTCTCATCAAAGGAGAAGCGGTCTACATCGCTGCTGCTCACCAAGCGGTCGTCCACATAGAGGCGCACGTAGCGCACCCCATAGTTGTTGTGGGTGCCATTCATATAGTCGTTGGCGGAGATGGCAGCGGAGATGCGGCCCCAAGCTGTAAGCGAATTGAAAATTGAAAATTGGGAATTGAAAATTATTTTTCCATCGATTTCGGTAGCTCCCTTTATAGGCTTGTTGAGTGCTACTTTACCTCTGTACTCATCTCCATATATCATGATGCGGGTAGCGCGCGGGGCGATATTGTCTACAATCTTGTCCTTATAGAAGGGGAGCGGGTCGATGGGTTCATTGGTAGCGGTCTTGCGAATCTCCATGTGTAGATGGGGACCGAAGGAGTAGCCCGTGTTGCCGGCGTATGCCACGACCTCGCCTTGGCGGAAGCGAAACTCATCGGGGCCAAACTCCAGCGTCACGGCAAAGGCCTGCTCGGCGTATTGTTTCTTACGAACCAGCTCGGCAATCTCGGGCAGGAAGCGGTCAAGATGGCCATGCACGGAGGTATAGCCATTGTCGTGAGTAAGATACAGCGCATTGCCATAGCCACCGGGAGTGACCGTCACCTTGGAGATGTAGCCATCGGCAATGGCTAGCAGCGGCTTGCCCACCACGCCCTGGGTCTTGAAGTCGAGTCCTCCGTGGAAGTGGTTGGAGCGGAGCTCTCCGAAGTTACCACTCAGATAGAGCGGGAAGTCGAACGGTGCGCCGAAGCGAGGTGATACTGATTGTGCCACTGTCGGCAAGCTTACCCAAAACAATAATATATAGAGAGGGAGAGCAAGCATGCTTCTCACGACATGACGACAGAGCATATGACTTGCCATATGTTTATATCCTGTTTACAAAAGTTCTTTCCAACAATAAACTTAATCCAGATATTCCTTCAGATACCGCGCCGTGTAGCTTTCGGGGCACTGGGCAATCTCTTCGGGCGTACCGGCCATGAGGAGCTGGCCACCACCACGACCGCCCTCGGGACCCATATCGATGAGGTAGTCGGCCATCTTGATGACGTCGAGGTTGTGCTCAATGACGATGACGGTGTTGCCTTTGTCGACAAGGCGCTGGAGCACGCTCATCAGCACACGGATGTCCTCGAAGTGGAGTCCTGTGGTGGGCTCGTCGAGGATGTATAGGGTGTTGCCGGTGTCGCGCTTGGAGAGTTCGGTGGCGAGCTTCACGCGCTGGCTCTCACCACCGGAGAGGGTGGTAGAGGGTTGCCCCAGCTTGATGTAGCCGAGACCCACGTCCTGCAGCACCTTGATTTTGTTAAGAATGGTAGGCACGTTCTCGAAGAACTCTACAGCGCGGTTGATGGTCATGTCGAGCACATCGGCAATGCTCTTGCCCTTGAAGCGCACCTCGAGGGTCTCGTGGTTGTAGCGCTTGCCCTGACACACCTCGCAGGGGACGAGCACGTTGGGCAGGAAGTTCATCTCCACATTCTTGTAGCCGTTGCCTCCGCAAGCCTCGCAGCGGCCTCCGCTCACGTTGAAGGAGAAGCGGCCGGGCTTGTAGCCACGTATCTTGGCTTCGGGAAGACTGACGAAGAGACTGCGGATGTCGCTGAAGACACCAGTATAAGTAGCCGGATTGGAGCGCGGGGTGCGACCCAGGGGCGACTGGTCAACATTGACTACCTTGTCGATATGTTCGAGGCCCTCGATAGCGGTATAGGGCAGCGGCTCACGCAAGGAGCGGTAGAAGTGCTTGGAGAGGATGGGCTGCAGGGTGTCATTGATGAGCGACGACTTGCCCGAGCCACTCACTCCAGTGACACAGATAAGGGTACCCAAGGGGAAGTCCACATCGACTCCCTTGAGGTTGTTGCCCGTGGCTCCGGTGAGACGCAGCACATGGCCGTTGCCCTTGCGGCGCACGGCAGGGACCTCGATCTTCATCTCGCCATTGAGGTATTGCGAGGTAAGCGTGTGGGTGCGCAGCATCTCCTCGGGGGTACCCATGAAGACGACCTCGCCACCCCTACGGCCTGCATAAGGCCCGAGGTCGATGACGTGGTCGGCAGCCATCATCATATCCTTGTCGTGCTCTACGACGATGACGGTGTTGCCTATATCGCGGAGCGACTTGAGGGAGTCGATGAGGCGTTGGTTGTCGCGCTGGTGAAGTCCTATACTGGGCTCATCCAAGATATACAATACATTGACGAGCTGCGAACCTATCTGTGTGGCCAGGCGTATGCGCTGGCTCTCACCGCCCGAGAGGGTCATCGAGGAGCGTGAGAGCGACAGGTAGTCGAGCCCCACATCGAGGAGGAACTTTAGGCGGGTGTTGATCTCCTTGAGTATCTCCACAGCAATCTTCTGCTGGTTACCTTCGAGACGGGTGACGGCCGTAGAGGTCCACTCATAGAGTTCGCTGATGTCCATGGAGGCGAGTTCGTGGATGTTCTTGTCGAGAATACGGTAGTGCAAGGCCTCGCGGTTGAGCCGCGTGCCATGACATGCGGGGCACACGGTAGTGACCGAGAACTGGTCCACCCACTTCTGCTGCGCTGCCGTGGGCTCGGTGTCGTGCTCGCTGAGGAAGTACTTGACCAGGCCATCGTAGGAGATAAACATGTCGGACTCCTCCAGGATGGTGGTCTTCACCTTGATGCGCTCGGGGCAGCCGTAGAAGACCTCTTCGAGGACGCTCTCCTCAATCTCCTCCACGGGAGTCTTCAGGGTGTACTCGTAGCGAGCCAGCAGGGCCTCGATGGTGCGGAAGATGAGGGTGTTCTTATAGTTGCCCAAAGGCACGATGGCACCCTTGTAGATGGAGAGACTCTTGTCGGGGATGAGCTTGTCGATATCGAGTTGGGTGACATGCCCCAATCCCTTACACTTGGGGCAGGCTCCCTGTGGCGAGTTGAAGGAGAAGTTGTGGGGTGCAGGCTCCTTGTAGGAGAGTCCCGTGACAGGACACATGAGACGCTTGCTGTAGTGGCGCACCTCGCCACTGTCCTTATCCATGAGCATGATGAGTCCGTCGCCCTGAGTCATGGCATTGGCCACGCTCTCGCGTAGGCGCTTGTCGTCCTTGTCGTCGACCTTGAGCTTATCGACCACCACCTCGATGTCGTGGTTCTTGTAGCGGTCGAGACGCATGCCATGCATCACCTCGCGCACCTCACCATCGACACGCACATAGAGGAAGCCCTTGCGGCGCACCTGCTCGAAGAGCTCGCGGTAGTGTCCCTTGCGGGCCTTGACGAGTGGAGCCAGGATGAAGATGGGGCGACCCTTATAATCATTCAATATGAGGTCGATAATCTGCTCCTCGGTATACTTGACCATCTTCTCGCCCGAAGCGTAGGAGTAGGCCTCACCGGCACGGGCAAAGAGCAGGCGCAGGTAGTCGTACACCTCGGTGATGGTGCCCACGGTGGAGCGGGGATTCTTATTGGTGGTCTTCTGCTCTATGGAGATCACGGGCGAGAGGCCAGTGACCTTGTCTACATCGGGACGCTGCATGCCACCGAGGAAGTTGCGGGCATAGGCCGAGAAGGTCTCTATATAGCGGCGCTGACCCTCGGCAAAGAGGGTATCGAATGCCAGGGAGGACTTACCGCTACCGCTCAAACCGGTGATCACCGTGAGCGAGCCGTGCGGGATGGTGGCATCGATATTCTTCAGGTTATGCTCGCGGGCTCCGTAGACTTCGATGCGGCCCCCCTCATTCCCCCCAAGGGGGGACGACTGGCAGACCTGGTTCTGCGTTATCTCCTTCATTCCTTTTCCTCCTTTCTTGAGCGTGTCAGCACATTGATATCGCCACGGCGCACATACTTGATGCCATCGGAACCTTCGGCCTCGACGAGGATGAAGTATACACCATCCTCTACCTTGCTTCCGTGATAGGTACCATCCCAGCATATATAATAGGTGTAGTTATCTTCGTAGGATGTAGCCAGGGTATTCTGATCGCCCGAGACAATCTCCTGTCCCCAGCGATTGAAAATCTTCATTCGGAACGACAGCAGCGACTGGGTCTTCACACGGAAGAGGTCGTTGGTGCCGTCACCATTGGGAGAGAAGGCATTGTAGAGATGTACCGACGAACCGCGCAGCGAGAAGGTGATGGCTTCGCCCTCTCCCTCACCTTCTGTACCTGTAGCACGATGACGATAGGTAATGGTCAGGGTTACGCGATAGGTGACATCGGTGCCACCCTCAGTGAAGGTAAATGTGGTAATCTCCTCATTACGCTTGGCCAATAGGCGATCGGTGCCGTTCCTAACTTGCCTTATGTCCCACTCATATAGCACCTCGTACTCGACAGTATCCACAGGATTGGCCATGAAGGTAACAGTCAGAGGGGCATCATACGAACCGCCTACCTCTATTTCCTCCTCTTCGCCATCATGGTTAACGAACACTCCAGAAGATGTTACCGTAGGGTACCAGTCGGGAGCAACTTGCCCTCTCGTGCCGCAGAGCACAAAGAGAAGCAGCGAAACCAAAGTTATATATCTCTTCATAAATTCCTTACCATATTTGAACTTACAAAGTTAGTGCAAGCCGAGAGAAAAAGCAAGTTTACATATAAGTTTTATGTTTTCTTGCCCGTTTGTTATATATTTGCACAAACAAACGACAGCCATGAATAGTCATAAAGCCTACCCACAGTGCCCTAGCCTATTTTTCCCAGGACTTTATTTCCTATTTTTGATGATTCTATTCCCCACCATACTAAGCGCACAAGAGCACATACGCATCGTTACCTATAATGTGGAGAATCTCTTCGACTGCAAGGACGACAGTTTGACTCATGACGAGGCTTTCCTTCCTACATCGCTGCGACGCTGGAGCCCCTATCGCTATTGGGACAAGCTACACGCAGTGAGCCGCGCTTTGGCTACAATCGGTGGTGACCGCGTTCCTGACCTCGTTGCACTATGCGAAGTGGAAAATGACAGCGTATTATACGACCTCACCCGTCGCTCACCTTTGCGTACTGCCCATTACGAATACTTGATGACCTCATCGAACGACCCACGAGGCATAGACGTTGCCCTACTCTACAAACCTAGTACTTTTCGCCCCTTTGCACATCGTTCATTACGGCTCCCTGCCCACTATCTTCCTGAAGGGAGCTATGTGCGCGACATGCTCTGCGTCAGTGGAGTATTGGTCACGGGCGATACCATCGACCTCATCGTATGTCATCTGCCGAGCAAGCTCAATGGACGAAAAGCTACTCGACTACGCCGCAACGTGATGGATTATATGCAACAAGCCATAGACTCCATCATACGCATCAGAGCTGTGCCTCACATCATCGTTATGGGCGACTTCAACGATACTCCAAACAGCAAGGCGCTACAGCCTCTTACCGAAAGGCTTACCTGTATTACCGACACCCTCAGAGGCAGCTATCGCTACAAGGGACACTGGCAGCAGATTGACCACATATACCTCTCGCCCACCCTGCTGGACGATCGTCAACCTCTGCACCTATCACCACGTCGAGCCTGGCTCTCTAACGATACCTCACTCATTGAACCCGAACCGCTCTACGGAGGATTCCGCCCCTACCGCACATACAATGGTATGCGCTACAATGGTGGCACTAGCGACCACCTTCCCGTATGTTTCGATTTGGAGTTTGAGTGGTAAGCCATCTCTTCTTTTGCTACAAGACTGGCATTTGAAGTCAACATACGACACCGCCCGACGTAAAAGCCACTATATGAATGTCGTTCATCCCCAATTACCTCATCGTCATTCCCTTCGGGATATCTACTGGCCTACCCCATCGGGGGCCTCTTCCCAGCCCTCCTGCATGGCCATCGTGCCCTACGACCTAGCGTGGTAGAAAGTGAGCAAAAAGAAACGGCAGATTGGAATATCTGCCGTAACTGTTCTATATTCACCACATAATAGGACTATTTTTCAGGAGCTGCTTCAAGCACAGCTACCAGATGCCTCCACCATAGTTCCACTGTGGGGATAAGCAAACGCTCATCGGGTGAGTGGACACCACGCATCGTAGGACCCAAAGAGATCATATCAAGATGAGGATACTTCTCCAGGAAGAGTCCGCATTCGAGACCTGCGTGAATGGCTTTCACTTTGGGTTCTTTACCAAAGAGTTGCTTATAGGTAGCGATGGCAATCTGCAAAATCTCAGACTTGGCATTGGGTTTCCACCCCGGATAGCCCTCGCCTACCTCAACCTCTGCACCAGCCAACTCGAATACGGCACGTACACTGTCGGCCACATCCTTCTTACCCGAAGCGGCTGAACTGCGCTGCGAGAGAACAATCTTCACTTCACCATCGGTCATACGCACCGAAGCGAGATTACTTGATGTCTCCACCAGTCCGGGCACATCGTTACTCATGGCAAACACGCCATTGAACACGCCATGCAGGGCACGCAAGAGGCGGAGCATGGTATCCTTATCCATAGCAGCAGAGACACTGTCGGTAGACTCCATTGTGAACTGCGCCTTAGTCTCGATAGCAGCATACTCGGCCTCCACCTCAGAAGCAAACACGTTGAAGTCTACACGCACGCTCTCCTTGTCTTTCATAGGTACGGCGCAGAGGGCACAAGCCTCACGAGGAATGGCATTATGCTTGTTGCCTCCCTCGATATAAGTAAGGTAGAGGTCGTACTTCTCGGCTGCAGCAAGGAGGAAACGATTGAGCACCTTATTGGCATTGGCATGACCCTTATTGATATCGTCACCACTGTGGCCACCGAGAAGGTTATTGACGGTCACCTTGAAGTGGAAGTAGCCTTCAGGAACACTTACCTCCTTATATTTAAATGTAGCGTCGGTGCGCACTCCACCGGCACAGCCGATGAAAATCTCACCCTCGTCCTCAGAGTCGAGGTTGAGCAGGATGTCACCGTTCATGAAGCCGCCCTGCATGGCATTGGCACCTGTAAGTCCCGTCTCTTCGTCGACGGTAAACACACATTCGATAGGTCCGTGCTTGATGGTGTCGTCGGTGAGCACCGCCAATGCAGCGGCTACACCAATACCATTGTCGGCACCGAGGGTGGTGCCATCGGCTTTGAGCCATTCGCCATCCACTACAAGGCGGATGGGGTCGGTAAGGACATCATGGTTCACTCCCTTGTTGCTCTCACACACCATATCCATATGTGACTGCAGGATGATGGTCTTGCGGTTCTCCATACCCGGTGTGGCAGGCTTGCTGATAACCACATTGCCAGCCTCGTCAACCTTAGTGGCCAAGCCGCGAGACTCACCGAAAGCCTTCAAGTAGGCAGTCATCTTCTCTTCATGCTTGGATGGACGGGGTATGCCACAAATCTCTTCAAAGTAGCCGAACAGGGCTGCTGGTTTCAAGTTTTCAGTCTTCATTTTTGTCTTATTACATTAGTTTAACAATTAAAAGAGGTAATAGTTACACCCAAAGCAAGTATTATTCGCTCGTTTTACACATCTTTACGATAAATCGTTAAGATACGTTGCACTCGCTGAAAAACATCAAACTATGTTTGTGTTTTGCTCGTTTTGTTGTATCTTTGTACCCGCTTTGCGAGGATAGGTAAAAATCTTCGCAGCGCAAAAATAAGAAAATGGTACGTTTATTCCTAATTTCTCTGCTAATAATTGCGATTTGCATGGTGTTAATGTCTGTTACCATTCTATTCAAGAAGAACGGACGTTTCCCCAACACCCACGTATGTGGCAATAAGCATTTGCGCCAGCGAGGCATCACCAGTGCCCAGACACAGGACAAGCAGGCGCAACGCGAAAACAAGATGGCAGTCAAGGAAAGCAGGCGTCACGAAACGGATAATGAATGATTAATAAAAGAATAAATAAAAGACAATGAAAAAATTTTTTGCTACCGCACTTTGTGCATCAGCACTTATGCTGACATTTACCCAATGCAACAATGCCCCTCAACAAGTTACTGTTGCACCTGTCGCATGCGACAGCACTCCTTCACTGAAGATTGCATACGTTGACATTGACACACTGCTCACCAACTACAAATTGTGGATTGAGCTCAACGAGGAGATGATACGTAAAGAAGAAAATGTTCGCGCCACACTCAACGAAAAGGCAAAAAAGTTGCAAGCCGACTACGAAGAATTTGAGCGCAAACTCAACAACAACGCTTTCGCCACACGCGAGAGAGCTGAGTCAGAGCAAAGCCGAATTCTAAGAAAGCGCGAGGAATTGGAACAGTTGCAAGAGCGTCTGACCAACGAATTGGCTATCGAGAACAACAAGAATAGCCTCCTCTTCCGCGATTCCATCAACGCATTCGTCAAAGAGTACAACAAAGTGAAGGGCTACAACGTTATCCTAAGCCGTCTTGGCGACAACATCCTCTACATCGACAGTGATATGAACATCACCAAAGAAATTGTGGACGGACTCAACGCACGCCATGAGGCAAACCAAAGCAAAAAGAAATAAGAGACAGCTAATATACTATAAATAGTAAAGGGTGTGCCAACGCACACCCTTTATTATTATCTATATTTAGAGCTACTATCAGCAGGCCTTAAAACTCATGTCAAGGCTCTTCACTGAATGTGTCAAAGCTCCTACTGAGACATAGTCGACCCCACACTCCGCATATGAGCGTATCGTGTCAAAAGTGATACCACCCGACGATTCAACCTCAAGACGGCCGGCAACAATCTCTACAGCCTTACGCGTATTTTCCACGCTGAAGTTATCGAGCATCACACGGTCAACGCCCTCGAGAGCAAGCACTTGGTTCAACTCATCGAAGTTACGCACCTCTACCTCAATCTTGAGATTCTTTCCTTTTTCCTTACAATAAGCCTGTGCACGGCTCACAGCTTGAGGAATACCTCCAGCGAAATCAATATGATTGTCCTTCAGCAATATCATATCAAACAATCCGATACGATGGTTGCATCCTCCACCAATACGCACAGCATCCTTCTCCATCAGGCGCATTCCCGGTGTTGTCTTACGCGTATCAAGAACACGACATTTTGTGCCCTCCAGCAACTTTACATACTCATTGGTTATCGTAGCAATACCGCTCATGCGCTGCATCACATTGAGCATCAGACGCTCAGTCTGCAACAAGCTCTGCACTTTTCCCTCTACAACAAAGGCCACATCTCCAGGCTTCACATGAGCGCCATCGTTGATATATACCTCCATTTTCATGGTCGGGTCAAAACGATGAAAGATTTCACGAGCCATCTCTACACCAGCAATAATGCCTTCTTCCTTGATTATAAGGCGACTCTTTCCCATAGCTGTTTCGGGGATACATGAGAGTGTAGTGTGGTCGCCATCGCCTATATCTTCAGCAAATGACAATGCAATCAGTTGGTCTATCAGTTCGTTCATAATAGTTGATTTGTTAATATATGGAACAAAACTACAAACTTTTTCATTATAAACAAAGAAAAACGGAATGATTCTTTCCCTCAAGTACTCTCATTAATGTCCAAAAGTTGAAAGATAAGTAAAGCGTCGAGAACGCATCATCAACAAAACGATTTGTCTCCCTCCTCCACCATACGGAAGTCATCTGAGTCGGCCAACGAGGGAAATTTGTCGCGGTAGTGCCGCAGCTCATCCATCTTCACTTCATAGGTGATGACCTGTTCGATACTATCGTTGCACGAAGCAGCCACATTGCCGAAGAAGTCGATGGCCGCCGTGCCGCCATCATACTCACACAGCGGATCACTGCCCACGCGGTTCACACCAATAACCACTGCCTGGTTCTCGATGGCACGAGCACGCAGCAACACATCCCAGGCCATACGACGCTTGTTGGGCCAGTTGGCCACATAGATGGCAACGTCGTAGTCGTCGAGGTTGCGTCCGAAGACAGGGAAACGTAAATCGTAGCACACCTGCAAGAAGAAGCGTACACCACGGAAAGGTACGATGATACGATCCGTACCTGCCTCATAGTGTTTGTCCTCACCTGAATAGCTGAAGAGGTGACGCTTGTCGTAGTGGGTTACCCTTCCGTCGGGCTCCACAAAGTACATACGGTTCTTATACCCTCCATCGGGAGCCGCGGCAGCCACGCTGCCCGTAATGGCAGCATTCATCTCGCGAGCCATGCGGCGCATCCAGTCGAGCGTAGGCCCCTCGGTGGGCTCTGCTATGCGGTGAGGCTCCATACAGAAGCCTGTAGTAAACATCTCGGGCAATACATATACGTCGGCACCAAGCTGACGGCGCATCAGTTCCTCGGCGTGCTGAAGGTTCGCTTGGGTATCGCACCAAGCAAGGTCCATCTGAACAAGTGCTATCTTCATTGTTTTACAAAATAATCGATTTTAATGATGTTATATAATAATTATGTCATTGTAGTTGCTTTGCAAAAGAAATTAGGCTCTATCTCGGAAAAATTACAAAAATCTTTTGCTTTTTCGCTCGGCTTGCACTAATTTTGCAGACGGAAAGATGCCGGAGTGGTCGATCGGGCCGCACTCGAAATGCGGTGAACGGGTAACTGTTCCCAGGGTTCGAATCCCTGTCTTTCCGCTTATATATAAATAGGTATAGAGACGCCAATGTTCATCATCGGTGTCTCTATTTTATATTTATCCATTTCATAATCATTCCTTAGCCTAATTCTATATGCAAAGTAGTGTAAGGCAAACGAAAAACCAAGTCCTACAGCAAATAAAACAGATTATCAAAAAAATCTTTTAGCTGTTCGTTTTATCACCTTTCACCTTTATGACTATGCACAAAATTATAATTGGGAATTTTATGTACATTTTCGTATACTTAATTTACAGCCAAATGATTTTCAATGTTTATTACAAGAAAAAGGTTCCATTCTTTTACTCCGCGTCGGCGTACGTCTGATACAGGAAGTCGTTGTAGGGATATTTCTGCACGTGAAGCTCGCGCACGCGGTTGTACATCATTGTCTTGAGGTTCTCGATGTTGTCACGCTCGCGGGCCGAGATGAAGATGCAGCTGTCGTGCATCTTGGCCATCCAGGTCTGCATGAGCTCGTCGAGCGACACGTTCTCCTTGGTCTTGGGCGTGAGGTCGTCCTCCTCCTTCGGGGTGAAGGTGTAGGCATCGGTCTTGTTGAAGACGATGATGAGGGGCTTCTCGCTACAGCCAAGGGCGGCCAAGGTCTTCTCCACCACTTTAATCTGGTCTTCGAAATCGGGATGAGAGATATCTACCACATGGAGCAGGAGGTCGGCCTCGCGCACCTCATCGAGGGTCGACTTGAAGGAGTCGACGAGGTCGGTCGGTAGCTTGCGGATGAAGCCTACGGTATCGGAGAGCAAGAACGGCAGGTTCTCGATGATGACCTTACGCACCGTTGTGTCGAGTGTGGCAAAGAGCTTGTTCTCGGCAAACACCTCGCTTTTGGCAAGGAGGTTCATGAGGGTCGACTTGCCCACGTTGGTATAGCCCACAAGGGCCACGCGGATGAGGCGGCCACGGTTCTTGCGCTGGGTGGCCTTCTGCTTGTCGATCTCGGCCAGCTGTTTCTTGAGCAGCGACATGCGATTAAGGATGATACGGCGGTCCATCTCGAGCTGCGTCTCACCCGGGCCACGCAGACCTACCGAGCCCTTACCGCCACCGGCACCCGAGCCACCTCCCTGACGCTCGAGGTGAGTCCACAGGCGGGTGAGTCGGGGGAGCATGTACTTGTATTGCGCCAGCTCGACCTGCGTCTTGGCATTGGCCGTCTGGGCACGCATGGCAAAGATGTCGAGGATGAGCGACGTGCGGTCGAGGATCTTCACCTTGAGCTCGGCCTCGATGTTGCGGAGCTGCTTGGCCGAGAGCTCATCGTCGAAGATGACCATACCCACCTC
>JAZPZS010000200.1:0-2283 GCA_045544835.1 Bacteroidaceae bacterium | reverse complement strand
CTGGCTGGGGCTCGGGAAACTTCTCCAGTATCTCGCTCACTGTGCCCTTCCCCATATCCCACAGGATATTCATCACTTGCAGTTCGGCACGGGTCAGTTCGTTCGTACGTTTCATATCTCTTAAAGTTTTAGTTGATTTCTACGACAAAGGAAAACGTTTCTCCGTAATCCTCCAACTAAAAGTTTAGGAATTTGCAGCAAGCCCTCCGTTTTTAACATTTATTTTTAGTTGCAAGCGCATAAATGCATTTATCGGCATAGAATAACATTCTGTTGGCCATTCCTTATGTGAGGTTTCGTCTGTTGTGTCCTTCCATATAGTAAAGTGCGGCACTTGCTGTTTTTTCCCTCTATTCCCTTATCTTTAATTATTTCTTATTATCTTTGTGGTCAAAGCATCTGCGTGATTATAAAACGAACTATATTAACTAATAAAAACGAACGCACATGAATTACTCGAAAACTCTATTGACATTGCTCATCGCCGTATTGAGCATTTCTGCTAGTGCTAAACCAAAGAAAGCGGCTCCCGACCTGTGGCCTGATGGTACAGAGATTAGCCAATGGTTCAAGGATATCACACCTGTGGATGTGGCTAAGCTAGGGAAGAAGTATCGCCTTACCGATCATGGCATATTTGCTGACGGCACGCTGCACACAGAGCAGATCCAGGCGCTTATTGACGAGGCAGCTAGCCAAGGCGGTGGAGTCATTGTTGTACCTTCGGGTGTGTATATGACTGGCGGACTGCATTTCAAGCAAGGCACCCATCTTCATCTTGAGAAAGGAGCTGTGCTGATGGGTTCTGACTTTATCGGTGACTATCCTTTGGGAACGACACGCATAGAGGGACAGACGTGTATGTATTTCGGTGCGCTCATCAATGTCGACAACAATGATGGGTTTACAATCACTGGCGAAGGCACGATAGATGGCAATGGCCTGAAGTATCACCAGCAGTTCTGGTTGCGTCGCCAGTGGAACAGACAGTGCACGAACAAGGATGAGCAGCGTCCGCGTCTCTTGTATGTTTCCAATAGTAAGAACGTGCAGATTGAGGGTGTAAATCTGCAGAACTCAGCCTTCTGGACATCGCACTTCTATAACTGCGAGAATGTAAAGATATTGGGTTGCCGCTTTTATAGCTTGGGCAAGCCCGACGACAGCAAGGGACCGTCGACCGATGCTATCGACCTCGACGTGGTTCGCAACGTGCTGATCAAGAACTGCTATATGAGCGTGAATGATGACGCAGTGGCTATAAAGGGTGGTAAGGGACCTTATGCCGATGCCTTCATGAAAGAGTACCCAGGTGTGAAGATTCCTGCCGAGAGCGTAGGTAATGGCAAGAACGAGAACATTATCATCGAGGATTGCGAATATGGTTTTTGTCATGGTTGCTTGACCTTGGGTAGCGAGAGCGTGTATAATCATAACATTATCATGCGCCGAATCCAGGTGACGAGCGAGGCCAACAACCTCTTGTGGCTGAAGTGTCGCCCCGATACTCCTCAGCAATATGAATATGTGACGGTAGAGGATATCACCGGTACAGTGAGAAACTTCCTGTATGTGGGCCGATGGACTCAGTTCTATGACCTGCTCGACCGCAAGGATCCCCCCTACAGCTATGTTGACCATATCACGATGCGCCGCTGCAAGATGAACTGTACTACCTTCTTTAATGCCAAGAAGCAGGAAGACGTCTGCCATCTCTCAAACTTTACATTCGAAGACCTCGACATCACAGCCCGCAACGGAAGTTTCGAGCACGACTTTGTAGAAGGATTCATGACTAAGAATATCACCATCAATGGGGAGAAGATTGTCAAATAATATAAGTATTCTATGCATGAATAGAGGTACAAGATTGTTTGTCTGCGCCATTAAGTGGCTTCGTTTGCAGAGTCGTGTGGAGCGAATAGGTTCTCTATGATGGATGTTTCCCTTCTGAGAGCATGGAAGACTATTATGGACGATTCGGGTAAACATGATTGGTGAGAGTAACAAAATGCAGCGAAAACAGTCTCCAGAAATCTTGTCCTGTGATAAAAAAAAGGGGGATTTTGTGGCGTTTGTTCGTAAATATTTATACTTTTGCAAAATTATGCGTTATAGGAGGACTTCCGTTCAGAGTTAAGTATGAAAGATTCCGTAATACTCACCCGCGAATTCATAGAGCTGATAGAGCAGCTCGTAGCCGAGAAGCAGGCCGAAGAGCTGAAGCGCAGGCTCGATGAGATGCACCCCGCCGACATTGCCGAGATGTGCGACGATATGTCC
>JAZPZS010000199.1:0-23041 GCA_045544835.1 Bacteroidaceae bacterium | reverse complement strand
GTGAGAACACTGCTTTCGTCTCGTCCGATGAAGTGTTTGTTCCGTTGTTGTGGGCGTTGACGGATTCGAACCGCCGACCCTCTGCTTGTAAGGCAGATGCTCTGAACCAGCTGAGCTAAACGCCCGAAAGCCTTCATCGTTCTGAAAAGCGGTGCAAAGATATAGCTTTTTTCAATACCCGCCAAACATTTTTACGAATATTTTCGTTTCGCACCTAATTTTTCTATTCTACGCCTACATCTCTATCGCTTGAGAGCCACCAATGTGTACCAATGCCAACGACTCAAAAAAGGCGATTAGGCAAAAGTTTAGGCAAGAATTTAGGCAAAAGTTGCGCGTGTAATACCGATGATTATCAGCGTGCAACGTATCAATTTAGGCAAGTTCATGCGTATTGCCCTATTTTTGTTGTTTTTTTATAATCTGTTTTGAAATTATTTCGAGTTTAGCTGAGAGGTGTTTTTTGTGTAGATTTGCGCTGTCAAGGCGCAGCAAGGATAGTGCCAACGAGCGCATGTAAGCTCGCTTACAATGCTCAGCGAGTACAGCCTATCCTCATTAAAGATAAATAGTGGCCTATTTGCAAGAATTGAGAGTGCAAAGATGCCGAAAAGAACCCCAGATAAACCGAAAAGCTGATTCTAAAACATATTAGCGATAATTTTAAAACAGATTCTTATAGGTATGGCAAGTAAAGTCCGCTTCGTTTCTTACGCACTTGAGATTTTGGTAGAACAAAGGTTCCCGCAGCTTTAATAGGCCGTGAGAAAAGCCGCGTCACAAGCAAGCGTTGCACACGTCACTTGCAAGCGTCGCATGCATCACAAGCAAGCGCTGCATTCGTCACTTACTAGTGACAGATAATTTCGCAGGTAAGAAAATAATTTTTCACAGGTAAGAAAAAATATTATCGCAGGTAAGAAAAAAGTTCTTTGCAGGTAAAGCAAACTTTGTTCGCACCTAAGAGAGAGGAACATGGCAGCGCGTTGAGTGCTGAAGGGATGAAGGAAAGTTGTCGTTTCCGTCATCGTTTTCGTTATCGTCATCGTTTTCGTTAAAAAGACAGCCCCTATTTGCCTATTTGCCTAAATCTGCGCATTACGCACTGATAATCATCGGTATTACATGCGCAACTTTTGCCTAAATTCTTGCCTAAACTTTGCCTACCTCAGCATCCACTTCCAGCAGGGGACAACCTCTATCGTTTCGTAGTCATCACTGAACGACGTTTCCTCATCAAAAGTCAAGATGCCAACTGGAAGATGGCAATATCGTTTGGGGCGAAGATTGGGACCTCATATTCCCTATTGAGCAACTGCATCAAGGCTTGTCTCTTAGTCCTATTTATTATTCGAAATAAGTTTGTACCTATAATCTTGCTTTGTAAGATTGAACCTTTATATCGACGCCCATAGGCTGTTAAGCCGTAGGGGCTAAGGTCAATGCTTGTGTTCAACTCGTCCAAAAACTTTGTTTCGTGCTCACCATCATTCTGAAGGCAAAATCTCCAAGGTCTTCAAGGTACGCCTTCGCCTATTCCTTGGAAACCTTGAAGATTTTGTGTGTGGATGCTGCTTGTCGCTTGTGTTTTGGGGATATGAATGTCTTCGTCGCTTTTTATACGATGCAAGAAAAATAACTGTGAATTGTGAATTGTAAATTGTAAATTTATTATTACATTTGCACATTCTCGCGCCTATACTTTAAATCACTTATGCGGATTAAGTTGGCAGGGCGGGGATAACATTATGGAAAGGTATGTCTCATGCTTAGGTTTATCTTGAAATCGAAATAATTTATTAACTAATAAAACAAATTGCCTATGGAGTAAAACAACGGAGCGGACGCTTATGATGAGAGTTTGGTGACGCGATAGCGTTACGGCTCTTCAAAACAAGTTAATTAAACTCAATTTATTAACCGAAAAAGCGTTCCATTCGTTCTTGACATATTGATATGGAGCTTTTAGCTCTTGTTCTCACTCATTTGAATACCGCCAATTTTCATCACCGAGGACAAGCTGCAAGAAAGTTCGCGCCTATGGCGTGGACTATTCGTGCTTGTTGGTGATAAGGTCACTTGGCGGTAACCTAAATGAGTAACAAGTTTCGAATGGTTGCACGCTTTTCTCATTTAAATACTCATAATGAAAAAGAATTTACTATTTACTTTACTTTTAATAAATACTATTGGAGTAAATGCACAGCGTTGGGATTTTACAAGCTGGAGTGCCGCTACAGTGGCCAACTTGAAGGCAGTGAACTCCTCGAACACGGAGTGGTCGGACATCGAGAAGGCAGCAGACACTGCCCCTACCGACATCTCTAAGGAAAACTGCTTCTGGCAGGTAGTGGCATCGGGTGCTGATGGTATTACCCTTTCGGCTAATGGTGAACCTATCAAGGAGACTGAAGGACTTATTTTTACAAATACAAGTACGCGTTCTTTGGCAATTGCTGTGAACTATCCTACAACTTCGTTGGGAACTTATAATGGCCCCTCGTATCTTTGGCTGGGTAGCACGAATCAGAACTACATTGTCATCCCCAATGTAAAGCCCGGCACAGAGATTACTATCGGTTTGGAGTCACACAAGCCATCGGATGCTCGTGGTATAGACCTCTTCATCGGTCGTGGCAACAGCGGTACCAAGCTGTTGGCTCCTGATGGTTCTACCAATCCCTATCCTACTACCTACGTGGAGCAGACATGGCTAGTTCCTGATGATGCTGTTGATACTCCTAACGAGGATGGGACATTTGATATAACTATTCGCAATACAAAGGGATGTCATTTGTATTTCATTCAGGTCGGTGATGATATTTCTGATGGAGGAAATACACCAGATGATGGTGGCGATAATGTTCCTGGCGATAATGATGACAACACACCGGATGATGGTGGCGGTAATGATCCTGGCGATAATGATGACAACACACCAGATGGTGGTGGCGATAATACTTCTGGCGATAATGATGACAACACACCAGATGGTGGTGGTGATAACACTCCTAGCATTGGTGATAATGAGACTTCTGGCTTTGGGTATGACTTTGAAGCTGGAGGACTTTATTACAACATTGTTTCTCGTGAAGAGGCTTTGGTAGAAGTTACCAGTTTCCCTTTTATTGCCTCTGAAGCAACTTTGACAGAGGAAACCAACTATGACTATGCTAGGTATAGTGGTAGCATAACAATTCCAGGAACGGTTGCCTATGACGGTAAAACTTATCGAGTAGTAAGAATAGCTGAGGCTGCATTTGAAGATTGTACTGAATTGACAGAAATTATTATGTCGGACAATATCGTAGATATAGGTGAGAATGCATTTCGTAATTGTACTACACTAAAAAATGTACGACTCTCAGAAAATATTGAAAAACTCAATCATGGTGTATTCGCATTTTGCACTTCGCTGAAAAATATAGTTATTCCAGATAATGTAAATACGCTTTGCGGATACTATGGTGTTTCTGTTTCTAGCAGTTATGACCACCCAACATTTGAAGAATGCGCTTCGCTTGAGACTGTAACATTCGGAAGAAATCTATTGTATATTACCGCTGGTGATAGGACTCGAGGTATGTTTAACTATGAATATAATCCATTTCGTGGGTGCTCTTCACTGAAAAAAGTGATTATGCGTTCTGAGGTCGTAGTAAAAACATTGACCCAGACTTTTGGGGAAAATGTAGAAGAAATCATATTGGATAGTACTGTAAGAGATTTTGAGGATGAGGCTTTTGCCTATTTAACAAGTCTTAAACGTTTAGTTGTCAATTCAAAGTTTGTTGGTGATGGAATATTCAGGGGTTGTTCAAACTTGACAGATTTGACACTCTCGGAAGGTCTTGAACATATTGGTGAAAAAGCATTTGAAGGATGCTCTTCACTGCTTAAACTTGATATCCCTAAGAGTGTAAAGGTAATAGGCAGTGATGCTTTTGACAATTGCACATCTCTAGCACGAATAACCTTGGGCGACTCTATTGTATCTGTAGGGAAGAATCCGTTCAGCAATACCCGTTGGTATAATAATCGTCCTGATGGAGAAATATATATAGGCAAATTGTTCTTGGGATATCGTGTACCACTTGAAAACTCTATTCTAAATATAAAAGAAGGCACAATGTGCATAGTTGATTATGCATTGAATGGTTGTAGTAACCTAGATAGTCTTTATATCCCTAACTCTGTAGTATATGTAGGTGAGGGTGTTTGTCAGAACTGCACATCACTTCAGCACGTAGACCTGCCTGCTGATATGGAGGTGATTTATGGTAATGCTTTTAATGGTTGCGAAAAACTTACGACTATCAAATGGTCGGAGAATTTGGACTCAATAGGTGAATCAGCATTTTATGAATGTGAGTCATTGGCAACTCTTAATCTACCCAATACAGTGACTGCAATAGGTGCAAATGCATTTGCTGGATGTAGTGTATTGAAAGAGGTGAACCTTCCCCATTCGTTGAAAGTGATTGGTGAGTCGGCTTTCTCGTCTTGTCCGATGTATGAAGATGTAGAGATTCCAAATGCGGTTGTTTCAATAGGAGCATATGCATTCAGCAACGGTTGGAGTTGGGGAGAAGAGAGAATGAAAAGAGTTACCATCCCCCATTCTGTAGAATATATAGATGAGATGGCTTTCTCGAGTACCTCCCTTGTTTACCTGAGCGTTAATTCCGATTATTTAGTAAAGGAGATGCCTGCGTATTGTGCTCCGCTCGCTTCTACACCATCTGAAGTCGTATTTGGTGACAGTGTGACTACGATAATCCCTTCCATATTTGAGAATGACTTGTCGCTTACTTCTCTTGTTTTTGGTGCGAATGTTAAGGAAATCGGAGATTTTGCCTTCTGCGGTTGTAAATCACTGAGCGAAATTATCCTTTTAACAAAGGAGATTCCTACCGTTGGTATGGATTGCTTCCTCAACCTTGCAAAGGATTGCAAGATATATGTACCCGATCCGGAGGCTTACCGTGAAGCATGGCCAGAATATGCGCATATGATAGTGGATATTGCAGGAGTGGTACAGATTGAAGAACAGACATTCACCTATACAGGACAAGTACCTGAGATTGCCTACACATCGAAAGTGCCTGTAAATGTCATCTTTGACGAATTGATGGTTGATGCAGGAACGTATGAGACCAAAGG
Organism: Bacteroidaceae bacterium; assembly: GCA_045544835.1. GTDB lineage: Bacteria > Bacteroidota > Bacteroidia > Bacteroidales > Bacteroidaceae > UBA1189. The sequence goes on along the minus strand of JAZPZS010000199.1, from coordinate 17,878 downwards.
TCAGGCAATCTTCACATTGGGTGATGATACGGTGACAAGAACGGTGGATTGCACCTATACTATCGGCAAGGCACCGCTATATGTTATTGCAGCGGATACGTCGCGTGTTTACGGTGAAGAGAATCCCGAGTTTGAAGTATCGCTGTACGGTTTCGTTAACGAAGAGGACAGTATGGTGCTAACCTCACTTCCCACTGCCTACAGTGATGCCACCACAGAGTCTAATGTCGGTAAATATACCATATACACAGTTGGCGGCGAGGCAAATAACTACGAGTTTGTCTGCCATACGGCAATACTTACAGTAGAAAAGGCGGAACAAACAGTCGTTTGGAATCTTGAAACGGATACCGTTGTGTTAGGTTCCCAGTTGGAACTGAAAGCTATGGCTACATCGGGGCTGCAAGTATTCTATTTCCAATACGATACCATGACTGAGGAGATCTACGAATTGGAAGGTCTATATATGCAAGATGGTAAATACTATCTAGATTGCACTGAAGTGGGTGTAGTTCATATTTTGGCTTTTCAGGATGGAATGATGGAGGAGCATGAGAATTACCATACGGCCTATGTCATGAAAGAACTGGTTATTGTGGAACCAGAACTTTATGCTTTGACCTATCTTGTAGATGGTGATGTGTTCTACGCAGATTCCTTGGCGGAAGGAGATGATATAATACTTCCTGAAGAACCTGTAAAGGAGGGCTACACTTTCAGCGGATGGAGCGAAGTTCCTGAGACGATGCCGGCAGAGGATGTAACTGTAACAGGCTACTTCACCATAAACAAGTATCTCGTGACCTTCAAGATAGGCGATGAGGTGATAGCTGCCGATTCACTTGAATATGGTGCTGCAATCGTAGCACCCGATGCTCCCGACCGTGAAGGTTATACCTTTGATGGCTGGGGCGAGGTGGCAGAGACGGTGCCTGCCAGTGATGTGACATATGAGGGAAGCTATACCGTAAATATATATAAGGTGTACTACTATGTAGACGAAGAGTTGGTACATACAGCCGAGGTGGCCTATGGTGAGGCTATCCCCGAGTACATCTATGAGCCCACCAAGGAGGGCGACATATTTGAAGGTTGGATAGGTGAAACCTACGAGACGATGCCAGCTCATGATGTGACCTATACGGCAAATATAGCCAATGGCATAGAGCATTTGACAATTGACAAATCACAATTGACAATTTACGACCTGCTGGGCCGTAAGGTGACGGATACTGAAAACCTCAAGGGTGGTATTTATATTGTGAACGGACAAAAGATATTCATAAAATAGCCAATACAGAACCATTCGTACTTTTAATTTCATTCACCCCCTCGCGATGAGGGGGTGAATGTTTTTTAATCCCTGCCATACTCAAAGAGCTACTTCACGAAGTTGGAGAATGAGTATGAGTTCATTGCCAAGCGGCAACCACTGTTAGAGAAGAACGCCACGAAAAACGTGCGTTACACGATAGGCGGCAACTTCTTCACCTTCTGAATGGCCTCAGGTAATCCGAAAGTAGCGATGGCATGGATAGATATGCTACATCTTTAGTGTCCGCAAGGCACGGATGCCCTGGTGATTGATGTCGAGCTGCTCTACCTCGGCGAGGTAACGCTCGGCATGTGCCTTATCGCCCAGACCAGTGTAGCCGAGGGCGAGCATGAAGAGGCAGTGGATGCGGTTCTTCTCGTTGAGGTCGCCATCCCAAATCTGCAGATCGGGCAGCGAGACGGCAAAGTAGTCCATCACCTGAGGCTCGAAGAGATGCTGCTTGCCGTAGCCGACGAGCTTGTGGAAACGGCCATGAGCCTCGGCAGTGCGACCGAACTTGAGCAGGGCCAGTCCCTGATAGAAAATCTTCTCGGGCTTGGCATCGTTGTAGTACATGGCTGCCGCAGGCTCGGTGGGTCCGTAGGTGGCCAGCTCCCAATGCTCGCGGGCTTGCACATCGTCGCCCAGCAGCTCATAGGCACAGCCCAGGAGGTAGTGGAAATCGTTGTCCTGTGCTCCCTGCAGCTTGCCCTCGCCAAGATGGTGGGGATAGAGGAGGCATTGCTTGAGCAAGCTTATGGCTTGCTCGAGTTTTGAGTTTTGAGTTATGAGTTTAGAGTTATGAGCATCCGACTCGGGAGTTGCAGTTTCAGTCATAATTCCTAATTCATAATTCTTAATTGAAAAGCCTGCAAGCAGGCTTTTCGCCTTCTCCACACGGGCATATTGGTACTGTGCGGGCACCTTGCCTTCGCCTCCCTCCCAGGGGTGGAAGATGTGGCTGTCGAGCAATGTCATGGCCTCATCGTAGCGGGCGAGGTGGTTGAGCAGGGTGATCTGTTCGAGCAGGAGGTCGTCGCGCTCGGCAATGAGTGCGGGGTACTGCTCCAAGTGGGCGAGGCGCTCGGCGTGGGGGCGACCGGTGACCTTGTAGAGTTGATCGAGCTCCATGAGGATGCGGCTGTCGGTGGGGTCGAGGCGGAAGGCACGCTCCATATATTCGAGGGCAAGATCGCGGTTGTGCTCCTTATTATAATAGTATAGGGCGAGGTTGCGCCATACGGTGGGGAACTCGGCATCGCGCTGGGCCGAGAGATCCCAGTTTTCCTTGGCAAGGTGGTACTGGCGCTTGTCGTAGTAGAGGCATCCGAGGAGATAGGGGGCACGGGCGCCCTGAGGAGGACAGCGCTTGGCGATGGTGAGCACCTGCACGTCTTCGAGGCGGTTGGGGAAGCAGCAGCGCAGGTCAGTATGCTCGGCACGGGCAAAGTAGGCATTGGCCTCATCGATGAGTCCCTGCCCCTGCATGAAGTAGCCGAGGTAGTAGGAAGTGAGGGGTGATGCCTGGGCCAACTGCTCGGCTACAGAGGGGAGGGTGAGCACCTGCACGGCCTCATCGAAGAGGCGCGCTTGGGCATAGTCGAGAGCAAGCTCGTGGTAGTTGCACACCTCGCCATGCATGAGGGTGATGAGGCGTTGTAGGGGTTCTTCGCTACCAGTGATGAGGTATTCCTCAAACATGCAGCCGTAGTTGAAGAGGTCTATCGTGTAGGACTCGTGTATCCACGCAAGGGCCTCGGCGATCTTGCCCAGCTTACGCAAGATGGAAGCCTTCAGGGCGCGTGCCTTATGGTTGTGGCTGTTGTGGATGAGGCAACGGTTGACCTCGTCGAGGGCGCTGTCGAAGTCGCGCATGCCGGTGCTGATGCAGGCTGCCTCGAAGTAGGCGGCATCGGCCCAAGCCTTGTTCCACGTAGCCTTCCAGAAGAGTTCGTGTGCTTCGTAGGGACGGAACTGATACTTGAGGCAGAGGGCGAGGTTGTAGATGGGCTCTCCGTCGTAGGGATTGGGGTTGCGACGCTGCAGCACCTTGACAGCAGTGCGCAGGTAGGGCTCGGCCTTGTCGAAGCAGCCACGGCGCAGGTACCACAAACCTACCTGATTGTTGCATCGGTAGTCCATAGGGTCGCGACGCAGGGCCTCCTCGTAGTAGTCGAGAGCCGACCACGTGGCGTGGCGGTACTGCTCGAGGTGCAGACCAGTGAGGTAGAGTTGGTCGATGGTCTTGATGTCCTCGGGGCGCAGAGCGGGCTCGGCTGCATCGGGGATGGGGCGTATATCATCGGGCTCGGCTTGCCAGGCGAGTATGGTATGGATGCGGTGTGAGGGGTCAGCCACATCGGGGCGCGAGAGGTATACGGAGAGCTCGTTGATGCTGTGTCCCTGCAGGTCGATGACCTCATCGAAGAGCACCTCGGGCGAGAGGGTCACGGTCTTGCGCAGCAGATATTGGGCGCGATGGGTGAACACGGTAATCTCAATCTCTTGCTTGGAGGTGGCATATACCTGGAGGCGACCATTCTCGTGGATATTCATCACGAAGTCCTTGCTGGCCTGCTTCACGATGCCGAGGTCGCGGTAGGGCATGAAGTACTGCACAAACTGCTTCTCCTCGTAGGGCATGAGCCAAGTGAAGTCGGGCTGGTTCTCGGTGTAGACGCCTGCCATGAGTTCTATGTAGGGGCGGAACACACCGGGTGCGCCCTCATAGTCATCGTCGGTGAGGCAGCGGTCCCACGCGCGGCCAAAGTCGCCATTGCCCCAGGTCCATTGTTTCTTGCCGGGACTGAAGTGGTGGCTGGCCACATGGAGCATGCCGCCCTGAGTATCGTTCTCGTAGCCCCCCTCGAAGTCGTACTTGGAGTTGACGGCCATGTAGGAGGTGGGCACGGGGATGTTCTTGTAGTTGGAAATGTCGACACCAGCCGAGTAGTCCATCTTATAATAGGTGCCCGTGGCGATGGGGAATGAGCTCACGGCACGCTTGCCATGGTCGAAGACGGCATTCACATCGGGCGGAAACACGCTCTGGTAGTGGTCGCCCACCTCAACGGCGGGGTTGGCCCACCAGAGGAAGGTCTGCGGCAGGGGTGATCGGTTGCTCAGACGGCCCTGTATCTCGAGATACGCACAGCCAGGGCGCAGGGTGAAGCCTGCCATGCCTTTCTGGTGGAACATGCGCTCCATCTCGTTGACCCACACGGTGACGCTGCCGTCGGGGTGCTCCTCGATGGTGGCATCGACGGGCATATAAGTGGAGGGGCGATGGTGTTGGGGCCAGTTGAACTCGATACCGCCCGAAATCCATGGACCTGCCAAACCAACGAGGGCGGGCTTGATGACGTGGTTGTAGTATACGAAATGGCGCTGCTTGACCTTGTCGTAGGCCATCTGCACACGGCCGCCCAGCTCGGGCAGGATCATCACCTTGAGGTACTCGTTCTCGATATAGATGGCGTTGTACTCCTTGTCGACACGCTCGTCGCTGATGCGTTCGATGACGGGATAGGGATATACCACACCGCTACTGCCTTGATACACGCGGTTCTCAAGGAATATGGGGTTCTTCTCAGGCGCACCCACCTCGTAGGTGGGGATGGTCACCTGCTCTCTCCATGCTTTTACCATTGCGTTTCGTTTTTTTATAGGAGGTTTTATGGAATCATAGGGAGTCTTAGGATACCCTAAGATATTCTATATTACTGATTATTTCACTAATTGCTTTTCCAGCTCTTCGAGGCTCTTGCCCTTGGTCTCGGGGCAGCGGTGCAGGAAGTACAGGAAGCCGGCACAGCAGATGGCGCTATAAATCCAGAAGGAGCCGCTACTGCCCAGCGCTGCATTCATCGGGGGGAAGAAGAAGGTGAGCGTGCAGCTGCCCATCCACAGGGCAAAGGTACATGTCGCCATGGCTATACCACGCACACGGTTGGGGAAAATCTCGGCCAACAGCACCCAGGTGACAGGCCCCAAGGTCATGGCATAAGCAGATATAGCCAACACAACGAGTATGACCATACCGAAACCTGTAACATGGAAATGATAGCACGTTCCCAAAATGAGGTAGATGACCGAGAGACTACCTGCACCAAAGAGCATGAGCGAGCGACGTCCCCAGCGGTCGATAGTAAAGAGGGCTACGATAGTAAAGATTACATTGGCCACACCTGTTACGACAATATTGAACAACACATCGCCTACGCTATAGCCTGCAGCTGAGAAAATCTCTTGAGCATAATTGAATATGACATTGGTGCCACACCACTGCTGAAACACGGCGATGATGATACCCAAGGTGAGCACAGTGGCATACTTGCGCGAGAAGAGGGTCTTGAGGCCAGCCTTCTCGGCCGAAGCATCGGCATTGACCGACTGGCGTATGGTATCCATCTCGGTACGGGCATACTCCTCACCACCAATATGGGTAAGCGTAGTCTGAGCTTGCGACTGATAGCCACGAAGCACCTGCCAACGCGGACTCTCGGGGATAAAGAAGGCCAGCAGCAGGAAGAGCGATGCAGGCACAGCCTCGGCCCAGAACATCCAGCGCCAACCCATCTGTCCGTTCCACGAAGATAGAATCTCGGTGCTACCAAAGCTTGAAGGCACATCCTCTGCTATGAGCCAGTTGGCAATCTGTGCTCCGAGGATACCGAGCACGATAGTCATCTGATTGAGCGACACGAGCTTGCCACGGATAGCACTGGGCGAAATCTCGGCAATATACATAGGCGACAGGGCCGAAGCGATACCGATGCCTATGCCACCTACGAAACGGGCGATATTGAATAGCGTGAAGTCGTCGAACAAACCCGTGGCGACTGCCGACAGCGTGAAGAGCACGGCAGAGATGATGAGCAGGGGCTTGCGGCCATACTTGTCGGCCATAGCACCAGCAATCATGGCGCCCACGAGGCAACCGATAAGAGCGGTAGTCATGGCCACGCCCTGCATGAGGGGCGAGTCTGATATGCCGAAGAAGAGTTCGTAGAAGGGCTTGGCACCGCCTATCACTACCCAGTCGTAGCCAAAGAGCAAGCCGCCCATGGCTGATACCATACAGATGAAGTATACGAATCGTTTGTTGAGGTTTTTCATGATAGTTCTTGATGATTAAAGCAAGCCCGCTATCCGCCAAGCAGATAGCGGGCTGTGCTTTTATGTGGGTATTATGGTTTACACTGTAGCGAGCTCTACTACCTTGTCGACAGCGCTGATGATGCCGTCGGGGTTCTTGCCACCTGCGGTGGCGAAGTGGGCCTGTCCGCCGCCGCCGCCCTGGATGAGCTTGGCTGCCTCGCGCACGAGCTGTCCGGCATTGATGCCCTTGGCGGTGAGGTCTTCGCTGGCCGATACGGTGAGCAGGGGCTTGTCGCTATCGACGCTGCCGATGACTACGAGCAGGTTCTCGGGTTTCTCGCCACGGAGCTGGAACACGATGTTCTTCACGGCATCGGCAGGCATGGGCACTACGGCCTTGATGACGTTGATGCCATTTACGCAAGCCATCTTCTCCACGAGCTCGGCCTTGAGCGATGCGGCACGCTCCTTCATGAACTCCTCGATCTGTCGCTTGAGGTCGTCGTGCTCGGCGATGAACTTCACGAGGGTGCCCTTGAGGTCGGGAGCGTTGTGGAAGAGCTGGCGTATCTCGCCCATGCCATCCTGCAGGCGGTCGAGCATCTCCTCTACCTTGGCTCCGGTGATGGCCTCGATACGGCGCACGCCGGCGGCGATGCTGCTCTCGCTGATGATCTTGACCATACCGATCTTACCGGTGGCACTCACGTGGGTACCGCCACAGAACTCGATGGAGTTGCCAAACTGCACTACGCGTACGTGGTCGCCGTACTTCTCGCCGAAGAGGGCGATGGCGCCCAGCTCGCGGGCCTTCTCGATGGGGAGGTTGCGGTATTCGTTGAGCTCGACGTTGGCGCGTATCTTGGCGTTGACGAGGTGCTCTACCTGGCGCAGCTCCTCATCGGTGACCTTCTGGAAGTGCGAGAAGTCGAAGCGCAGTGAGTCGGGCGTGACGAGCGAACCCTTCTGCTCCACGTGGGTGCCGAGGACTTCGCGCAGGGCCTCGTCGATGAGGTGGGTGCACGAGTGGTTGGCGGCACAGGCGGCACGCTTGTCGGTGTCAACGCAGGCCATAAACTCGGCCTCGGGATGCTGGGGCAGGCGGGTGGCGATATGTACGGAGAGTCCGTTCTCCTTCTTGGTGTCGATGATGTCGATGGTCTCGTATTCGCTCACGATGGCTCCGGTGTCGCCCACCTGACCACCGCTCTCGGCATAGAAGGGGGTCTTGTCGAGGACAATCTGATAGAGCTCCTGCTTCTTCTGTGTCACCTTACGGTAGCGCAGGATGCGGGCATCGTGCTCGGTGAAGTCGTAGCCTACAAACTCGCTCTCGCCCTCGGTGAGGACTACCCAGTCGCCCAGGTCGACGGCAGCGGCGTTGCGGGCACGGGCCTTCTGCTTGTCCATCTCGGCGGTGAACTCGGCGAGGTTGACGCTCATGCCGTTCTCGCGGAGGATGAGCTCGGTGAGGTCGAGCGGGAAGCCGTAGGTATCATACAGGGTGAAGGCATCTACGCCGCTGATCTCCTGCTTGCCGGCGGTGCGGGCATCGGCAATGACCTTGTCGAGCAGGCGGATACCGGTGTCGAGTGTGCGAAGGAACGACTCTTCCTCCTCCTTGATGACCTTCTCGATGAGGGTCTGCTGTGCCTTGAGCTCGGGGTAGGCGTCGCCCATGCTCTCGATGAGTACGGGGAGCAGGCGGTACATGAAGGCTTGCTTCTGCCCGAGGAAGGTGTAGGCGTAGCGTACGGCACGGCGCAGGATGCGGCGGATGACGTAGCCGGCCTTGGCATTGGAGGGGAGCTGGCCGTCGGTGATGGAGAAGGCGATGGTGCGGATGTGGTCGGCGATGACGCGCATGGCAACATCGTTCTTGGCATCGTCGCCATATACCTTGCCGGACATGGCTGCGATGACCTTGATGATGGGCTGGAACACGTCGGTGTCGTAGTTTGACGTCTTGCCCTGCAGCGCCATGCAGAGGCGCTCGAAGCCCATACCGGTGTCGATAACCTTGGCGGGGAGCCCTTCGAGGCTACCGTCGGCCTTGCGGTTGTATTGCATGAACACGAGGTTCCATATCTCGATTACTTGAGGGTGGTCGTGGTTGACGAGCTGCACACCGGGCACGGCTGCCTTTTCCTCCTCGGAGCGGAGGTCGATGTGGATCTCTGAGCAGGGGCCGCAGGGGCCTGTGTCGCCCATCTCCCAGAAGTTGTCCTTCTTGTTGCCGTTGATGATGTGGTCCTTGGGCAGGTGACGCTCCCAGATGGCTGCTGCCTCATCGTCGCGGCTCAGACCCTCCTCCTTGCTGCCCTCGAAGACGGTGGCGTAGAGGTTCTTGGGGTCGAGCTTGAGCACATCAACGAGGTACTCCCATGCCCAGTCGATGGCCTCTTGCTTGAAGTAGTCGCCAAACGACCAGTTGCCCAACATCTCAAACATGGTGTGGTGATAGGTGTCGTGGCCCACCTCTTCGAGGTCGTTGTGCTTGCCGCTCACGCGGAGGCACTTCTGCGAGTCGGCCACACGCTTATACTTGGCTGCGGCATTGCCCAGGATGATGTCCTTGAACTGGTTCATGCCGGCGTTGGTAAACATCAGTGTGGGGTCGTCCTTGACCACCATAGGAGCCGAGGGTACAATCTGATGACCCTTGTTCTCGAAAAAGGATTTGAATGATTCTCTGATTTCCTTTGCTGTCAACATAGCTGTGTAATATCTAATTATTTATAATATTCTGCCAAATAGTTTGCAAAGATACGCACGTTTTCGTACTTTTGCCCTACGAAACAGGTAAAATTTTCAATTTCATGGTCACAAAAACGTACCATGAGCACCTAAACGGACGATGAGAAACGTTTACTACAAGTATAATGACAAAACCAAGACGTATGACCGCGTGTATCCCAACATGCGCAGCCGTTTGCTTACCTACTTGCGCAACCTGCTTCTTTCCCTTTCTTTGGGGGGCGGTGGATACTTCATTATGCTACTGATCTTAGGCACCCCTGAGAGTGTCGATGACCTGCGCGAAGAGAATGCGCGCCTTCAAAGTCAGTATGCAGTGTTGTCGCAACGTATGGATGATGCCTTGGAGGTGATGGATGACATACGACAGCGTGACGATAACCTTTATCGTGTGATGTTTATGGCCGAACCCGTATCTGACGACGTGCGTAATGCTACCTATGCGGGCACGAACCGTTATGAGGCAATCTCGGATCTCGACAATGCAGAGTTGGTGATTGCCACTACGCAGAAGATGGATGTGCTGAGTCGCCAGTTGTATATACAGTCGAAATCGTTTGACGAGGTGGTGCAGTTCTATAAGAACCACGAAGATATGCTGCGCCACCTACCTGCCATTCAACCCGTTTCGAACAAGGACCTCAAGCGTACGGCTTCGGGCTATGGCTACCGCATACACCCCATCTATCAGACGCGCATCTTCCACGACGGCATGGACTTTACCTGTGATATAGGTACGCCGGTATATGCCACGGCCGATGGGGTGGTGAAGAATGCTCGCTGGGAGCGTGGCTACGGATATATCGTGACCATTGACCATGGATACGGATACGAGACACGCTATGCTCACCTCAAGAGCTTCAACGTGAAACGTGGACAAAAGGTGGTTCGTGGCGAGACCATAGCCCTATCGGGCAACAGCGGAAGGAGTACAGGCCCTCATGTACACTACGAGGTGCTGCAACGCGGACGTCCCGTAAATCCTGCCAACTACTACTTCATGGACCTTGATGCCGACCAATATGACGAGATGATACGCATGGCCGACAACCATGGTAAGGTGTTGGATTAGAATTACTAGATAATTGCAGATGCTGGTCGGGAACTGACTCTCGCTTCTGCTTTCATTACATGGCGATGAGCAAAGATTTGAAGTTATATTATAGTATCCGCGAGGTCTCAAGGATGTTAGGGATTGCAGAGCATACCCTACGTTTTTGGGAGAAGGAGATTCCTAGCCTCCATCCGAAAAAGACGGCTGGCGGAACGCGCCAATATACGAAAGAGGATATCGAGCTTGTTCGCCTGATTCACCATCTAATCAAGGAGCAGGGACTTACCGTCAAGGCTGCCCGTGCACGGCTTAAAACAAGCAAACGCCAAGTGGTCGATCGCCAGGCTATCGTGGAACGTCTCAAGAACGTGCGGGATGAATTGCAGAAGATAAAGGAAAAACTCGACGAATTGAACAATACATTATAATACTACCCATGAGACGACTGCTCGTTTTCTTTGCCCTGTTCGGATGTTTAGTGACCTCCACTATGGCTCAAGTATCGTTCGGCCAAGCCGACAAGTTCAACACCGGATGGCGCTTCATCCTCCACGATGACAGCACTGCCTGCAAGCCCGACTACGACGACAGCCGCTGGCGCCCCATGGAGCTGCCCCACGACTGGAGCGTGGAGAGCGCTCCCTCGCAGGAGCTGGCCAGCTGCACAGGTTACCTGCCCGGAGGCATAGGATGGTATCGCAAGACCTTCACTGTAGACGACGATGCCGCCCGCCACTACATCTACTTCGAGGGCGTGTATAACCGCAGCGATGTATACCTCAACGGTCACCACTTGGGACATCGCCCCAACGGCTACGTATCGTTCATGTATGACCTCACCCCCTACCTCAACATGGGTGGCGACAATGTCATTGCCGTACGCGTCGACCATAGCCGCTATGCCGACTCGCGCTGGTACACCGGTTCGGGCATCTACCGCGACGTCTACCTCATCAGCGCCCCCGACGTGCACCTCTCGCAGTGGGGCGTGGCCTACCGTGCCACCAGGCTCACCGACCGCAGCGCCACCATCGAGGTCGACGTGGCTGTAGACAACCACACCACACAGACCCAGAAGGTGCAGGCACGCATCACGATGCTCGATGCCGAAGGCAAGAAGGTAGCCTCAACGACAAAAAATGCAAACATAGAAGGAAATACTTTCAATTCTCAATTTTCAATTTTCAATTTAAAAATCTCGAACCCTCACCGCTGGAACCTCGACGACCCCTACCTCTACACCCTGCAGGTGGAGCTCCTTGCCGACGGTAAGGTGATAGACCATACCGAGGTGCGTGCCGGCTTGCGCACCCTCGACTTCAGTGCCGACAAGGGCTTTGCCCTCAATGGCAAGAACATGAAGGTCAAGGGCGTATGCCTCCACCACGATGCCGGTGTGCTGGGTGCCGTAGTGCCTCCCGAGGTATGGCGCCGCCGCCTCGAGTCGCTCAAGGCCATGGGAGCCAATGCCATCCGCATGAGCCACAATCCGCAAGCCCCCATCGTGTATGACCTGTGCGACGAGCTGGGTCTGCTCATCATGGACGAGGGCAGCGACGAGTGGGAGTTTCCCAAGCGCAAGTGGATAAAGGGATGGAACAAGGGCGAGCCCGGCTTTGAGGGCACGGCCGACTTCTTCGAGGAGTGGATAGAGCGCGACATCACCGACATCGTGCGCCGCGACCGCAATCACCCCAGCGTGTTCCTCTGGAGCGTGGGCAATGAGGTAGACTACCCCAACGACCCCTACTCACACCCTGTGCTCGACGGCAGCAGCATCAGCCAGCCCATGTTTGGCGGCTACGACCCCAAGCGTCCGCATGCCGAGCGTATAGGCAAGATAGCCAAGCGCCTGGCAGCCTGCATCCGCGCCATTGACTCCTCACGTCCCGTCACGGGAGCCTTGGCAGGTGTGGTCATGAGCAACGAGACCGAGTATCCCGAAGCTGTCGACGTGGTAGGCTACAACTACACCGAGGACCGCTACGACACCGACCACAAGAAATACCCCGAGCGCATCATCTATGGCAGCGAGACCCGCAGCGACTTCGGTGCCTGGAAAGCCGTGCGCGACAAGGAGCACATCTTCGGCCAGTTCATCTGGACGGGCACCGACTACCTCGGCGAGTCAGGCGCATGGCCCTCACGCGGCCTCCACACCGGTCTGCTCAACTTTGCCAACTATCCCAAGGGCCGCGGCAAGTTCCGCGAGGCCCACTGGAGCGACAAGCCCATGATCTACATCGGTACCTACCGCACTGGCCGTGGCCGTTGGGGCAACCAGCTCTCCATCGATGCCGGTGATACGTGGAACTACCGCGACGGACAGCGTGTGCGCGTGGTATGCTACACCAACACTGCCAAGGCACAGCTCAAGCTCAATGGCGAGGTCATCGGCGAGATGCGCCCCTACGACGACAACAGCGGCATGATACATTGGGACGTAGAGTACCGTCCCGGCACCCTCACCGCCGAGGGCTTCGATGCTGAGGGCAACCTGCAGGCCACCTATGCCATCACCACCAGCGATCGCCCCTACCAGCTTCGTGCCACATTGCTCGAGCCCGAGGTGTCGGCTGCAGGAGGCACCGCACAGGTGCTCGTGGAGGTGCTCGATGAGCAGGGCGCCATCGTGAAGCTGGCCGACAACATGATCTCTTGCCAGGTCGAGGGACCTGCCCGCCTGCTGGGCCTCGAGAACTCCGACAACAGCGACATGAGCCACCCCAAGGCACGCCAGCGCCGCGCCTTCCAGGGCTATCTCGTATCCTACGTGCAAGTCAATGGCGATGCACCCGTGACGCTCACCTTCAGCGCTCCGCTCCTTAATGATGCAACACTGACATTTACCCCCTATGCCCATGAATAGATTCAACAAGATAGTGGCCATCGAGCCCATCAGCCTCATCCCCTCAGCTGAGAAAGAACTGTGTGAATATGCACTCGAGGTTGAACTTTACCCTGATATACCCTCCACAGCAGCGGAAATCGTACGTCGCATAGGCGATGCCGATGCGGTATTGCTGAGCTACACGTCGACGCTCACTGCCGACATCATGGCTCAATGCCCCCATATCCGGTATGTAGGCATGTGCTGTTCGCTCTACTCCCCCGAGAGTGCCAATGTGGACATCCGCTATGCTGAGGCTCATGGCATCACGGTCACCGGCATACGTGACTATGGCGATGAGGGAGTGGTGGAATATGTGGTGAGCGAATTGGTGCGTCTGCTCCACGGCTTCGGTGAACCATCTTGGGAGAGCATGCCCCGCGAGATTACAGGTCTCAAGGTAGGTGTGGTAGGATTGGGCAAGTCGGGAGGCATGATTGCCGATGCCCTGCACTTCTTTGGTGCCGATATCTCCTACTTTGCCCGCAACGAGAAGGCTTCCGCTGCTTCCAAGGGTTATCGCTACATGCCGTTGGGTGAACTCATGGAGTGGAGCGACGTCGTTTTCTGTTGCCTTAATAAGAATACGGTACTGCTCCACGAAGAAGAGATGGCTCGTCTAGGACATCACAAGGTACTTTTCAATACGGGGCTATCGCCAGCTTGGGATGAGTCCGCCTTGCTTCGCTGGCTCGACAGTGGTGACAATCGTCTCTATTGCGACACCATAGGTGCCTTGGGTGGGGAACATCTGTTATCTCGCCCCGACGTACGCTGCATGCGTGTCTCTACGGGACGTACCTCACAAGCCTTTGTACGCCTCAGCGAGAAGGTCTTGGCCAATATCAAAGCGCAGCTGCTTTAGACTACTTTGTTGACAGGAGTTAGGCTGCGGCTCGGAACCTTTAGGTTGACGCCTGAAGATATAATCGAAAGGGCTTAAGTCAAAAAATCAAAACTTGTTTTGGTTTTTCTCTCGCCTTGCACTAACTTTCTCTTGCTTTGCAAGAAGAAATTAGGTTGCACCTCGGGATAAAAAAATAAATGAATTTATTTTGTTCTCCTCTCGGTTTGCACTAACTTTGCAGCGATGAATCGGAAGATTCGTCAAGACATTTTGGTAAAATAGAAGCGTTATGCTCTCTTGTTGTCTGAGAACCTGAGAAATTTTCAAGAACAAGCAAGGATTGCATGATGGTTCTGCGCGTTTCGCGTGGACTGTTATCTCCATTTCTGCTTATTCGGGTTTTCTCAGGACCTTCAGACAAAGGCGTGGCATAGCAGACCACGCTTCTTTTTTGCTTTAGTTGATAGATTATTAACCTTATGTATAACTAAAAAAGAAAAGATTATGAAGGCGATTTTACGCAAAGGAATGGCAGCATGCGCTGCGGTATTGATGGGTGCTAATGTGATGGCACAAGGGTTGGAAAATGTAACAACTGTAGCAGAATGTACAGGAGTTCACTATATCGAAGCCCTATTTACATACGAGCAGCAACCACAAATACTTTTTTCTTCGGAAGAGGGAGCAACCATTTTTAATAGTGAATTTAAAGAAGTAAAGACATTTAAGAATCCAAATTTGATAGGTATTATGCTTTATTCTGGGTATTATAATCCTGCACTTTTCTATACACAGACTCTCTTTAATAAAGACGAACAATATGAGTTTCTGTCTTATAGTGATTACGATTGGGAGAAAGAGATTTATAGAAATGTGCAGATTGTAAATGAAAGTGGAGATTGTCTTTATAAATTTGATAGGGATTTTGATTTGTTTTCAGGGGTATTATTGATATTAATACAAAATAGGAGCTATCTAATCGTAACATGCCATGATGAAAACAATGAAGAAATTCGTTGTGTATATGAAATTAATAAAGAAACCAACAGCATCAACTTCGTACGTGAAACACGTGCCGCAATGAACATCTCTCCCACCATTGCTGACCGTGACACACAAATCACCATTACGTTGAACGACGAGAACAGCAACGTGGCACGCGAACTGGTTGTTACGGGCGTAAATGGTCAATTGGTAGGTCGCCGTGATATCCCTGCAGGAGAGAACTATGTGCAGATTCCTGCCTCAATGCTTCGCAGTGGAATGTACAACTTTACTCTGCAGCAGAAGGGCCAAGTGGTAGATAATGGTAAGGTGATTGTAAAGTAAGTACACGAGTATAGTATCTCTATAATAAATGTAGTCGGCGGTTGGAAACATCAGTTCACACCGCCGACTATTTTTATCTTCCGTTCCTTTTCTTGTATCACTGTTGCTTATATATTCTACTTCGCTATGTTTGATACATAGAATGGGTATTTCTATTGTCGAAAGTTCATAAATCGGTTGGCAATGGCAGAGGATGCGCACTGCAACGATAACGATAAACTTCAGGATTGTGCATAGCAATAAAATCTTGCAGAGATCCCTCGTCGCCACGCTCTGTCGGGATGACACTTCACTGCATCAAAAGCCAGTACTTCCTTGTCAGTACTACAGTACTGAGCCGTAAGTACTCGAGTACTTGACTGTAAGTACTGTAGTACTTGCAAGGAAGTACTGATAGTTACGTGATTTTTCTGATTTGCCGTGTGTCATCGTTGCCAATATATAGCTTTGCTTTAAGATGGCTTGCTTGCTCGGCAATAATTTAACAAGTTTATCATTGCTCTCGCTTCACTCTGCCAAAGCCAACCGATTTATGAACTTTCGCCATATAGGGAAAAGAGGGGTGATGTGCTTGTTGCATTCAAAAAACGCCGATTTCATCGGGATGTGTACTCTGCCAGGGCAAAAATATTTCGACCTGTACGATTGGAAAAGCTTCATTCACATGGCTTTTTAACTCACGCAGAGGACGCGAAGAGCACAGAGGCGCGTCGCTTCGCCCGCGCTTGTCGGCGGAACGCCGAGTGTACACACCCCGGATGGGACATACAAGCGTCAGCGACGTATGCTTTGCGTTCTCTGCGCCCTCTGCGTGAGACAATATCATTTTCGCGAGAGGAAGATCCAATCGTACAGGTCGAACTTCTTTACTCGAGATGATTCAAGGGAGATTCTCAGTCAACAAAGTTGTAGCGCTCCTCGTAGGCGTCGAACTCGAGGTGGGGGAGCCCTATTGAGGTGAGCACTTCGCGTATGTAGGCTATCTCTTTGGGTGAGCAGAGGCGGTCGCCACGGCGACGCTCATAGTAGCAGTTGCGCGAGAAGTATTTTATCAGTTTGTCGCTAAACTTGGTGTATTGCGCGGGCAGCATCTGTGCCTGCATGCCACGGAAGCCGCGGGCATACACCTCCTTCTGTGCAGGGCGGTAGTGGCGGCAGGTATCATCGGGTGTTGTGCATGTGGGGTTCAGCACGTTGAGCTGCTCTTGGCTGTCGGGCACGGTGTCCCATACCAGGCGGCGTAGACAGGTGCTGGCCATTGGGCACTGGGTGTGTAGGCAGAGTGCAAAGTTGTAGGGTACTTGGGTGTAATCGATGGTGCTCATATTGGTTTGTTTTTTGTGAGTTTATCCTTGGTAAATGATTATTTCTGTGTATAGTCTGCTTATAATACGAATATCTGCAACATCATCCAGGTGGCTATCATGTGGCAGATGTCGCCGAGGATGACAAATACGTGGAAGACGGAGTGTATGTAGGGTATCTGCTTGAAGCTGTAGAGCACGGCTCCCACGATGTAGGCCACCCCTTCGCCCACGACCCATAGCACGATGGGGAGTCCGCAGGTGTCGTAGAAGGGCTTGAACGCCACGAGGATGGTGAGCCCCATGAGCACATAGCAAGTGGTCTCGAGATAGCTCTGCGCCTTCATCTTGCGGAAGCTGAGTGCTGTGCCCACGATAGCGCATAGCCATACGAAAGCAAATATCGCCCATCCCCAGACGGGTGCGCCGCCATCGCGCATGGCAATGAGCGTGAGTGGGGTATAGCTGCCGGCAATGTGCCAGTAGATGGCAGCGTGGTCGAGCTTGCGTGCCCGCGCCTTGGCCTTGGCCCGAGCAGAGGGGATGGCATGGTAGAGCACCGAGGCGGCATACGAACTGACCACACCAAACAGGTAGAGCGTCAGGCTGAAGGGTACCAACCAGGAACCTGTGCCACTGCTCTGCACGAGGAAGTATATGCACACGGCAAGTGCCATGGCAAGTCCCACGGCGTGGGTGCTCATGTTGACAATCTCTTCGGATAGGGAATAGGTGTATTGCTTTTGCATAGTTTTCAGGGTGTAGTAGGTTGCTTTTGCAAATGTATATATTTTTGGATAAAAACGTTGCTGTTTGTACTAATATTTGCTTGCGCAAACAGAAGATTCTCAGACGAGCTGAGCGCAAGCATTCATTGTGCCTCTAGATAAAAAAATAAATAAGTTTATTTTGTTCTCCTCTCGGCTTGTTGTATCTTTGCATTTGATTTTGTTTGTAAGTTCGAATACTAGGGCCTTTTATTAAAAGACTCAAGAACTTATAAACTCAAAAACTCAGAAAAGAATATATGCAGGACATCAGAAACATTGCCATTATTGCGCACGTAGACCACGGTAAGACGACGTTGGTCGACAAGATGATGCTCGCCGGAAACCTGTTTCGTGAGAACCAGAACGGTGGTGAGTTGGTACTCGACAACAATGACTTGGAACGTGAGCGAGGAATAACGATTCTCTCCAAGAACGTATCAATCAACTATAAAGGGACTAAGATAAATATTATTGACACGCCGGGTCACTCGGACTTTGGCGGTGAGGTGGAG
>JAZPZS010000198.1:0-4659 GCA_045544835.1 Bacteroidaceae bacterium | reverse complement strand
CAGCTGTGCCGTCATCGCGGTGCTGCTGTTCTATAATAAATGTATGAACTGGGGACTCGAGGGTCCGAATCATGCTGCTGATGAGAAGGGCGCTTCGAAATAGTCTGCAGTTGGTGGCTGTAGTGGTATTGTCACTGTTGTCCGCTTGTGCCGATAAGCCCAAGGGGAATGTGATTCCGCCTGATAAACTCGAAGATGTGCTTTACGATTACCATCTGGCACAGGTGATGATCAGTGACCTGCCCTCATCTGACCGTTTTAAGAAAGATTTCTATTTTGACTATGTGTATGACAAACACGGAGTGACCCAAGAAGAGATTGATAGCTCATTGGTTTACTATGCGCGTCATCCCGAAGGTTTGTCATTGATTTATTCTAACCTTTCCGCAAAAATAACTCAAGAATTGAAGCGTATTGACGCGGAATCCGTGGAGCCTATGAGGCGTGAACCGATTAGTGTGGTAGGAGATTCGGCTAACTTGTGGTATGATATACCTTTCTTGCAGTTGTCGTCTACACCTCTCGAAAACCGATATCATTTTTCTGTTCCCACTGATACCAACTTTATGGCTAATGATCGCATTGAGTGGAGTGGAAAGGCAGTCTTTATCAACGAGGTGGTTGACTCGGTAAGTCATTACCTTCACTTGAATCTTAAGGTGGAATATATGAACGATTCGTTGCTTGTCGCTGATACGTTGCTGTATGGTTCGGGTAACTATTCTCTAGAGGTTGTTGATACTATGGGTTGGCAAGTGAAGAGTGTTGATGGTACAGTTTATCTGAAAGGCGACGAAGATGTAGCTCGATTGTTGATTATAAATCCACGCTTGATACGTTATCATGTAGCGCAATTCAATGACCCGTTGAGAGCTGATTCGCTCATGAGCGATTCTGTTACTTTTGTTAATGACTCTATTCACTGATAAACTATGGCACGTTACTATTCACGGACAGTTATTTTACCTGACGAGACGCGGTTAGGCGATTTCGTTGTTGATGTGATTCCGACGATGGTTTCTTACTATCCATTCATGGGTGAAATTCATTCTACACAGTATGTTGATACTCCAATACTGCTCAGCTATCGTGGGGATTTGGATGGTAAGACCGTTAGCCTGAGCCAGTTAGAATGGGCGTTGCATGATGCTTCTAATGTAACAGTGCTGTATGCCTATCGTCTGACTCCCTGCTCATCGTGTGCTGGAGAACGTTTTGTAGCAACAAGGCTTTGAATTTTGAAGAAGACAATCGATTCTTCCTGTTTGCCAAATCTTGATTTTTTTTGTTTGCTTTTTGCATCTTTATGAAAAGCTTTTTATGTTTTTCATCTGCTTTTTCGTATCTTTGCCAATAATTGCCTTAAAATGGGGCGGAATGTTTCGCCTTGGCGAATTTCTAGATGAGTATTAAGATGAGCGAATCGAAGAAGAAACTTTTGGGAATGGACCTTGCTGAGCTACAAGCAGTGGCAAAGGAGATGGGTATGCCAGGTTTTGCTGCGCGGCAGATGATGGAGTGGGTTTATGTGCGCCGTGTACGCTCCATTGATGAGATGACCAACCTGTCGCTCAAGCACCGCGAAGTACTGAACCAACACTACGAAGTAGGGCTTACTGATCCCGTAGAGGCAATGCACTCCAAGGACGGCACTATCAAGTATCTGTTCAAGATTCGCGAAGGGCAGTTCGTAGAGGCTGTCTATATCCCCGACGATGATCGCGCCACACTGTGTGTGTCGTCACAGGTGGGCTGCAAGATGCACTGCGCCTTTTGCATGACAGGTCGACAAGGCTTCAGTGCACACCTCACAGCAGGTGAAATCCTCAATCAATTCTATGCCATTCCCGAGAGTACATCGCTCACCAATGTGGTGATGATGGGTATGGGCGAGCCGCTTGACAATACCGATGAGGTGCTCAAGGCCTTACGCCTGCTCACAGACCCCAAGCTATTGGCATGGAGTCCCCGCCGCATCACACTCTCTACCGTAGGTGTGAGGGGGAACCTCAAGCGCTTCCTCGACGAGAGTGACTGCCACTTAGCCATTAGTCTGCATGCTCCGACGCCACAGGTGCGCTCTGAATTGATGCCCGCCGAGCGTATCTACTCCATCAGTGAGATGGTAGAACTGCTCAGAACGTATGATTTTACAGGACAGCGCCGCCTATCATTTGAGTATATCCTCTTCGACGGGGTGAACGACACTATGGCCGATGCCCGCAAGCTGGTGCGTCTGCTCGATGGATTGCAGTGCCGCATCAACCTCATTCGCTTCCATGCCATCCCCGATTCAGAGCTTGATGGTGTACCCATGGAGCGTATGGTAGCCTTCCGTGACTATCTCACACGTCATGGGCTGTTCACTACGATACGTGCATCGCGCGGCGAGGATATCTACGCAGCGTGCGGCATGCTGTCAACAAAGAAGCTGAAAAATTGAATATTGAAAACTAAATGAAATACAATCAAGATGAAAAAATATCTTATCTACACAGTTACATGCCTCATGGCACTCTGTATGGCCAGTTGTGGTAACAAGGAGGGTGCAGCCAAGGAGAACACCAAGAAGGAGAGCGTGAAGAAGACCGCTACCAAGAAGGTCTCCAAGAAAAAGAAGAAGAGACTGTTGATGCCCAACGCTACAGGTCTCCCCTACGAGATGCTGGTGGTTATGGACGATGAGCAATGGGACCGCCCGCTCGGCCGTGCTGTATTCAACGTACTCGACAGCGATGTGCCTGGACTTCCCCAGTCGGAGCGTACGTTCCGCATCTCACGCGTTGAGCCCGAAGGCTTCAATAGCAACATGTTCAAGATTATGCGTAATATCATCAAGGTGAACATTCAGGACATCTACACACAGCCGAAGTTCAAGTTTGCACGCAACGTTTACTCCTATCCCCAGATGATCATGACCCTGCAGGCACCCGATGAGGAGAGCCTGACCGAATATATCAACAACAATCAGCAGGCTATCATCGACTTTTTCACCAAAGCCGAGATGAACCGCGAAATTGAGAACCTGAGCGAAAAGCATAACCTCGAAGTTTCACGTCTGGCCAAAGAGATTCTCGATGTTGACGTATGGGTGCCTTGGGAGTTGAACAAGTTTAAAAAAGGGAAAGACTTTTTCTGGGCCTCTACGAACATAGGCAAGAAGGACATGAACCTCGTGCTTTACTCCTATCCCTACACCGACAAGAACACCTTTACGCTCGACTACTTCCTCCAGAAGCGCGACTCTGTGATGAAAGTCAACATCCCTGGTGGTCCCGAAGGAAGCTATATGACTACCAACCATGGAATGGTATACGTAGAGGACGCCACCGTACGTGGTAAGTATGCCCAAGTGGCCCGTGGTCTCTGGCGTGTGCAGGGCGACCGCATGGGAGGTCCCTTCGTGTCGCACTCACGTGTCGATGAGGTGAATGGCCGCATCATCGTAGCTGAAGCCTTCATCTATGCTCCCGAATCGCTGAAGCGCGACCTCGTACGCCGCATGGAGGCTGCCTTATATACCGTACAGCTACCTGCCGAGCAGGAGGTGAACAGCCTGTCATACGGCTTGGAGGAGATTGTAATTGAACCCGAAACAAAATAACACGAAACACTTTATATAATGGAACAAAATAGAATAAGAATAGCTATTACGCAAGGCGATGTCAACGGCATCGGGTACGAAGTCATACTGAAGGCTTTCGAGGACCCCACAATGCTTGAGCTCTGCACCCCTATAGTATATGGTTCGCCCAAGGTAATGACCTATCACCGCAAGGCCCTCAATCTGGAGACCTCATTTTCTATCATTAACTCGGCCTCCGAGGCCATCCCTGGCCGGATCAATGTCATCAACTGCAACGACGATGAAGTGAAGGTCGACCTGGGCAAGGCTTCCCGCGAATCAGGCAAGGCTGCACTCGACGCTTTGGAGAAAGCCATGCTGGATTACAAGGAGGGCTTGTATGATGTGCTGGTGACTGCCCCCATCCATAAAGAGATGATTCAGTCAGAAACCTTCACCTTCCCTGGACACACCGAATATATCGAGCAATGCGTGGGCGAAGGCGCCAAGGCACTGATGATACTGGCCAACGACAGATTGCGTGTAGCGCTCGTCACAGGGCATGTGCCTGTAGCCAAGATTGCATCATCGCTTACCCAAGAGCTAATAGAAGAGAAACTCGATATCTTCAATGCCTCGCTGAAGTCAGACTTCGGCATCGGTGCTCCCCGCATTGCTGTGCTGGCCCTCAATCCCCATGCTGGCGATGGCGGTGTGATAGGCAATGAAGAGGAAACCATCATCACCCCTGCCATCCAAGCCATGCGCGAGAAGGGTGTGCTTTGTTTCGGTCCCTACCCTGCCGATGGTTTCATGGGCAATGTTTCGTACACCCATTTCGATGGTGTATTGGCCATGTACCATGACCAGGGCCTCACACCATTCAAGGTATTGGCTATGGACGATGGCGTGAACTTTACGGCAGGTCTTCCGCTTGTGCGCACCTCGCCCGACCATGGCACCGCATTCGACATTGCCGGCAAGAATGAAGCTTCGGCCAACTCCATGCGTCAGGCCATCTACATGGCTATCGACATCTATCGCAACCGCAAGAGCGATGCCGAGGCACACCGCAACCCCTTGCGTAAGCTCTA
>JAZPZS010000197.1:0-57371 GCA_045544835.1 Bacteroidaceae bacterium | reverse complement strand
ATACATTACCTTCGCGAGGATAAACTATTCTCCTCGCGTGGGTAAAGTATTTTCCTCGCGAGAGTAAAATATTCTCTTCGCGAGGAGAAAAACTTTAGTATAAGTCGGAGGCCAAGCGGTCTTAGGAAGACAAGCTTTATAGTCAACTCCTTGGCTCACAGAACGACATGGCTACGATCCGACTTATACATTACCTTCGCGAGGATAAACTATTCTCCTCGCGTGGGTAAAGTATTCTCCTCGCGAGAGTAAAATATTCTCTTCGCGAGGAGAAAAACTTTAGTATAGTTAGTCTTTTGAAAATGAATGGTTTGTCGTACTCGTTTTATTACTAGTGATTTTATTGAATAGCAGATGAAGATGAAATTATAAAAACCTGCCAGGTGGCAAAAATGTAATTGTGTAGAGTCCTATTCTGCGCGTTATGAGGATGTTACGAGGCATCAATAACGAAACCTGCCAACACCCCTTGGCTGGTTTTCACACTTGACCCGAAAAACCTGCCAGGGTGGGGTGGCAGGTTGTAATCTTTGCGTGTTTGTCAAACAGGTGCAAGGTTGCTTGATTGGCGGGGTGCGAGGTTACAGGGTGTACTGTGCTGCTCGCTTGGTTCCCATTTGGACATGGGGCTGATGAATCGTATGGTCTTGGCATTTGGCTCGCGAATTCCACCACAAATAAAAGTGAATGTTATCTCCTCTATATGAAGGCGTTGATGGCCTCGATGACTTGCTGTGCCTCGGCTTCGCTCATCGTGGGCCCGATGGGGAGGGATAGCTCGGTGCGGTGTATCTGCTCGGTGATGGGCAGCGCCAGGTGGGCATACTCTCTGTAGCACTCCTGCTGAGGGGGCGGGATGGGGTAGTGGATGAGGGTCTCGATACCACACGCCTTGAGGTGCTGTTGTAGACGGTCGCGCTCGTCGCAGAAGATGGGGAAGAGGTGGTAGACGTTGTGCTCGGGAGCGACATGGCGCGGCAGACGCACGAGCGGGTTGTCTATACCTTTATAGTAGAGTTCGGCAATGCTGGCGCGGTGGCGGTTGTCGGCGTCGAGGTGGGGGAGCTTGGCCGTGAGCACGGCAGCTTGCAGCTCATCGATGCGACTGTTGTAGCCGGTGTAGCGGAACACGTACTTCTCGGCAGAGCCGTAGTTGCCCAAGGCACGTACTACGGCAGCCAGCTCGTCATCGTCGGTAGTGACGCAACCGGCATCGCCCAGTGCACCGAGGTTCTTACCCGGATAGAAACTGTGTCCTGCGGCGTGGCCGAGAGAACCTGTCTTTCTGAATTGACAATTGACAATTGACAATTGACAATTATTGTCTTGATGCTTTTCGTGTTCTGAAGGCGTCGCGGAGCCAATTGTGAATTGTGAATTGTGAATTGTCAATTGTTCCATGCATCCATGTGCCTGCGCATTGTCCTCGATAAGCAGCAGGTTGTACTGTTGGCACAGGTTACCTATATGCTCTGTATAGGCGCAGCGGCCGTAGAGGTGGACGATGAGGATGGCGCGTGTGCGGGGCGTGATGGCTTGCTCTATCAGGGTGTCGTCGATTTGCAGTGTCTCGGCATTGGGCTCCACGAAGATGGGCTTCAGGCGGTTGTCGGTGACGGCAAGGATGCTGGCGATGTAGGTGTTGGCCGGTACGATGACTTCGTCGCCTTCGTGTAGTACTCCCATCTCGATATAGGCACGGAAGATGAGGCGCAACGCATCGAGCCCATTGCCGCAGCCGATGGCATGGCGGCAGCCGATGTAGCGGGCATAGACTTCTTCGAAGCGGCGGGTCTCCTCGCCACGGAGATACCAGCCCGAGCGTGTGGCACGTAGCACGGCCTCCTCAATCTCTGCTCCGTGGGCTGCGTTCATGGCTTGTATGTCGAGAAACTTGATCATAAGTACGGTGATAGCTTGAAAATAACTCTTGGTGGGAAATTGTCAATTGTTAATTGTCAATTGTCAATTGAATCACGTAGGCATCATACACCACGGCCCGTGCTCCAAAGCCCTCTTTCTGGAAGATGAGTCCTTCGTTGAGTTGCGAGGTGGCGGGCTCCATGGAGGTGCCGAGGTCCAGATAGGGCTTGTCGGCATAGCGCTCTTCGGCAAGGTAGGCGATGAGGCCGTCGAGAGCGTGGTGGCGCGTGCCCTCGTCCGATACGGCAAGGTATTGGGTGTGGGCTACCGTGGCGGTCTCGTATACGACAGCCCCAGCTACGATGGTGCCTTCGTGGCGAGCCACGAAGAGGCGTATGTTCTCGGGAAAGCGGGAAGCCAGCAGCTCTATCTCCTCAAGGGTGTGTACGGGTGTGGCGTCGTGGCGGCTCTTGAGGATGGTCTTGAGCAGGGGCCAGAAGGTGCTCCACTCGGCAGACTCCTCGTAGTGGAGTTGGCTCTTGCGTGCCTTGGCAATGCAGCGCTTGCGTAGGGTGCGCATGGCAACACGGCGGTCGCAGCTGATGGCCGAGGCTACGGAGCGGCTCGTCAGCTTGGCGTCCATGCGGAAGAGGGCATACAGGTCCTCCTCGCTCGGCACGCTATTATATATATAAGGTATGGGCTTGTATATCCATTCCTTGGCTCCCAAGTGATGGGCAAACCATGACGCGGCGCAGCTCATCATGTTGAGCGTCTCGATGGTGGTGGCTCCTTCGGAGAGAAGCAGTCCGCCATAGGTGAGGCCACCATGAGAGGTTACCGTACGCCGCTCCTTGTTCCAGGATGCAGGCAGCTGGCCGATGAGTTCGCCGCGCTTGTAGAACATCAGTGAGCAGTCGGTGAAGCGGTCGGCATGGTAGTCCATATAGCCACGCTTGTAGAGGAAGGTGCCGTTCTTGGCACGGTCCACAAAGGCATCCCACTCGCTGGCTCGGGCACTGTCGTAGGGCCTCAGCTCCACCAACTCGCCGCGATACTCCTCGTAGTCGCTGATGTAGTCCTCGGCATCGAAATGGTGCGAAGCCATGACCATGACCACCGTGCCCTCGGCAAAGTTCTTCAGCTCGTCCCAAACGGTAGGCGCTATGAGCACGCCCCGATGGGGAGAGTCGAGGTGGATGGTCGTGCGTACCTCGCCATCGTCGAGCACGAGGTCGAAGGCTCCATGGACGGCTACTACCACCTGGGCGCAATGGCCGTGCGAATGTCCGCCTCGCGAGCGGCAACCCGAGAGGTCGTAGAGCCAGAATACCCGCTCAACGTGGAAGGGAATGTGTCCTTGGCTCTCGGCAAACGACAGACCGCCCCGATCATCCATAAACTGGGGGAAGTCGATGATGCGGCAGCCGCGTGGTAAAATGTCGTGTTCGCTCATGCTTATATATAAAGAGGTGTACGTTTTGTTTGTATAACGTGAAAAATACCTAAATCGTGTATTCCGATAAATTTTAGTACAAAGATACAAATAAACGAGCGAGAAATATCAAGCTTGCTTGAATATTTCTCACTGCGAGTGCCAGTATCTTCATGAAAATTTCCATAAAGGTATGAAAAAAATGAGGAATTGTTTGCTAGGTCGGAAAAAAGTTCCTACCTTTGCATCCGCAAAAAGGAAACGGCTTGTAACCTTTGGAAGTTTGGGTGAGTGGCTGAAACCACCAGTTTGCTAAACTGACGTACGGGTTACCGTACCGGGGGTTCGAATCCCCCAGCTTCCGCGAAGCAATCCTTTTTGCAGATGGCGCTTTCGTCTAGCGGCTAGGACACATGCCTCTCACGCATGGAACACGGGTTCGATTCCCGTAGGCGCTACCACTAAAAGAAGATACCGCGGTATCTTCTTTTTTTCTTTATTATTGCCTTATTGTTTATGGAGATTAGGTGATTGCCTCTCGTCAAGAATGGATGTGCCATTTCAGGAGAACGCACAGTTCATCGTGACAGATGGGCTGTGCGTTTTTTCTTACAAGTACTCAAACTGATTTTCTTAGGTTCAATAAATAATTGTCGCAGGTTCTAAAAACGCTTGTCTCAGGTGCAGCGAGCATCTTTTCCCACTAATAATGATTTGCGTTTACCCCTTGGCATTGGCAGCGATAAAAGCTCCAAATCTTATTGCAAATCAGTGTGAAGCATTCTGCCAAGCCCTTTTTGATACCCCTTGGCAGAAAACAATGTGGGTTCTAAGCCTCTGCCAAGGGATATTCCCCGTTTTGCCAAGGGGTATAAGTGTGGATTTTTGTACGCAAACCGATTCGTAACGTCTTGATAGTTAACTTTCAGCTTTTATCTTTCGATTTTCAACTCGCATCCTTGCCAAGGGGTAGATGGGAAATCCTTATATATATCGATGTGGCTTGCTCGTGCTGGGTGAAAATGTTTCTCGTTTTGTACGAATTTCCTTGTACAATGCGTTTTTTAGCGGTTGATGCATGCTATAGATTTATTACAGACATGCAATAAAATCAGTACATACATGTATCGCGCGAAACGCAAGGCTCCGGCAATTCTATTGCAAGGCTCTGATTAAATTGACGGAGCCTTCCGTTAGGAAAAATCTCTTTGTCCATTTCCCAAAATCTTTTTGTCCGATTTTGGGAGTGTCTTTTTCGGCTTGTCTATATTTAGCTTCGCTTTCTTCCTTGTCGCTCGGCAAAGATTAAGCAAAGCTTATTTTTACTCTCGCTTCTACGTAAGTTGCCGTTTGGCTGCTGATATGGGTGATTTGGTGGTTTTAACGAGCTATTGCTGTGGATTATACATCCTACTACTGATGTCTAGGTATTAAAAATAATTCACATTTCATGATTTATTATTTCATTGTTGGCTCTTCATTCGATTATTGAGGTCGCAAGTTTGGAGAATCGGAGCATATTATTTATATTTGTCCCATCAATCTTATAAGCTGATGAAACAGGCGAGATGTGTATGGGGCTGTATGGCCTCGCGATGGCACTCTCCGAGGTGAATGTCAATGCTATACATTCGCGCTGTGTTATAAATAATCATATTAAGAAAACTATGACTCATTTGCGACTCAACGAAATCCAAAAGGATGCTTTGGCGCATCTTGCGATAGATGCACTCACCCTGATGCAGGAGGAGGCGCTCCTGACTTGCCGCACGAAGAATGATGTGGTGCTGCTCTCGCCGACAGGGACGGGCAAGACACTGGCCTACCTGCTCCCGCTCATTGAGAGGATGCGGCCCGAGGTGGCTGGCGTGCAGGCAATGATTATCGTTCCTTCGCGTGAACTTGCCCTGCAAATTGATTCGGTGTTGAAGGCTATGGCACTGCCGTGGAAGGCGATGAGCGTGTATGGTGGACGTGCTGCCATGGATGAGCACCGCACCATGAAGGGAGTGCTGCCCTCGATTATCGTAGGAACGCCTGGTAGACTAAATGACCATCTAGCCAAAGGAAATATCGATGCGCAGAACATACGGATAATGGTCATTGACGAGTTTGACAAATGTCTTGAACTGGGTTTCCAAGGCGAGATGCAGGAGGTCTTGGATAAACTGTCAGGGGTGAGGTTTCGCTGCTTGACCTCGGCGACGGATATGGAGGAGATACCTGCCTTTACGGGAGTGGCATGTCCGGTGAAGATTGACTATCTCGACATGGCGGAAGCTGAGAGTAGGGTGAAGGTATATACGGTGCATTCGGAATGCAAGGACAAACTGCATACACTATATAAGTTGTTGTGTACGCTGGGAGGCGGTCAGGCAATAGTTTTTTGTAATCACCGTGAGTCGGTGGATAGGGTTGCAGGCTATCTGCGCGAACAGAAACTGGCCCATGAGGCTTATCACGGAGGAATGGAGCAGGAGGTGCGTGAACGGGCGCTTTATAAGTTCCGTAACGGAAGTAGTAATGTGCTTGTGAGTACCGACCTTGCTGCTCGAGGGTTGGATATCCCGGAGGTGCAGCATATCATACACTATCATTTGCCGGGAAGCGAAGAGGCTTATGTGCATCGTACGGGGCGTACGGCGCGATGGGATGCTGAGGGTGAATCATACCTTATTCTGCATGCCGAAGAGCGTTTACCTGATTATGTGGGAGAGGGTGTGGAGGACTTTATCCTTCCCGAGCGGCCGGGGCGTCCCGAACCACCGAAATGGGTGACCCTATATGTCGGTCGCGGCAAGAAGGATAAGGTGAATAAGGTGGATATTGCAGGCTTTCTGTATAAGAAGGGTGGGCTAGCCCGCGAAGATGTGGGCGGAATAGATGTACATGAGTATTATGCTTACGTTGCCGTGCGCCGTACCAAAGTTAAGCAGTTGCTTGCTCTCGTGAATAACGAGAAGATAAAGGGCGTGAAGACAAAAATAGATATTGCCCGATAGGGGTTGGGAACGATGTTTGTTGATAATTGTTGCTGATTGGTAAACTTTTCTTGCAATTTGTTTGTAAATATATAAAAATAGGATAACTTTGTCGCGAAATAACAAGTGTACGAAATGAACGCATTGGTAAACCTCAGCAAGTTTTGGTGGTGGCTCAGCTTTGAAGTGTGAGCATGGTTTGCTGATGTATATATAAAGAAATATAAATATAATGTAACACGAATCCGATGCTCCGAAAATGTGGCATCGGATTCTTTTAATTGTCGATAGCGTTATGAAACAGAAGAGATTCATCTTGCCGGAAAGCGAAATTCCTACACAGTGGTACAATATTCAGGCAGATATGCCCAATAAGCCCATGCCCATGCTTAATCCCAAGACGGGTGAACCTGTGAGGCCCGAGGACTTGTATGAACTGTTCTCACGTGAGGCATCGGATCAGGAACTCAACATGACTGATGTGTGGATTGACATCCCTGAACGAGTGCGCGAGATGTATACCTATTATAGGAGTACCCCGCTGGTGCGTGCCTATGGCCTGGAGAAGGCGCTCGGCACGCCGGCTCATATCTATTTCAAGAATGAAAGCGTGAGCCCTATCGGCTCGCACAAGCTCAACTCGGCGCTCGCGCAAGCTTACTATTGCAAGCAGGAGGGCGTGACCAATGTCACAACAGAGACAGGAGCTGGGCAATGGGGTGCGGCTCTCTCGTATGCGGCCAAGGTGTTTGGGTTGGAAGCAGCAGTGTATCAGGTGAAGGTATCATATGAGCAGAAGCCTTACCGCCGTAGCATCATGCAGACCTTCGGTGCGCAGGTGACGCCTTCGCCCTCGATGTCGACTCGGGCGGGAAAGGATATCCTCACCAAATACCCCAACCATCAAGGCTCACTGGGTACGGCAATCTCTGAGGCGGTGGAGCTGGCGAGGATGACCCCCAACTGCAAGTATACGCTGGGTTCGGTGATGGGACACGTGACGCTGCATCAGACGGTCATTGGCCTTGAGGCAGAAAAGCAGATGGAGATGGCTGGGGAATATCCTGATGTTGTGGTAGCGTGTTTCGGTGGAGGGTCCAATTTCGGTGGACTTGCATTTCCCTTCATGCGTCACAATATCAAGGAGGGTAAGACGACGCGCTTCGTGGCTGCGGAACCGGCATCATGTCCGAAGCTTACACGGGGTGAGTTTCACTACGACTTCGGTGATGAATCGGGCTATACACCGTTGATACCGATGTTTACGCTTGGCCATAACTTCCGTCCTGCCAATATCCATGCGGGCGGGCTGCGTTACCATGGAGCGGGTCTTATCGTGTCGCAACTTCTCAAGGATAAGATGATGGAGGCTGTTGATATTGAGCAGATCGAGTCGTTCGAGGCTGGTACATTGTTTGCTGCTGCCGAGGGCATTATCCCTGCACCTGAGTCTTGTCACGCTATAGCTGCTACCATACGTGAAGCAAAGAAGTGCATCGAAACGGGCGAGGAGAGGACTATTCTCTTCTGTCTTTCTGGGCATGGGCTTATTGATATGGCTGCCTATGATCAGTATCTGGCAGGGAATCTGATTAACAATAGTATTAGCGATGAGGTGATTGCCGCTAATCTGAAGGAGTTAGATGTGAAAATGCTCCATTGATTTATTAAACGATTGTTAATCGGTGGCTCGCTGTGTTAATTAGTAGTAAATAAAATGCCCGAGTGGATATTACCGAAGGGAAAAGCATTATATTTGCATCACCGATATTTGTGAAGCTGTATCTGTTGTATTGGAAGTGGCTGCTTCCACTTCCTGGTAGGTGTGGCAGAAGTTGTCGGGAAAGTTAAATGGATGTTTTAATTAACCTAAAAGTGTGGAATAATTATGAATTCGACAATTAAGAAAATCTTTGGTTACTCGGCTCTGATGCTGGGGAGTGCTCTGGTAGCGGGTGTGACCACCTATGCGCTGATGGAGAAGAATGCAGGCAAGGAAATGGTGGTGGCGGTGCAGCAAGACAGTAGCTTTGCTATGCCTACCGCATTGTTCGGTGACAGCAAGCCTGCGCAGCCTGTGGATCTTACGGAGGCTGCAGAAAACTCTATACATGCTGTGGTGCATATTAAATCGACTCAGCTGGGGAAGACTCAGACTGTGACTCAGATGCCCGACCTGTTTGACTTCTTCTTTGGCGATGGCATGGGACGCCAACAGCAGGTGCGTACTCAGCCTCGTGTAGGGTTTGGCTCAGGTGTTATTATATCTAAAGATGGATACATCGTGACCAACAACCATGTGATTGAGGGCGCTGATGAAATAGAGGTGAAACTGAACGATAATAGAGAGTATAAAGGTAAACTGATAGGTACAGACCCTAATACCGACTTGGCCTTGGTGAAGATTGAGGGAGACGACTTTCCAATAATCCCAATCGGGGATTCTGAAGCTTTGAAAGTGGGCGAGTGGGTGCTTGCTGTTGGTAATCCTTTCAATCTGACTTCTACAGTGACGGCTGGTATCGTAAGTGCTAAAGCGCGTACGCTGGGAGTTTATAGCGGCGGAATAGAGTCGTTCATTCAAACGGATGCGGCCATCAATCAAGGCAACAGTGGTGGTGCGCTGGTGAATGCACGCGGAGAATTGGTGGGCATCAATGCAGTACTCTCTTCTCCTACGGGAGCATACGCAGGCTACGGCTTTGCTATTCCTACAAGTATCATGACCAAGGTGGTGGACGACCTGAAGGAGTTTGGGGCTGTGCAGCGGGCTATCCTTGGAATCAGTGGTCATGACCTGGGTGATGAACGCACCAAGGACAAGGAACTTGGTACGGTAGAAGGAGTATATGTCGCAGGAGTAACTGACGGTAGTGGAGCGAAAGCTGCAGGTATAGAGCCGGGTGATGTTATCGTGAAAATTGCAGGGAAGAAGGTACATAACATGGCTGAACTGCAGGAAAGTATTGCCAAGCATCGTCCAGGGGATAAGGTGAGTGTGACAATTATGCGCGAGAAGAAGGAGAAAACACTAGAGGTTACCCTAAAGAATTTGCAAGGTAATACCGAGGTGGTGAAGAAATTTGATCTTGATATGCTTGGTGCGGCATTTAAGCCTATTGGTGATGATATGAAGCGTCATTTGGGTGTAAGCTATGGCCTTCAGGTGACTGGTGTAGAGAAAGGTAAGTTTGCCGAGGCGGGCATTAAGCGGGGATTCGTAATACTTAAGGTTAACGGGACGAAGATTACAAGTGAAGAGGATCTTGCAAATGTGCTTAAGGCTGCTAACCAATCTCCCGAGCGCGTGCTCTTTATCTCGGGCTATTATGAATCAGGCCGCAGAGCAAATTATGCGGTGGATCTCTCGGATGCTCAGTAAGTAAAAATTCTTTTGAAACAGTAGGACCTGGGTCTCGCTTCTCTCGGACTCGGGTTCTTCTTGTCTGAAAGCTTTTCTGTTTGTCTCTCTGAATCTCTGGATTGTGCCTGAATAAAGCTTTCCGCAAAGAAAATCTGCAAAATAAACGGGCTTGTTTTCGTTTATTAAAAAAAATGCACTAATTTTGCATCTAATTTGGTTTATTGACTGAAATACGTATTTTTTTCGATGAGACAACTTAAAATCACAAAGAGTATTACCAATCGCGAGAGCGCGTCATTGGATAAATATCTGCAGGAGATTGGCCGTGAAGAACTGATTACTGTTGATGAAGAGGTAGAATTGGCTCAGCGGATCCGTAAGGGAGACCGCGCAGCGTTGGAAAAACTGACACGGGCAAACCTGCGATTTGTAGTATCAGTAGCCAAACAGTATCAGAATCAAGGATTGAGTCTTCCAGACTTGATTAATGAAGGTAATTTGGGCTTGATTAAAGCTGCGGAGAAATTCGACGAGACTCGTGGTTTCAAGTTTATTAGCTACGCTGTGTGGTGGATTCGTCAGTCAATCTTGCAGGCATTGGCCGAGCAAGCTCGTATCGTGCGTTTGCCGCTTAATCAGGTAGGTTCGCTTAATAAGATAAGCAAGGCGTTCTCTAAGTTTGAGCAGGAGAATGAACGCCGTCCTTCAGCGGAGGAACTGGCGGAGGAGTTGGATATCCCGGTAGACAAGATTGCCGATACGCTGAAGGTGTCGGGCCGTCATGTGTCTGTAGACGCTCCTTTTGTCGATGGCGAAGATAATAGTCTCCTCGATGTGCTTGTTAACGATGACTCTCCAATGGCTGACCGCTCTTTGGTCAACGAGTCCTTGTCGACGGAGATTGATCGGGCGCTCTCTACACTCACTGATCGTGAGAAAGAAATACTGCAAATGTTTTTTGGTATTGGTACGCAGGAGATGACACTTGAGGAGATTGGTGATAAGTTCGGACTTACACGCGAGCGTGTGCGTCAAATTAAGGAAAAGGCTATACGCCGACTCCGCCAAAATTCAAGAAGTAAGCTCTTGAAGCCCTATTTGGGATAATGCCTTCTGAATATTTCTCGAATGTTTGAATAGTACACGCGTATGGATAAATGTAAATACCTGTTTCTTGCTCTGATGGGGATTGTTCTCCTCTCTTCCTTCACTGCTCCTAAGGAGAAAAAGGAGGAGCCGAAGCGAGTGTATATGTTTGGCGTGTCTGTCGATTTCAACGACTCTGTTGTGTATCTTACCGATGTACAATGCCTTGATAGCATTGTAATCAACAAAGATGGCTCGATACAGAATTACGCAAACTATTCCTTTCAGCTTAAAGTGTATCTAGAGGGAACATTGGGCGAAGCTGACCAAACATGTGCGGTCATTTATTCAGATAATAAAAAGAAGTTGGAGAAACGCTATGTTAAGATGCGCAAGAGGTTTCGCGCAGATGGCCGTAACGTTCTTAAGCAACTTGGAACTGACTCCTTTATGTTTCGTAAGGAATAAGGGCAATGGTAGTTCCCAAGCTTATATGTAAATATATGTGCACGATGCTGATACTGTTGAGTATGGCATCGTGTCGTTGGTTTTGCCCGGAGGATGAAACGCTGTATGATTGTACGGTTTTGGTGTATATGGCTGCGGAGAATAGCTTGTCTTATAAGGATGCATCGGGAAAGGGATTTCATGAGCAGGACCTTGATGAGATGCTTGTGGCTGCTGGAATTGGTGATGTCCCTTCGAATAGTCGATTGTTGGTTTATCTCGACGATACCGATTTGCCGCGTATCTTGTCGGTGGAACGTGGTAATAAAGGAAGGCCTGTAAGCAGGGTGCTGCACAACTATACGACAGAACACAATTCGGGCGATACGGAAACTTTGCGTCTGGTGATGGAGTGGGTGAGTGAGAATAGTCCTTCGTCAAGCTATGGACTGATATTTTGGTCACATGGTGAGGCTTGGTTGCCAGCAAAAGCTCCGATGCAGCGCAGTATATGCGTGGACAACGGGCGCAATAGCTATTCGAACAGTGGAACCAAGATGAATATTGATGAGGTGGCCGCAGTACTGGCTGATTTCCCTCGCTTTGAATTTATTCTGTTTGACGCATGTTTTATGCAAGCCATCGAGGTGGCGTATGAACTGAGAGAGGTGGCGCATTATGTGATAGCTTCTCCTGCCGAGATACCTAATCCAGGCGCTCCTTATGAACGTATGGTAAAGCCGTTCTTTGGTATTCCTTTTCAGGCATCTGCGGTGGTTGATGAATACTATCAGGCATATAATGATAGTGTGGTGAGTGTTTTTGGATATGGCCCTGAGAGGTATGGGGTGTCGTTGTCGGTAGTTGATTGTGACTATCTCGACGACTTGGCGGCTATGACTGCAGAGATGGTGGCCAAGTATGTGCCGCAGGATAACGCTCCTGACTTAAGGGGCGTTCAACGTTATTATCCTATTACAAGCTCTGCTCGCCCCGAGTATTACGACATGAACGGCTATATGTCGCGTTTGGTGACGGATAGTGTCGACTATGCCCGTTGGAAAAGTTCATTTGATGGAGCTGTACCTTATGCTAAGTCTACCGCTTGGTGGTACTCCAATGACGCACGAATGCAGTATGTAGATTTAGAAAACTATGGTGGTGTATCCTGCTATGTGCCGCAAGACGTCTCTACTTATTCAAGTCTAAACGAAAAGTTTCGTTCAACATCTTGGTATAGCGCTGCGGGATGGAATCGTGTAGGGTGGTAGTTCTCTATTCTCTTGCGTAAGTTATTGTTATGGCTGACAGGCATGGTCCGGCGCCGTCTATAGGTGGGTTGTGTTTAATTACGCATACCTTTACTCGTCGTAATGTCGGGAAATGTTCGAGTAGGGAAGTCCCGATGCGGCCGCATACGTGTTCCAGTAACTGGGACGGAATATCCATTTCTCGCTTGACAACTTCATAGGCCTCTGCATAATTTATGGTTCCGCTAAGTTCATCACTTGCTATCGCATGGCTGATGTCGGCCTCAAGGGTGAGGTCTACGGTGAAGGTGTTGCCCAGCAGACGCTCTTCGGGGAGCACGCCGTGGTGGGAATGAAAGGTGAGGTGTCGTAGCTCGATGCAGCTTTGTTCTATGTTCATCGTGATTTTTCTTTAATATAGGAGAGGGATTTTGTAAAATGAAAGGGAACCCTCAACGACTTGAGCGATTCCCTTTCTCGCGTATGTAAAAGAAAAAGATTTTTTTTAGTTTTTATATTCGCGTGTGCACGGATTTATTAGCCGCAACGGCTGTATCCGCAGTTCGTGCAAGTCAGGCAACCCTCTTGGTAGACGAGTGTTTCCTGGTGACAGTTGGAACATGTCTGCCCCTTGGCGGCAGTGCCATCAAGTATATACTTTTTTAAGGCACGTTCAACGCCGACCTTCCAGGTGTTGATGCTTTCGCTATCGAGCTGCAATGAGCTAACGAGTTTGATTACCTGCTCGATAGGCATACGGTAACGGAGCACGCCGGAGATGAGCTTGGCATAGTTCCAATATTCCTTATCGAACTTCTCGGAAAGGCCCTCGATGGTGGTCTTGTAGCCGCGCTTGTTGCTGAACTGGAAGTCGTAGCGCTTCACGCCGTTCTCGTCTACGTTCTTGATGATGTAGCCGTTGGTTACGGACTTGGGCAGAAGGATGCCCTCCTCATCGTCGGCCAAACCGGTGAAGATTTCGTAGGGACGGCCGTCGAGCAAGCCAACGAAAGCGACCCACTTCTCCTTGTTGTTCTGGAAACGTACCACATCGGCTTCGAGCACGCGAGGACGTGTCTCTACTACTACGGGGGGCTTGCAGGTGCAAGGTTCCTCTACGGGCTTGCCATCGGCGGTCTTCTTCTTGTTGTCGGTAGCAATGAGTACGCCGCTGCGTGAACCGTCGCGGTATACGGTGCAACCCTTACAACCACACTTCCATGCCTCTACATAGAGGTCGTTAACCAACTCTTCGCTTACGTCGGCGGGGAGATTGATGGTGACGCTGATGCTATGGTCCACCCACTTTTGGATGCGGCCCTGCATCTGTACCTTCTTAAGCCAGTCGATATCGTTGGCAGTAGCCTTGTTGTAGGGACTCTCTGCTACCATGGCGTCGATTTCCTCTTGGGTATAGCGCTTGGTGGTGTCGTAGCCCTTGGTCTCCATCCAAGTCATGAACTTGGGGTGGTATACGATGAACTCCTCGAATGAGTCGCCTGTTTCGTCAGTAAAGTCTACATGTACGTCGGGGTCGTTGGGGTTTACCTTGCGACGGCGCTTGTATACGGGCATGAATACGGGTTCGATACCTGAGGTGGTCTGTGTCATCAAGCTCACGGTGCCGGTGGGGGCGATGGTGAGGCAGGCGATGTTGCGGCGACCATGCTTCTTCATCTCCTCGTACAGTGCGGGGTCGGCATCCTTGAGGCGGTTGATGAAGGGGTTGTTCTTCTCGCGCTCGCTGTCGTATACCTTGAATGCGCCACGCTCCTTGGCCATGTTGACCGATGAACGGTAGGCCTCGATGGCGATGGTGCGGTGTACCTTCTCGGAGAAGTCGGTAGCCTCGTCGGTACCGTAGCGCAGGCCCATAGCGGCAAGCATATCGCCCTCGGCGGTGATGCCTACACCTGTACGGCGACCAAGGGTGCTCTTGTCCATAATCTTCTGCCACAGCTTGCGCTCAGCTCCCTTAACCTCCTCACTCTCGGGGTCGCTTTCAATCTTCTGCATGATGGCCTCAATCTTCTCAATCTCAAGGTCGATGATATCGTCCATGATGCGCTGAGCTACAGCTACGTGCTGTTTGAAGAGGTCGAAGTCGAAGTATGCCTCGGGGGTGAAGGGATTTACTACGTATGAGTAGAGGTTGATGGCCAGCAGACGGCATGAGTCGTAGGGACAGAGAGGAATCTCACCGCAGGGGTTGGTAGAGACTGTCTTGAAGCCGAGGTCGGCATAGCAGTCGGGTACTGACTCGCGGATGATGGTGTCCCAGAAGAGTACGCCGGGCTCGGCGCTCTTCCATGCATTGTGCACAATCTTCTTCCACAGCTCTGATGCGTTCACCTCCTTGGTGTAGAGGGGTTCGGTGCTGTCGATGGGATATTTCTGTGTGTAAGGACGGCCTTCTACAGCTGCACGCATGAAGTCGTCGTCCATCTTCACCGATACGTTGGCGCCAGTCACCTTGCCTTCGGTCATCTTGGCATCGATGAATGACTCTGAATCGGGGTGTTTGATAGACACGCTGAGCATCAAAGCTCCGCGTCGTCCATCTTGGGCAACCTCACGAGTGGAATTTGAGTAGCGTTCCATGAAAGGAACAAGACCAGTAGAAGTAAGGGCCGAGTTCTTCACGGGTGAACCCTTTGGACGGATGTGTGAAAGGTCGTGGCCAACACCGCCACGGCGCTTCATGAGCTGTACCTGCTCTTCGTCTACACGGATGATGGCACCATATGAGTCGGCGTTGCCGTCCATACCGATGACAAAGCAGTTTGAGAGAGAAGCAATCTGGTAGTTGTTGCCGATACCGGTCATAGGACTGCCTTGGGGAACGATGTACTTGAAGTGGTCAAGCAGGTCAAAGAGCTGCTGGGCCGACAAGGCATTGGGATACTTTGCCTCTACGCGGGCAATCTCATTGGCAATGCGCCAATGCATGTCTCTCGGGGTCTCTTCATAGATGTTGCCCAGAGAGTCTTTCATGGCATACTTGTTCGCCCATACTCTTGCAGCGAGAGCATCACCACCAAAGTATTCGAGCGTAGCATTCTGCGCTTCTTCGAACGTGTAAGTTTTCTTTTCCACTGTGTTTTATGAGGTTATTGTTGTTGTCAAAAAAGGTAAGTTGTGTAGAAGTGTTTCTTTCTTGAACAAAAGCTCTGCAAAGCTACATATCTTTTCTGAATTGGCCAAATTGATAAAGAAATATTTTTCTGAAAAAATAAAAGTTTTCCAAAATAAAAATCTAAGATGCTGTATACTAGTTTGGAATGTGTCCTTTGATGCTGTGAAAATTTACCGAAAATACAAATCTTTGCATGTCTTCTGTTTGCTGGTTTGGAAGTTTTGTTTCCAGTTGTTAATAAAAAAAGCAGACTTTTGTCTGCTTTAGTCTGGCCACTATATTTTTCTTATCGTAATTTTATTTTACTTTCGATATCCTTGACTGCTAATTGTATTGATTTGTCAAATGCAATCTGTTCTTCAATTGTTCTGCAGGCGTGTAGAACAGTGCTATGGTCTTTTGAACCTATTTGCTGTCCAATTTTAGCTAATGACAGATTGGGAAGGTGCTTATGTGTGAGGAACATGGCCATTTGGCGAGCTAGTACAATGTCACGCTTGCGCGAAGAAGAGTAGATGTCTTCATCTTTGATGTGATAATATTCACAGGTATTATGTACAACATCTTCAATGGTAATCTCTTTCTCCACCATGCGTACAGCTTTGCTGATTACGCGCTCGGCCATTTGCAAATCTACTTCACGGCCATAGATGGTCGAATGTGCCATCAGTGAAATCAAAATACCCTCAAGTTCACGTACGCTATCGGTTACGTTCTCTGCGATATATTCGAGTACGTTAGGGGATAGTATGATACCCTCGCGGCGAACCTTGTCTGCGAGAATGCTACGGCGTAATTCAAGATTCGGACGTTCAATTTCTGCTGTTAGCCCCCATTTGAAACGCGTGATTAGTCGGTCCTCTATACCTTGAAGCATTACTGGCGGACGGTCGCATGTCATGATAAGCTGCTTGCCGTTCTGGTGTAGATGATTAAAGATATGGAAGAAAGTATTTTGTGTCTTTTCTACGCCTACGAATTCCTGTATGTCATCAATGATGAGGACATCAATGCTTTGGTAGAAGTTGATGAAGTCATTTAACGTGTTTTTACGTACAGAATCGGTATATTGTACTTTGAAAAGGTGGGCAGATACGTATAATACACGCTTTTCAGGGTACAATTCTTTAACTTTCAAGCCAACGGCATTTGCAAGATGTGTTTTGCCTACACCTGATGCTCCATAAAGGAATAACGGGTTGAATATGGTCTTGCTTGGGTTTTGCGCAATGTTTTCTGCTGCAGTACGAGGAAGTTTGTTGCTTATACCTTCGATAAAGTTCTCAAAACTATAGTTGCTACGCAACATTGGATCAAGATCTTGTGAGGGTATGGTAATTACTCCAGGTGCTTTGTTTGTGCTCTTCTGTCGTTCATGAGCTGTTGTGCTAGGACGCTTAATCGACTCTTGATCTACGGTGAGCTGATTCTGTCGGTCTGTAAGCACGCGATAGTTGAGTTGTGTATTTTCACCGAAGATGCGGTAAATGGATAGACTAAGCAACTCTACATAGTGTGCTTCTATGTATTCATAAACGAATTGGCTGGGTACAAAAATAGTTAACACATCGCCCGTGTATGAGGCAGGCTTTGTATTGGAGAACCATGTATTGAAAGCAGTACTTGGAACATTATCCTTAATAATATCCAAACACTTGCTCCAAAGTTCGGCCAATTGTGTTTCGCTAATTTGTACTTCAGTCATTTTTGCTTTTGTCCTTCTGTTTTGCTTCTACTCTACAAAGGTACTACCCATATTTTAATTTTTAAAATGTCTTTTTCTTCTAAATAATTTGTGTTTTTATAAGGTGCTATGTTTCAATTGCTTTTGATTTTACTTCTTTTTTTGTGTGATATTTTTTTTGCATATATCAAACATGCTGAATAATAAAGAGTTTTGCTTTCCTGCAATCTTTTTTGCAGCTCTTTTTATTTACTAATATTTATCTACTTATTGCCCTCCTAGCTGTTTTACACAACTTCTACTGATTCCCTTACTTTTTTATCTATTTAGACTGAGTCTAATTATTTATGTGGTGTTAACGCTAACTATGCTATTTCAGCATCGTTTGCCATGAAGAGTGGTAGAATTATTTCTTACCAAAAATCGAAATGTTTATATAACGTGAAGGATTAGCCTTAACATCTTCTATAACAGCATTAGCATTAGTACATATTTCGTTAATTCTATTATAGAATACGGTATCATTTATCAAACGACCTATACTGCTATCATTGCTTTTTAATACTTCTGACAATATCAGTAAGTTTGTAATGGTGCTATCTAGGTGGTTCATGGTCTGATGATAATTTATACTATTTAACCCATCAGTAATGTTATTTAAATTCTCGCCAGTGTTGTGTAGGCTTTGCATGAGAAGGGGGAATTCTTGGTGTAGTATTTGGTTAATCCCATCAGTTGTTATATTTAACTTTGCTGTTAGATTTGATACATTATTCAGTGATTCTGATAGGGCAGGATTGGAGGCAATATGATTTAGTGATACGATAAGGCTATCAATCTTGGGAATAATAGTCTTTATTTGTGGTAGCATAACATCTTCTATTTCTCCCATAAGACCGCTTGAATAACCTGTAGCTATAGTGTCTCCTTCTATATGATAGTACTTACCGTCTACAATCTGTAAATCTATGCTAACCCCTCCAAGCAGTTCACTTTTTAAATATGCCTTACTACCTAATGGGATACGTAATCTTTTATCCACACTAAGTGTAACGACGAATCGGTTTGGCTTGGTGTAGTCATATTCTATATGCTTCACTGTTCCTACTTTATATCCATTTGTTGTGACGATAGCTGATGGCGATAGGCTATTGATGCGATTGTACACAAGATAGTAGTCATTCTCATTAGAAAATATGTTGCTTCCTTTTAGAAAATTTACTCCAATATATAGAAGAATGCAACCTATAATGAATGCTATGCCTATTTTTATTTCTTTATTGAACTTCTTCATGATAAAAGCGGTTTAGGAATGGGTTTGCTTGAAGAGAGCTATAGCTTGTTGGGTGTCAGTTCGCTCGTTATTAATGAAGGCAACGATAAAGGCGTCTTTGAACTTTTCATTTATTCTTTTCTTCAGTTTAACTATTTCATAATAGTCTGTTGAGGACCCTGTAGTATATTTATACATGCCCTTATCGAAGTAACACTCTACAGGATTCAGTCCCTTGAAAGCTTTGTCATTGCTTTGCAATTTTTTTGTTGAAGACATAAATTGTATTTTAAATACAGGGGTATTATCCTGTACCTTAGTTTTATCTTCATTAGCGTTATTGTTTACTTGCTCTCTTGTAGTTTGTGGTGTATCAGAATCTGTAGTATTATTACTTTGTCTTAAGAGATCCTCGTAGTACTTGTCAAATGCATTGCTGATACAGATACTCATTCGTTTCTGACCATTTGCAGAAGCTAAGTATTTGGCCTCTTCGGTATTGCTAATATAACCGAGTTCAACGAGTACGCTGGGCATTGATGTTGCATTAAGTACAAGGAAACCGGCTTGTCTTACTCCTCTGTCGAGTCTATTAGCTTCGGTAGACAGATTCTCTTGCACGTATTGTGCCATGTGTATGCTTTCTTTCACATACTCACTTTGTATGTATTCAAATATAATATAGCTTTCAGGGGATTCAGGATTGAAGTTGGCATATGTCTTTTCATGATTCTCCTCTAATAAAATAACCCCATTTTCTCGTTTGGCAATCTCTAAATTGCGTTCGGTGCGGGATTCTTCTATTCCCAGTGTATAAGTTTCTGCACCTTTGGCGGTCCTATTCTTGGCAGCATTAGTATGGATTGATATAAATAAGTCTGCATTGGCGCGATTGGCCATTTTGGCCCTATCATTTAGTCCTACGAATCGATCTGTTTTACGTGTGTATAGAACCTTGACTTCTGGATGGTTCTCCTCAATAGCCTTTCCTACCATAAGTGCTACATTCAGTGTAATGTCTTTTTCATAGACCTTTTTATTGGCACTGATTGCACCTGGATCCTTGCCTCCATGCCCAGCATCAATTACAACTGTAAAACCTTGAGCCTGAAGATTAATACTTAGTGCAAACAAACTTATGAGTAGGGTGATAAACCGCATTGGGAAGAAGGTGTTTAGGTCATTATTAATTATAGTAAGAGACTGCTTTGGACTCTAAGTACAAAGCAGTCTCTTGATTGGATACTTTTTATTTCTCAGGAAGTGGGAGATACCAATTACTCTTTTCTTGTAGTTTATTGTAGATGTCTTGATTGAGAACTCCACTTCTGTTTGCGACTCTTTCTATGAGTATATTAGGATCGTTCGCACGTTCTGCAAAGCGAATCAAGTCGCCGAAACGATTTCCTTCAAATGCTGCCTCTAGAGCCAACTCATCAAGAATGCGCTCTTCAACATAGGTAATAGTATCGGCAAACGTTATTTGAGAGGTTCCTAGATATTCTGCAATAGCTTCAGGCTTTAAGGTATAACGTATTGTGTCTAAGTGTACATCACCACAGCCTCTTGCATGGACACCTTGAAAGAGTTCTTGTCTCAACTCTTTTTCAAAGATGACAAATTCTGCAGTATCGTTATTTAACTTCAAACGATATTCAGGTGTATTGCTGTAAGCGGGGTCTAATGTGTGCTTATTGATTTCAAAGAAAGCGAGATATGCGTCCTTCAATAGATTGAATGCGATTGTCGCATGTTCACCAGCATGCTTCTTTGATACAGAGTCACCCTTTGCATATTCTTCCGCAGCATAGCAATTCAGTGCCTCTGCTGCTCTCAAATATACGATGGACCGTCTGTAGAGATTGATAAAACCAATACTAGAACCAAATTTTGTGAAGGGTATATATTCAGTTCCATTCAACATATAACTATTGTTGGTGTTATAGTAAAATTTACCGCGAGCATCACCTGCACTAACATATTCCGTGTAGGCTAATTCTCCAAATGCTTCAATATTATCTGTTTGGCGATAATAATTCTGTTGGTTGTTCAATTCTCTCCAATAAACAGAGGGATTCAACTGATGCGTTGCATTCGATGAATAAAATAGGCTTCCAACGTTGGAAATCGTACCCTCTTCTAGCGAGTAAGATAAACTAATGGCACATAGATTTTCCCCCTGAGTAGAGCTGAAGCTACGATAAGATTGCCATTTATTACTTGCGGCGGGCTCAGTATCCAATTTTTTATTCACTACGGAGTAGGTCAATTTCCGGCCAATATTAGCCATGTATCCTTCAAATTCATAAGTTCTGCCTGTAGCTAATGATTTCCTGTAGTTCTCTTCCTGATTATCGTTTCTATTTGCTAGATAATCTAAAAAGTAGAAAGAGGCCTGAGCATAATCGCCTTTCCAAAGATACAGGTCTCCAAGCAATAGTTTTATAGGAGGGAATAAGTTCTTTGTTGGAATAGTTGTTGCATTAGCCCAAGCTGGCATATCTGTATCTACATGTTCTTCTAATTCGGGTATCAGCGCATCTGCTACTCCTACGATATCAAGCCATTGTGCTTGATCATTCAACACATCTTCAGCATCGGCCACCTTGGTAAGTGGCTTTGTATAAAAGGGAATCTTCCCATAGTTGATGGCCAATTGCATATAAGTCCATGCTCGGATGCTCAGCGCTCCAGCATATT
Organism: Bacteroidaceae bacterium; assembly: GCA_045544835.1. Lineage (GTDB taxonomy): Bacteria > Bacteroidota > Bacteroidia > Bacteroidales > Bacteroidaceae > UBA1189. The sequence continues at coordinate 36,152 of JAZPZS010000197.1, read as the reverse complement.
CATCTAGCATTAGGGGTTTACCATTTTTCTTGTGTGTGGTATCCATCTTTTCCAACAGGTAGTTGCAGTTGTTTATCACTGCATAGTAATCTGTTGGGTCTAGATACTCATTGTTTGTGTCGAACTTAAACTCTGCAATATTACGAAGCGATGCTTGTGTCATCTCATTGACATCTACCAGATCACCTCTAAGTTCTCCGAGTAGGATATAACGATCGGCTATTTGCTGTAATGACTGTAAGATTCCATTTGTTGTATACACAGAGTCTGCTGTGCTGCTCAGTGTATGGTCTTTTTCATAGACAACACGATTTGAGTCTACATCTAACATATCCTCGCACGAAGTGTTCAGCGTCAGTGTGAAGACTGCTGCAACAAGTCCTATGATTGATTTGTTTTTCATTGCGATATATTTTTGATAGTTGTTCATATTCATTATAAGTTCACTTTTACGCCAATGTTGAAGCTACGGCCTTGACCGAGCATTCCATTGTCAATACCTTGATATAATACATTGTTGCTGAACGAGAACTCAGGATCACTACCCAAATACTTTGTCAATGTCAACAAATTAGTAGCAGAACACCAAACTGACAATCCTTGTAACCATGATGCAGAAACAGGGACTTGGTAAGAGAGTGTTACGTCTTTCAGACGGAGATAAGATCCGTCTTCAATCCAACGGTCTGAGAAACGGTTATTACCTTTGGGGTCACCATATGTCGCACGTGGTATATCAGTGATGTCTCCATCTGCTTTCCAACGATTAACTACAGCAACTGTTTGATTATAGAAATTGCTACCGCTTTCAAGCAATGAACGCTGATAGTTGTACACATCGTTGCCTAATGAATAGTTCAAGGTTGCGCTCAGCGTGAAATTCTTATATTTTAAATTGCTGTGAATGTTTCCGAAAAGTTCAGGATTAGGATTACCGATTACTACACGGTCGTTCTCATCGATAAAGTTATCTCCGTTTTGATCTACGAACTTAACGTCACCCGCTTCAAATGTTGTCTCCAAACCGGTATTAACATCGTTGGTTCTCATAGGCTTGCCATTAACAATGGCATCCTCTGCATCTTTGTATACACCGTCGGTTTCATATCCATAGAATACACCTGCAGCCATTCCTTCGGCTGAGAGGATAGTTCCATTATAAATATCAGTTGTGAAACCGTATAAGTCGGCATTCTTTCCATTTTTAAAGTAGGTTCCAGTAGGTAGTTGAGTAATCTTATTCTTGTAGGTACCCGCACTGACACCAACTTCCCATTTCAAGTTCTTCTTATTGATTGTTCTTACGGTCAAGCTAACGGAAGCTCCATCGTTCTGTAGCGAACCACCATTACACCAATAATATTGTAAACCTGTTAAGTAGGGTATCTTGTCTAAGGTAAGAAGGTCATTTGTTGTATTATGGTAGATATCACCAGATAGGCGTACACGATTGTTGAAGGCCTGTACGTCAAATCCTAAATTCACACGGCGTGTTGTTTCCCATTGTAATGATTGGTTTTCAATGTTGGCCAACTTGATACCCATAGCAGTTCCCGAATACTGAACTGTGCCGAAGTAAGTATAAGCTGCATTGCTGTTGATGTTGTCATTTCCAGACCAATCAACGCCACCTCTTAATTTCAAGTAGTTGATGGTTTTTGTGTTGAAGAAAGGTTCTGAAGATACCAACCAACCAACCTGTATAGAAGGGAACAATCCCCAGCATACTCCACCAATCTTTAATGCACTTTCAATTTCCTTTCCGAAACGTGATGAAGATTCTGCGGTAAGGCTTGCTTGTAAGAAATATTTGTTCTGTAGGCTATAGTCTATATTGGCATACCATGCCATATTGCGTACTACATTGAGCTCGCCTCCCTCGTCAATATAATCAAACTTTTCACTGATATCAGGGAGTTTGTCGTTACCTGTGTTATGGCATGACTGGAAACTGGAATCATAGGCGAAGTTTGAAAAGCGGAATCCGCCAAACGCATTGATATAGTGCTTACCAAATGTCCTTGTCCAATCAATGTGAGTGTCACTGTATATCGCAGTCTCTTTCGAGAAGAAGGAGGCCACTTCATTCTCTGAAAGGCCTAATCCTGGAATGAGGAAAGCTGGAGATCCTGTCATCGGGCGGAAATATTTTTCGTTAGCACGATGCAGACGATAATTAAATAATGTGGTTGCCGTGAGTCCTTTTCCTAATCTTGCTTCGGGGGCAACGGTAACATCAAATACGGTGTACTCTTGGATATTCTTATTCTCACCTTCTCCATGTTCGAAAATAGTCAAGGGATTGGCAAGGCTGTTGTTCATTGTACTGTAGTCGATATTAGCAAAGGTATCCGCTCCATCCAATGCTTGTGTGATGTTTCCATAGCTATTAAATCTGTAAGGACTTAGGAATGGAGCCTTAATCAGAGCCAGGAAACCCGGTGATGCGATAGGGCCGCTAGTCAAATCCTGTTGTATGCCATCATCACGCAAGTCGCGATTGACGCGACTATATGAAATGTCGAAACGTGTGTCCAACCATTCTGCCAAAACGATGTCAGTGTTAAATCGAATGTTGAGTCTGTTGAAATCGTTGTTCTTGATAGTGTTGTCACCATCAGCAAATCCAACAGAGAAATTATACATCGCTCTTTCGTCACCACCTTGCACATTTACATGGTAGTTCTGCATGATTGCATTCTGGTATACATAATCAGACCAATCTGTATCATTATGGTACATAGCATAATAATGTTTGGTCTTATCATCACTTAAGAAGGGGAAATCTGTCTGTTCGGTTTTTACTCCACCCATCAATTCGTTGGCGTAAATGCGGAATTGGCTTGCATTCATCATTTGAGGGAGCTTCGGAGCTAATGCATATGTAGCATAGGCTGAGGCGTCAATACGAGTCGCTTGACTATGTCCACGTTTGGTGTCTACAAGAATTACACCATTACCACCTTTCGCTCCATACAATGCTGTGGCATTTTTTAGGACGGTGATCTTTTCGATATCGTTGACGTCAATACCTGCAAGTACATTGTTATAATAACCATCATGTAACGTTGTATAGCTATCCTGTAGGTCTTGTACGATACCATCCAATACGATGAGCGGTTGTGCTGATGTGTTCAAAGAACTGATTCCTTGCATCATCATCATGCTACCCAAACCGATAGTTCCCGAACGGGTTATGGTACGTACATCTGCTCCCAATTGGTTCTGGATCTCGGTTTCCAAACTTAGAGCTTTTGTTACGTTGATGTTGGCTTCACTTTTTCCTGTTACGTTAAACTCGTTCTCGACAAAAGTACTGAATGCCTCATCGTACATGTAAATAGTTATCGGCGTATCTTTGTCAGCTTTGACAACAAGTCCTTCATATCCAGGGGTAGAAACAAACAATGATGTTACATAATCGGGTATTCTCATAGAGAACATACCATCGGTTTTTGTCATTGCTGTGTATTTGTTATTGCCTAAAGCCTCAATGCGCACACCAGGAAGAACCTGTTTGGTTGCAGCATCATAAACTATACCGCTAACTTCGGTGAGCTTTTCTGTAGCTTCGGTCTGTTGTGACTGTGCGGTATTCTGGGCTGGTAAATCTTGCGCTCCGAGCACCAAGCTTACAACGACAACTGCAATTAATCGCAGTGTATTATATATCTTGTTTTTCATTGTCATTATGCTTTTAATTGTTATCAAAGTCCTTTATTCAACCGGTTCCATAATAATACGATCAATGCGCAGCGTGTGGTCAAGACCACGAGAATTACGTTTATGTTGCATCTGTATTTTCAGTTGGGTTGATGGATTGGTAAGGCCAAATTCGCAGTAAGGAATTGTTACAAAATCATTGCCAGTTGCGCTATCTTTAAATGTCAATGTGTCTACCCTTTGGTAATCGTAGGCGTCATTTTTGTATTCAATGGAGTTGTATTGTGATTTAGAACCATTACCATTGGGATATAAAAAAATCATGTTGATGGGAGCAGGCTTCTTATCTATATATTCTGCATTTTGATAAATGGCGGGTACCACAACGACCTTTATACGATACTTTGCTGCATAAGCATTTGGTAATGTGTATGTTATTTCAACCATGCCATTGTCTCTTGTCACACGTTCCTCTGCTAGCATGTATCGTCCTCCTGATACTGTTTCATAATAGGCACTATCTCTGTTTATGCTAGCCACTTGGTATACAACATCGTCGTAGCCCAATTGATCCTTATTGTTGAATTCGTAGCAATAGCTGGTGTTTTCGCCCTCCATTTTTATTGTGTCGAGCCAGCAGGTTAAGGGCGAATAGTTGAGTTGGTCAACGATGTGCACGATACCATTACTCAATTCTACAGGATCCTCTACTTGGTTGGCAAAGAGTGAATCACATTCTGTGTCGCGGAATACTACAGGGTTGTATGCCATCTGATAGGTTGAAATCAATGAATCCATAGCACTAATTTCTGTAATAGGATTTACACTTTGGCTAAATGCCAAATGGCGACAAATGTATTCCTTCACCATCAGATCTTGTAGAGAATCAGGGCTTCCATCTTTCTCTTTGGATACTTGTACGCTGTCAAATCTGAGGTAGCTTGCAACTTTTGCATACATCTTGTCCCAAGCCTCATCAGTCGGAGCAATAACGGTATAGGCACTGTCTTCGTTATTGAACTGGCCAATACGGTTCCACCAGACGTTTGTTACATTCCATACTGTGTCAGCATATACCACTTGCCCCAAGTCATTGATGCTACTGCCACCAGCTTCACTGAGTGTATGGTTGATGGTGCTGTCTGTATGTTCTTTGAGGTAGGCGTTGAATTTGGCAAGCTTAGGATTCTTCTCCAGATATTCCCAGATGTTTGGAGAGAATTTTGAATAATCCTCAATAAGGTGTATTACACCATTTTTTGCAGGAATATTGGTCTCTATGACCTTTACATTATTAAAGTAGTAATTACCAGTCGAGCCTGTAAAATGCAGTCGTTTGCCGTTCAGCATTTTTACACCATTTCTCTCGTCTAAGGTGCCTACTCCTACATGACGATAATTGGCAATGTGGTTTTGCACGAATTCCTTCTCTAATAGTTCTGCATCCTCCTCACTGTATGCGAAATCTCCAACAGGAGCCCACACGGTAAAGAAACGATCCTGTGTTAGCAAGGTGTTGTATCCCGATTTCTCCAACAATGCGGCAAATTTCGCAAGTGAATCGTTATCTTGGATTACCTGCCATAAAGTTTTGTCGCTGTTGCTTGCTATGTCGGTATTCACAGAATAATGGTCATTCCATGTGTCGGTACAGGCTGTTGCCAGCAGGGCCGTGAGGCCAAATCCCAACATTTTTTGTATACAATATCTATATTTCATAATAGTTCGTATTTGGTAGTGTTGTTTTTCACTTATTTACGTTTCTCATCCAATGGTATCGATTCGTCATTAACATAGGTCAATGGAACGATTTCCAGATAGTCGTGCATACCTTGAGTTACGCTTGTAGCATTACGCATCACGTTCTTCATGCGGAACCAATTATCTTCTCCTGATTTCAGTTGCTCTACTGCAACAACTCTACGAAGAGTTCCCGATGAGTTGCGTAGACCATTCCAACCAGCATCTCCATTTTCATCTGTGATACCTCCATTCTTCACCGTATTGGGACCTTTCAGGTAACCACGGTTCTTCATGTCCTTGTCGTTGATGATACCTGCATACGTTTTACCATCAATTCCAGTGCCTGTGTCACCTTCTTGCTTGGAATCGTAGTCTGATTTCCATCCTACAATACCGTCTGTAGCCAACTTTCTTAAGTCTACAGGAATGCCCGTCACCTTGTCATTGATATAGAACTGTACAATTCCTCTTAGCTCGTTTGCAGAATATCCTACTCGGATTTCATAGAATCCCGTAGGCAGAGGTGGCAATTTGTATGAGATGTCGTATTTACCTGTAACCATCATTTCGTCACCCTGGAAATTTTGCCAATGGATACTTGGACACAAGTAGAACAGCATCGTTTCCTTGTTATTTACCTTAAAGTGTTTGGATTTCTCTAGATAGTTCATGTTGTTATCTACCAGACAGAATGCAGCCTTTCCGCTATATATGGGACTACCAGCTTCACCCGTTTTGCACCAGCGCATATTACTATTTCTTAACTCAGGCAATAAGGCCGAAAAGTCAAAGCGCATAATATCATATAGTATATTCGTACTCATTTCTGTCTCGTTGTACAGCAAAATCTTACCGATAGGGTGTATGCGACCGTTACGTGCTTCAGGGTCGAAGCTGCCTTCTCCATACATTTCTTGCATCTCTGTCGGAGAATATACTTGTATATCCACATGGTTGGCCATATCTATGTTGGCATTGTTCACGATATGTGATACATTGTCTTGGCGAGCGCGTGACGTGAAGTTTACTATACGCTCAGTGATTGTAAAGCCATCTTTTCGTGGTACCGTAACTTTTAAGATGTGGTTGTTCAATGTTTCATAGTACTCCACACGGTCAGATAGTGCTGTAGCCTTACTTTCGTTTTTGTCGTTACCTCCCTTGGGATCTGACCAACATCCACCGTCCTCGGCGTTTCCATAATCAACATAGCAAAGATGTTCGTACATCACATTTTGATTGATGATATGGTAGGCTACAAACTGGTACAATGCATCGGTTGAGTCCTTGGCTTCAGGATACCAATCCATACAGGCATCCTTTAATTCGTGTAGCGTGCGTATGCCATTGGGGAACTTTGAGGTCTTGTATGCTTCAAATACCACGTCTGTTTCTGCAAATACAGAATAGCCATAAAGGCGCTTGAGTGGACGTGCGGTTGTTTCTGCATTATTTTGATATTTAGGCCCTTCTGTCCCGTCATTGACATAATCGATGTCCTCAATATCGTGTAACAATTCATCGATGCCTGTTTCTTTAAGTGCTTGAGAAAATAGACTGAAGAAGTCGTGGTCTTCCAATTGCACGGGGAGGGTATTGGTTGAAAGGTGCAATACACGCGTCAATCCTCCATGTACAATACCATTCTCCACCTCATTGTCGGGGTCTGTAATCTGTGCATAGCCGTTTACCATTTTCTTTGCACCCTCAGCTACGTCATAGCTGATGTAGCGGTCGTTGAGATTCATGGTAGGAATCACTCCATTGATTTCGTTGGTTTTGTATTCAGCAGGGAGGATATGTGTTTGCGCAATCTCTTTGCATTTCGCTGCAGACAATTCTTCCAGTACCGTTGAGTATACACCTGTGATGATGGAGTCGCGGCCAGCAGGAGGATTCTTGTAGATAGAGTCCTGCTCATACAAATATCTGGCTACAGCCTCATTGGTAGGAGCAAAACAGGTATAGTCTCCGTATGCCTCCATTAGGTTATAGCGGTTACCTTTCTTAAGGATGTAGATGAAACTGCTATAAGTCTCAGGATATTGTTCCAAATAACTGGCTACGGTATTTCCCGTAAAGGTATAACGACTCTCTTCGGTTATCTCGTCTCGACAACTTGTCAGAGTGCATACCATTACCACCAGTGCTACCGCCACAATGGCGTTGTGTGCAAAAAATGTTTTCTTGGTACTCATATCTTGTTTAGTTTTTTTCGGTTGTTGACTCCGTTTCGTAGGCGGGATTTTGCTTCAGCTTACCCTTATGCTCTCCACCATACGTATTTATATCTCTCTCATAGATGGGGAAGAAGAAGTTATCGATGCTGACAAACTTGTTCTTATACGATTTGGGATTGGACAAGTACTTTCCAGCCACGATGATATCAACTGTTGCAGAGATATCGTTTACCGTTTCTCCATCGGCATTTTCTTTGGTTGTTCGCAATGCTTTACGTACCAAATCGAACCAACGCTTGCCCTCAAAGGCCAACTCACGCTGGCGCTCATCCAGTACCAAGGTCTGCATAGCAGCGGCATTGTTGTAATTCCCTTTTTTCAACAGAGCGTTTTTCTCCTCCAGCAATTGCTTGTCATTGGAGCGATAATATACGGCTTCTACCAATTCGAATGCATTATCCAAGTCTCCGTTTCCATTTCTATAAGCTAATGCCTCGGCTTTCATCAGCATCACATCGGAGAGGCGATAGAGAATCCAGTTGCAATTATCGATATATCGTTTCCCGTGGTTCGCTTTGTTCTTATCGCTTTGCTCAAAGGTTGTTCTATATTCAGGTTGCATGGGTTCTGTGCCGTCGGCTGTAAAGACTCCGTCTGCTCCGTCTGTGGTATATTTGCAGATATAGGATGCCTCTTCTTCGCTTTTCCCTGCTTTGATGAAACTTTCTCTGCGATAGTCGGTCAACTCGTATTTGCTCAATAGCGTGCGCCCTACAACAAATGGTGCGTTCTGCCCCTTCTCTCTTCCATAAAGTGCGGGTACCAAGTAGTTGTAGTTCTCAACATCACCAGTCAGTTGCAATTCGAAGATGCTTTCAGGTATACTGTTCATGGAACTACCGAAAACTTCATTATAAGCAAGGTCACCAACAGCTTTCATTTCACGGTTATTGTAGTAACTCTTTACTAGCGGATATTTTTCATTTGCCAGTTCTCTGTATATACTTCCTGTGTTGCTTTGGATATACTGTGCGATGTATGTACGACGAGCGTCAATGACTCTGTCACACCATTCGATACATTGTGTGTAGTAGGGCTTGGCATCTCCCGCATTGTAATGCTGGGTGAAAGTTGCACGCCAAAGATAGGCATCGGCTAGGATAGAAGCTACCGCATCTTTGGTAATGCGTCCTTTGTTCTGTGCCGCAGTAGCATAGCCACCGGATATCATCACAAGATCGTATGCCTCTTCAAGGTCAACGATGATGCTATCCAAGGCAACAAGTGGAGAAACCTGTGCCGGGTACAAATCCTGGCTGTCGTCTACAATTGCCGTCAACTGTAGAGGAATGTCACGGAAAGTACGTACCAAATAGAGGTGGCACAATGCGCGCATAGCCAACATTTGTCCTTTGTGGTTCTTGAGGTCACCTTGTGTGTAGTCTGGGTCTAGCTTAGCTACGTCAGGTGCATACTTCATGACGATATTGCAATTGTTGATTACCTGATAGTAGGGTGCCCATGAACTGTAACCATTGGTCGGCATTAGGTTAACCTCATTGACATTTCTCAAGTCACCGCCTAGACTATTATTATCACCTTCCATCACATTGTCGGAGCGAACTTCGCCCCATACGAGGAAACGTTCCATGAAGCCTAACTGTATCATCGAACGATAGCAATTGGCTACCATGCCCTCGACGTCGGCTTTCTCTTTCCAATAGTTCTCCAATACTACCGAATTGGTAGGGTAGATGGTCAGGAAATCATCGCACGACGTGGCTGCCAATGCAATAATTATGCTTCCTACAAGTGCTTTTGTCTTACTCAAAAAGCGTTTTGTTTGTTTATTGTATCTTTTCATAGGATGTGTTTTTTCAAGTTAGAAGCCTATAGTGACAGCCAAGGTGTATGAACGTGAGCGAGGGGTCTTGGCATGGTCTTCTGCGCGTCCCCAACCGCCATAACCAACTTCGGGGTCAAGACCTGTGTACTTTGACCATACAAAGAGGTTGTTCATAGAACCGTTGAATCGCAGAGTGTTCAAACCATATTTCTTTAACTTTTGTGGGTCTACGCTATAGGACAACTGAAGGTATGACAGACGAAGGAATGATGCGTCTTCCACATAGCGGTCGCTACCCAAGTAGTTGTAACCATAGTTGTTGAGTGCACGTGGAATCTCTGTCTTGTCACCCTCTTTTCTCCAGCGCCAGTTTACAGCGATACTCTGGTTGTTGTTTGAATACATGTTCTCTACATTCATGCGGGCAAAGTTGATGACATCAACTCCATAGCGGTAGTTGAAGTTTGTGCGTAATGCCCAACGTCCATAGTGGAAGGTGAGACCGAAACCACCCTGCGCTTTGGGGTTGGAGTTACCCAAATATACAAGGTCAAGCTGGTTGATGTTACCGTCACCGTTGATGTCTTCATAAATGGCATCACCACCTTTGAAGTAGTAGGGTGTACCCCCATAATTAAATACCATTGGCAGAGGTTTGCCATTTGCTCCGTAGATGATATCTCCGTTCTTGTCAACGGCTACTGGGCAGATGTCTTCAACATTCAAATGCTCTTTTGCTGCCACTTCGCATGCCTTGTCGTAGTTCTTGTAGCTATAACGGTATACACCTTTGCTCCTGAAACCATAGATAGAACCCAGAGGATTGTTGAGTTGGATGCGTCCCATGTATGATCCGTTGCTATAGTTGTATTCACCATTTGCACTATTGAGGACACTCTCTTCCATCTCTACAACGGTGTTGAAGTTCTGACCGATATTGAAATAGGTGTCTACAGAGAACTTACCAATCTTTATGAATTTATTGCCATTGATATTCAATTCCCAACCCTTATTGCGGATACTTCCGCTATTGCGATAAGAAAGTGAACTATAACCATTCGATGAGGGTATGGCATAATTACCCATTAGCTGGTCCGTAGTCAAGTTGTTGTAGAAGTTAAAGCTACCCGTGAGGAGATCATTGAAGAAACCAAAGTCACTACCGATATTGTATTCTTTCTTCTTCTCCCACTTGAGGTCGGTTAGACGCAATCCACCTTGTGAAACTGCGGTTGTTCCCATGTATTGACCATACGTAGAGTAGGTCGTATAGTGTAGGTATTCACTGCCGGGTTGGTTTCCTGTGATACCCCATCCTGCACGGAATGAGAGCATACTCAGTTTGATATTGTCCTTACTCCAATCCATCCAGGGTTCGTCAATGATATTCCAACGTCCTGAAACACTACCAAATGTACCCCATCTGCGCTTGGCTCCAAATTTGGTACTACCGTCGCGACGTACTGTCGCTGTTGCGCTATAGCGTCCCTCTTTGTATGAATAGGTTGCTGTTCCCAAGAAGCTCATCGAGCGCCATTGCCCTGTAGAGGTACTGCTTGAGCTAAGCATTGAACCTGTGGTAGGGCTCTCGATACCCGTAGGTATACCATATGATGCTGCATATTGATTACTTGAGTTACCCTTGGTCATCTCGAAACGGGCCAGCATGGTAAGGAAGTGTCCTGAAGTACCTAAGTACGGGGTGTAAGTTAACTGATGACGAGTATAGAATTCCAATCGCTTGTCATCACTGATAGAACTGGTATTCTTGTCCGATGCGTTCCATGCTTTTGTGGAGAGGCTTCCTGGACGATATTGGCTGTAGCTGTTGGTGCTGGCGCTCATACGTACCAATCCTTGGTAGCGTAGCTGATGTTCATCTTGTGTCAGTCCCAACAGATTATAGTCAATAGAGAGCTGCGGAGCAATGTCGTAACTTTTAGAGTTTTTCCATGCCAAGTTACCCATAGCTACTGGGTTGATAATGTTCTTCTGGTTACCGTCAAAGATTGTATTGGCGCCTCCATTGGCAGCTGATTCCTGCAGCATCAAGTAATAGTCTTCCGTGTCTATCTCAGTGCCATTAGCTAAACGTTCCTGTGCATAGATACTCATATTGGGCATGATAATCTGTGCATTGGCCAACAAACCTTCATAGTTCTGGTCGTTATCGGTGTAGGTCAACGAGAAGTCTGATACCACCTTGATTCGGTCTGATACGAAATAGTCCAAAGCCATACGGGTGGTGAAACGATCAAGACGTTGTTTGATTACCGAACCTGTCTCGTGCTGGTAGCTACCTGAGATGCGGAATGTAGCACGCTCACCACCACCCGAGAGTGAGAGGTCATGCTGGTGCTTGTATCCATGTTGAGAAATGGCTTCTACCCAATCCGTATTGTTGTTATAGTTGGCATACTCCGAGAAGTTCTGGTTGTAATTCAACTCGTCCACATTGGATACTCCATTGTCCTGACGGGGATTGAAGTGTGCTTCTTTCAAGAACATGGAGTAGTCGTCACCATTGAGGAGGTTCAAACCTCTCGGTAGCCATGAGTCTTGCAGTTTGTACGAGTAGGTCACGTTGGTCTTACCTCTTGAACCGCGCTTTGTCTTGATCATGATGACACCGTTGGCACCACGTGAACCCCAAATAGCTGATGCAGAAGCATCTTTCAATACTTCAATACTTTCGATGTCTTCTGGGTTGATGGTCAACAATGCTGCAAACTTCTCTTCATTGGCGCTGCTGAAGTCGAAGTCTTCTCCAGAAGGCATTTCAAAGATAATATCGTTTACTACGATGAGTGGCTCAGCGTTACCATTGATGGTCGACACACCACGCAGACGCATGGTAGAACCAGCACCCAAGTCGCCCGAACCGAACACGATGTCAAGACCAGCAATCTGTCCCTGTAAGGCCTCATCGACCGAGGTGAAGGAGAGACCTTCCACGTCGCTCATCTTAAACGTCTGTTTGGCAACAGATACCTCACGCTCCAAGATGGTCAGACCACCAGAGTTGGTTCGTGGTTTGGCTTGAACGATGACCTCCTCAATCTGGTTGTCGTCTTTCATGGTGATGTTGAACACTGTGCGGTCGCCAATCTCCAGAATTTCATCCTTGAAACCTACATAAGAGATTTTCAACTTGTTCTTGGTGTTCTTGACAATCATTACGAAGTTTCCGTCAAAGTCCGTTGTGGTGTGCTCTACGATACGATTGTCCTTGTCAATCTCTACTACATTTACCATCATCAACGGTCCCATGACATCGCTTATCTGACCGGAGATACGCGATTGCGCACTCACCTGTACAGCCACGAGGCTGAACAATGAAAATAGGATATATTTATACGCTTTCATGGCTGTGTGTTATTTTTGATATATTTTATCTTCATTTCTTAGAATCAAATAATGTTCCATTTGATCCTTGAATCGTGGATTGCTCAAGTAACCCTCAATCTGGTGTATTACGGCATACGATGAGGTACCTACTCCACCATTTTTCTTTTCAATGTCTCTTGCCATTACATTGTAGAGTATGTTCTCTGTGTCTTCCTTTGTGACCACTTGGTGGGGATCACCATTTCCATCTTCCACTGTAAGCGCATTTGATCCAGACGTTACTGTGAGAACGTCGAAGCGATTTGTCTCATCATCCTTGGATGCTGTTCCATATTCGCCATTCTCCATTACCGGTTGATTGTCGAGATAGATGGAGTTGTCCTGCATGTGATATTTCACGAAGTTGACAATCAATGATATGTGTCCTTTTAGCTCTTCACGCAATTCTTCGTTTCTGTCGATGAGCACCTTGCGTCTTTCTGTCAGGTCGTTTTTGCGCTCTGCTGCTATACCGCTCTCTTTCAAGGAGTCGTTCAGCAGTTTTATCGAATTTCGATTGTTGGTGATTTCGGTAGCCATGGGTCTGAGTTCGTACCATTGTGGTAGACCTGCGTCTATGGCCTTTACGATAGCGGCGCTATCGGGTACATATATGGTATAGTGGTATGTACTGAAAGAGTTTACGTTGCGGTCGAGACCCTCATCGACAAAGATGTGGTAGGGACTTACTTGTGCATTGGCGTTTTCTGTAAATGCGTATCCTGCATCTGCACCTGTTTCCTTTACGGGGCGCAAGCTATTGACGATGGTCAAGCAGGAGTCGGGAGAACAGAGTGCAAAGAAATGCTTGAACTCTTCTGTGGTCTTCAAGATGTTATATACCGAGCGTGTGGCAGGATGTATCAATCCTTCCTCCAATCGGTAGGTCTTACCGTTCTCCTGAGAGAATGTACGTGTCACAGGAATACCATTGTCTCGTTTGCCTGCCAGCATGTTCTCCAATTCACGTCCACCCCAGATGTGCGTAACAGAATCTCCGATTTCGTCGTAGTTGACCTTGATGGTGGCATATCCCTTGGTCTGATGATATTTGTTGCCATTTGCAATATCACCCACAACGATGGCGTGTTCCAATATTTCCAACCGAATGTTTTGGAATGGTCCAGAACTTGTAGCTGTCGCTTTGCCTAAACTATCGTTCTTAAGGATATGCTTTCCTTCAGAATAAGAGAGAGTGGTGGTCTTAGGATCATATCCAATTTTGTAATATTTAGGTTCTTGTGTGGTAGGTGTAACACCCGTTACAGGGGTTGTCGTGTAAGTTGTCACTGGATCGTAGTATACGAGTGCTTCGTTGGTCGGATTGATAAAGCTAAATTCACTCTGCATCGCCAGCAAGTAACTGTTGTAGTCCTCGGTCTCGATAATCTTGTACATGGCTTCCATGTCTCTGTTCAGCTTGGCTGGTGCCGATACAGATACATATACAGCAGGACTATATACGGAATCTGTGATGTACACTACGCCATTGTTAGCTACAATACAAGGACGGTTTTGGTTAAGATGCCAAATCTTTATACCTTTATCATCGTTGGCATCATCTTTGAGCGAACCGAACTTGGAGGGTACCGACTGGTTGAATGAAGGTTCCATCATATTACGAACGAGTTCGCTGATGACACTGATGTCAATAGAGTCAATGGCTTGGGGGAGCGGTGCACCATTGCCGTAGCGGTCAATGAGTGGAGCGCCTGCACCTGTAGAGAAGTAGGCCATCAAAGCATCGTCGGTGGGGACAAACATGGCAGCCATGTCAACATCCTTCGCATATTGTTGTGAACGATATTGATTCCAGCCCGGAGAGAAGTCGAGTGCGGCTTCTTCCGTAGTCTCGTGATTATTGCCTTCAAAATCCTTGTAGGTCAAGAAACCACTGCCAAAGCTGTTGCGATTTGAGTTACGGGTAAAATAGCGCTTCTCATACACTTTTTCGGCGGGAGCCTCCGGGTTGGTCTTTCTCAAGCTCTCGGTATAGGCATTGGACAAAGCCTCGTTGTAGACAGGTACAGCGAAGCGGTCCAGAATACGGCTATAGAGGCTGAGCTCCGGGGATTTACGTATCTCCTCTGCCATGTTGCTGGGCGGAATTAAGAGTCCGTCCAAGAGGTTGATGTATCCGTTCTTACAGGTCACATCGCGCTTTATCACCTCTTTGTCGAAAATGTATGCTTTGGAAGTGCTTGCGTCAGAACGATCTACCAGATAGGTGAGGTCTTCATCAGTGATACCCACTTTGTTGACCTGCTCGGTCAGGAAATGAACCATCATTGGCTCTGTATTGTCCAATGCCATACGGATGCCTTGGTCACGGAATTCATCCCAGTGGGAATTATTCTGGGGCAATTGGTCTCCTGAATAGGCGTAGATGGTATCCAGTACATCGGCCGATGTCTCACGACGCAGACATTCTCCAGCATTGGGCTCACCCATACCGGAGGCCGGAGTACTCGACATCATCTCCAAAAGGTAGGCATTGTCAAGCATTGCGCTATAGAGGATTGTTCTCTTGTGTCCAGGCTGTAAGTCTTCGTAACGTTCAATGCCCCATGCCTTTTTGATACCATCGATGAATGCGCTGTCGTCAGCTACAAAAAGAGTCTTACTACCTGTCTTCAGCAATACATCCTTATAGTCGCAGTCGTCGATGACTTGTAGGAAATACTTAAAACTCCATCCTTCGGGAGATTCATTGTCGCGAAGTCCATCTTGTAGTTCTTCGTAGATACTCTCGCCCAACCATTCGGGCACCTTGTCCAGGTCGTCGTAGATATACTCATCCCGACAGGACTGAATGGCTGCACAAACAAATAACAGGCAAGCAATACCTAAGTACTTGCCGGCTTTGAACGTGTGTTTCTTATTCATATTGATATTAGTTAATATTGTTTCAAATGTTTTAATGGGCAAAGGTACATATCTTTATTTATACAAGCAAATTTTTGATGTCATCTTTTGTGTGTAGCCCAATTTTTAACCTGTTGCCGATATTGCTTAATGATTCGTGCCTCTAAACTTGGCTTGTATGGCATCGTTGTCAATGTGCCGTGCAAACTCCTGAGGTGTGATGGTCACTGGTTCGTGCATGAATTCGGGTACATTGTAGCTCTTGTAGTAGTCCTCGTAGAAGTGTGGAGCCTCCTGAGGGAGTATAAAGGGCTTATGTGCCTTTCCGCCCTCGTCGAAGTAGGCTATGTAGAGTCGTGTGTATCCTCCGTCGTCGCGTCGGCTAGTGAAGAGTATCCATCGTCCGTTGCTGGACCAGGAGTGGTAGCTTTCCACATCGTGGCTGTTTATCTCTTGCATATTGCGTAGTTTCATGGTTTTCAAGTCAATCGTGTATAAGTCTGCGTCTTTGTGCCATATGTGGAAACATCCATAATCGGCCATGCCGAAGAGGAGGTAGCGTCCATCGGGCGATATGCGTGGTAGCGTAGCACTTTTGCCTAGGCTATCCGCGTTTAATACCATCTCCCTTGGACCGAAAGTTTGAGTGTCCGGATCAAAAGTCTTTCTGTAGATGTTGTAGTGGAAGTCGCGATAGCGGTCGATGATTTCGCGCTCTCTACCACTGTGGTTCTGTACCTCGAAGTGGGCGGAGCTGTAGTAAAGTGTCTTTCCGTCGGGCGCCCAAGCGGGAAATACCTCCCATTCGAGGGTGTCGTTTTCAATGATGCTCACTTCGTTGTGGTCGATGTCGTATAGGATGAGATCACTTTTAAGATCTTGTACTTCAATCTTGTTGTTGTTTCGGGTGTGGAACGATTGTCCGGTGTCATTGACCGAGTAGGCAATGAGGTTGTGGGTGGGGTGCCAAGCGGGATATACACCAGCTGAAATAGTGGAGTCGGTCTTGAGGTTGATTTTTTTCACCTCTCCATTGGTGACGAGTACCGTACCCCCCTTGTGCTGGCGAGCATGGAACTGCATGTTGTCGGTCTTGTAGTTCTTGTATGAGTGACAATTGATGCATTGCCCATCGGTGTCGGTGCTCAACAGCATGTTGTTGTAGATAATCTGTTCATCAAAGTTGGTCAGGTCACGTTGCCTGATGGATAGCTCTTCGTAGGTCACGTAGGAGGGAGCTATGATACGATACGATATGTAGGGGTCAATGGATGCATTGGGCACTGTCCATGTGGTAGGCAGGTATTTTGTCCATCCCTTGTCGGTCTGTGCATAGGTGATAACCTCGATGGTCTTCCCCTTACATGCTTCAAGGAATTGGTGCCACTTTTTGATATTCCAGTTGGTCTGTTTACCTTTGGTTGTCAGTGTGTGGTCGCCGGACTTCAGCTCGGTGATGAAGTTTTCACCCTCCATGGTGTAGGCAAAGTTGAGCGGGGCGATATTATATGGTATGGTTATCGCGCTATAGTCGGGGTGCATTGTAGCCACATGGTTTGTCTCGGTGAACTCCTTGGGTGGCTGTGCTGAGCAACCGGTCAACAGGGCTGCGCCAATCAGCAGGATGGTGTATAAGGGATGTTTGGGTCGCATAATAATCTTTTTGTGTTGTTCTCTGAATGTTCTGGTGTTTCTAGGTAGTCTGGCAAAAAAACGCTTCGGGGATTAGTATGACTTTACATCTCGGATGAAGAAGTAGAAGTACCAGAAGGTATTTCCGAATCGATCGTAGAACAGTTTTTTTGCTTCGGGGTCACGCTCTACGTTTTCTACGGCATGCTTTTGTGCAAAGCGCATGAAATCTTGGAATCGCATCTTGACGGCTTTGTCGAAAGGCATTTTGCTTATGTCTACCGTCTTTTCCAGATTTCCATAGAGCAGGGCGGCTTCCTGGTAGTGTGTCGGCATGCGGCTGGTTGTGTGACTGTTGGCATAGCGAAAAAAGCAGTTCCAGAATGTGGGGATGTCTTTGAGGGTGAGGGCACACATGAGCGCGGCTTCATCGAACATTGGGGTACTTAGCTCGCTGTATGTGTGGGCAAAATAGTTGAGTAGGTAAATTTCTACCAATGTGTTGTCGCCGTCCAATTGGTCTTCAAACTGGTAAAGTGGCAAAATACTGGCAAATTCGCGGTCTTTAGCGATTAGTTGGGGATTGCGCACGAATTTCTCATATCTTTCGGCCCATTCCTTATAGAATAGCGTCTTTTTCAGTGTGTTGATGTATTTCTGTGCCAAGGCATATTCGCCAGAGACGATGGATGTCCTTACCATGTATTTCAGGTAGTCGACTTTCCATCCGTATTCGACGGCATCCTCAAGGCACCATCGATAACAGAAATTCATGCGTGCATAGTGATAGTAAAGCATTTTTCCGCCTGCCTGCATCAATCGCACTGGGAACGGAGAGGCGGGTGCTTCTCCGCCATCCAGATAGTGGAACATCTCGTCTCCAGCCTTGCCCAGTTTTAGCAGGGCCAGATTCTTGTTCAGTACCATCAAACGTGTGGGAGTTTGCTTTTGCGATTTCGCGATGTCCAGTACTTTCCGCCATTCCAACCGCTCCATGGCGTGGTTCATTTTAATCTCGGCACGGAAGTTTGGATCGCGGAACCAGAATAGCAGTACGAGGCCGGCATATAGGGCCGTGGTGGCTGCTACTTCTGCGTAAAGTCTCTTCTTGCTGATGGCTGTAGACTCTTGCTTAAATGTTATCAGCGGCAGTACAATGGGGAACAGGTATAACAGAATGTAAGGAATCCATGTGCGAAGGTCGCGGGCAATGAACTCAAATGCAGGCATTCCGGCAGTGAACATGCGTACAAAGCGGGTCTGCTCATATATACTATAATATATAATAGGTGTACTGATGGCACAGGCGACACATGCAGCCAATAGAGCGATGCCTCCCTCCTTTTGATTGCGTATGGCGAGCATCCCTATGGCAAGCAGGGCAAGCAGGGCGTAGAATCCGAAAAGCGGGTATCCTATAGCTGCTATTCCTATGATAGTGAGATAACTCCATGCTCTCTTGCTTGCTTGGTAGATACGCATAGCTGTTAGGGTAAACAGAAAACCTACTAGCATGGAGTAGAAGTAGCCTTGGGTCTTTATTAGGAAAATCCAATAGCCGGCTTCCATCGCACAGCAGAGTATCAACACTCCGGGCAAGATGGTCAGCATGCTCCAGCGGGCGGGAATCTTGAAGACCTGTTGGGTAAGCCATTGTACGGCTAGCAGTAATCCGCAGAAGATGAGCGACCCCAGCATGGGGTAGTAGAAGAATTGAGTGAGGAAGCAAGCGATGTAGCTCATCAGTCCGCCCGGTACCATCATGCGCTCGTCCCAATAGACTTTGGTCGGGAGCCATAATGACAGCTCTTGCAAGCGGAACAGGTATTCCTTCTCGAAAACGTTGAGCAGTATCCAGATGAGGGTTGCGAATGTCAGTCCTGCAATGAGGGGAAGCCGCTTAGCCCGGTGCGTTGTGGTGGGGTGGGAGAGAGTGGCTTTCTCTTCGGGCTTGTTGGTTGGTTTATGTTTCATTGTATTGTCATGTTTGCAAAGTTAGTAGGTGTCTAGGCCTTTCTAATAGGCAATCCACACCATCTTGCAAAGATAGAGATATTAATCCGAACATCAAAGCGATGGCGGAGAAAGTTTCTTCGAAGAATTTGTTAATGCGTCAGTCAATGTACTGGGAAATCCCAATGGCTTTGGGGTTCATGCTCTGCCTTGGTAAGGTTGCGGTATGATGTGGCGTACATTAAAGGCCGATACTGCGTGCGATCGCCAGTGCCTTATAGCTGGCGTGTTGTGAAGTCGGCTTGGCGAATCGCAGGCATACTGTGTGCTTACTTCATGTCAGCGATGGCATGGTTGGCCATGTTATCATTGGCCATGTTCACAAACTGCTTGATAGAGGGGTGATTGTGGAATGCTGGGGGAGCCTCATCCAATACGGACTGTATCAAGGGGGTGATGATGGGGAAGGGGAGTCCATTGCATAGCATGGAGAAGCCGCACAGGCTGAGCACATTGTCGAAGTTGCCGCCGATGAAGTCCATCACTAGTGTTTGCATGGCTTCGTTGAGTTTGTTGTAAGCTGAGTCTACCCGATGCTCTATGACATGCTGTGCATAACCGTTCATGATCATTTGCGATTCCATTCGCTCCAATTCAATGGCTTCTAGGTCAAGTCGGTATTTACGTGCTATGAAGTTGTATAAAGAGTCGTTGAGTGGAGTCCCTTCTACTTTGAACATGATGTTGCTGATGGTGATATCCATGGTGCCGGGCTCGAGTATCATCGGCATTACGGGTACTCCGTCAAGGAAGAGGGTGGTTATCAGTGTAGAGTCGACCTTACCTCTCATCTGGAACTGTCCGTGCAACACCTCGCATGAGTCTATCGTGTGCCACTCATTGCCGTCCGACGACATCAGCGCGATTGTTTTGCCATCGATGCTCGATATGCTGGATGTCCCCTTTATCCGGTAGCCCTTCGTGCATGATGCCAGTACGCACATCAGTATACATGTTGAGTACAGAAGTCTAATCATGATTCCTCTTTAATGAAAAGTGTTGCAAATGTAAGGGCTATTCTTTAAATAAGGAAACCTTTTATCATTATTTAAGTTTTATTTAGGCATTGTCTGCGTTTTTTTTGAGCTTGATTGTCTGCTGTTTCGCATATATTTGCTATCTTTACCCCCTAATTTGTAATATGGAGTACTATGCTGTGGAATAAATTGTGCATATGTGTGATGGCCTCACTTCTTTGGTGTACAGGTGTAAATGCTCAGGAAACGGGCGATTACTTCCTTTATTTATCTGATGGGCGTGTGCTGGGTTATCCGCAATCGGTTGTGGCAAGTGTCACTTCCAGTGCTCAGAGCACCACCCTTACGTTGAACAGCGACAGTGTGGTGTCGTGGCAAGCTGGGGAAGTCGATTCGATCAGCCGTCTTGTCCCCCAGTATCCTCAGTTCACGGCATTCAAGTTGGACGATAAGCTCAACGACCAGTTGTTCCGGGATGTGGAGGCAATGGTCAGCGCCACTGAGGTCACAGCCTCGGTGAGTGGCATCGGCAAGTACTTGACTCCGACATTCAGTCTCGACCATCCTCAAGCGATGGCCTATGTCGGTGGAGTAGAGCAGACAAGCGGACTCTCGCGTCTTCGCTTTGCCGATGAGGTGGTCTACACACTTTCGCTGCCAGGACACGAGCGTCTCTCCATGGAGAAGATTAGCGATGAGGTGTGGAGCGAGCCTCAGGTTTCAACGGTCGAGGTACCCCTTACGGTCGATATGCTTTCGACGAACGCGCCATCGGGGCGTGATGAGGGGTTGGACAAGGCAATTGACGATAATCCCTCCACCTTCTTCCACTCGACATGGAGCAATGATCCTCAGTATGAGAAGTTGCCTGCCGATTCTTGTCCATACATATCGGTGCATTTGCCCCGGTCTATCCGTTCATTGGTCTTCTACTATATGTCGCGTTCTGATAATGGTGCCCGTAACCCTCATGCCATGAAGGTGTATGCTTCGGCTGATGGTGTTGGTTGGACTGAAGTTGCCTATTTCGATGCATCGTCCGGCATCCCCACATCGGGTGCAGGCGCAGAATTTACTTCTCCTGCGATAACACTTGACAGGGCCTATTCCTATTGGCGTTTCGAGCAGACGGCCTGTGGATATTCAAGCAATTATTTGGCTCTTAGCGAATTCCGACTCTATGAAGTGACTGGTGGGGAGAGCGAGCCCGAGCTGCTTGAGCCTGCTCGCTACGCCTACCGCATGGTGCCCATGGGGCGCGAGGTGCCTGTTCGCATCGATTGGCTCACTGACAAGGCCGCTTCGGTGCCGCGCATCGATATCGATATCGAGGGTGGTCTGATGGTGACGAGCAAGGATTACTACCTCAACGCTGTCATTTCGTTTACGGGCAATGGCGTGTGGAATGACTATGATTTTCAGGACTCTGTGCAGATAAAGGGACGCGGAAACAGTAGTTGGACCTATTCCTCCAAGAAACCCTATCGTCTCAAATTCTTCGAGTCGGTCAAGCCTTTCGGCATGAAGAAGGGTAAAAACTGGAACCTCATACCTCAGGCACAGCCTGGATCGCTCTTGACCAATCCCGTGGCGCAGAAGATAGCCCGTATGGTGGGGATGGAGACGGCCAACGATGTGATTCCTGTCGAACTGTATATGAACGGTCAGTATCGTGGCTGTTATTTCTTCACCCAGAAGGTGGGCATGGCCAATAATAGCGTTGACTTTGACGATGAGTCCCGCGCTGTCCTCTTCGAGCTTGACGAGTATAGCGAGGTCGGCCAATTCAAGTCATCGAGCTACAGGCTTCCAGTCAATATCAAGGCTCCCGAGTTTGGCGAGGACGAGACGTTGCTCGACTATGATGGGGTATGCCAGGAGTTCAACCGCTTCGAAACCGCCGTACACAACGGTACACATTATGAACGTTTCGTCGATATGGATATGTTGGTACGCTATATGCTAGTCAATGACCTGGCGCTAAACACCGAGTTGGGCCATCCTAAGAGTGCCTACCTATATCGTGAAGATATGGGACATATGTCACGCCGCTATGTCTTGGGACCTGCGTGGGACTTCGACTGGGCTTATGGTTACGAAGAGGGTCACCGCTATTGCGTCAGCGGAGAGGCGAGAGACCTCTTTAGCTATGTAAAAGATGTGGGCGCTTATTTTTATTCCGACATTTTGCGTTCCAGCGAGTGGGTAAGCTACCGCTACTATCGCTTATGGGAGGAGTTTATGGACAAGCATCTGCAGGAACTCGTCGACTATGTGGATGACTATTATGCTTATGCTCAGAGCTCGTTTGTTCACAACAGTAGCATGTGGGGTGATGGCTCCGGTTACGATACCCATGTGGCCAATATGAAGTCATGGCTGGCCAATCGTGCCCGCTATCTCATGAACTCCCTTACTCCCTATGCCCCGGATGCCTTGGAGCCATATGCTTATGGCGATGTGAACAACGACGGAGTCATCGGTGCTGGCGATATAGAGTTCATGCTCTCCTATCTGTATGGTTCCGAGAAGCGGGGCTCCAGCTTTTCCGATGCTGATATTGATGTTGACGGCATCGTCTCGCTGGCTGACCTAACCTGGCTCTGCCAACTGTTGGGTGATACGCAGTCGGCACAGGCACGTAGCCGTCAGCGTGGTTCTGGGCCATGGGATGAGGCTGACGAGGAGGCTACTGACGCGTATGATTGGGATATAGACGACTTCGTCCTGCTCAGCCCGTCAGGCGATACCCACGCTGCAACTTCCCTCCGCACTGTCGCTGAGGCCTCTTCAACTGATGCCGTAGCGCTTTCCGTAGAGCAAGGCGAAGATGTCTACACCATATCCGTACTGCTTGATAATGCAACGCCCTATATCGCCTATATGATGGATATCACCCTTCCCGATGGCTTTGTCCTTCCAGGCGGTGTCGACGCCTTGGCGCTCTCTTCGCGTACCGAGGCCACCCATGTGATCGATGCTATGCTCAACGATGACAATGTGCTCCGTGTCATAGGCTATTCCATGAGCAATACTGCAGTACCAGGTTCCGAGGGTGCTCTTTTCAGCTTTCCGCTTGTGCCTTCCTCGTCGGCCATCCCGTCTGGCGAGTATACGGTAGAGGTGAGCGACGTTCATGTGGTGATGGAGAATGCTTCTCAAGGTGTGTTGGGCGATGCTCAGGCAATCTTTGCGTTCACAGCTGGCAAGCAGTCGCAGACCATTCCGTTCGATGCCCTTCCGGCAAAGACCTATGGCGATGCTCCCTTCACGCTTCCCGCCACTACCGATGCAGGTCTTACCATCACCTATGCCAGTAGCAATTCCTCTGTGGCCAAGGTCGATGCTCATACGGTGACTGTTGTCGGTGCAGGAATGGCCGATATTACCGCTGTGCAGATGGGTAATGACATGGTCAATGCCGCGACTCCCGTGATGCGTACACTCATCGTGGCTAAAGCTTCGCTCGTCATCACAGCCGATGACCTCACTTACGAGCGGCTCACTGAGCTTCCTGACTATACGCTCTCCTATGAAGGCTTTGTGGGGAGCGACAGCAAGAAGGACCTCGACGTGTTACCTGAGATTTCGTGTGAGGCCACTGCAGAATCGCCTGTAGGCACCTACCCGATACGCCTCTCTGGTGGCAGCGACAACAACTATTATTATACCCTGCGTCCCGGCACGCTCACCGTGGTGGAGTCTTCGGGGCTTACCTCTGTCGTCGGAACGGTTGTTGCCGACATTTACGACACTCATGGACGTCTCGTACGCCGAGGAGCCACCTCGCTCGATGGTCTGGACAAGGGTGTCTATATCATCGGTAATCGTAAGGTGGTGGTTCGTTGAGTATTCCCTAATTAGGAACTTTCTTTAATTAGGAGTAGGGGTTAATCCTGCTGCGCAGACTTTTCCTCCTCCTTGCAAGGCATAGTATGCAAGCATCCTCTACTCTTGCTTCGTTCATCGGTTTAGTGTCATTTCGAATGAATGTGAGAAATCTCGCAACAAGCTTTGTCGCTCAGATTTGTTTGAGATCCCTCGCGCTGTTCGGGATGACACAGAGGTGTTTAGTGTTTTATAAATCTGTTTAATCTGAGAAATCTGTGGTTTATTTAGGAGTGTTCTATAATTAGGAATTATGAGTTTAGTAGTCTTCTATATTTAGGAGTCAAGAGTGCAGGAGTGCAGCCAAATGTCTGTTCGCTGATTATAAATCTGTTTCTGAGTAATCTGTGGTTGGTGAAGTAATCATTTCTATACTAAATATACTAAAAAGAAGCCCTCCATTCGGGGGGCTTCTTCTCGTATGTCGTAATCTCTTACGTTATAGTCCTACTTGACCACGGTCTTGCGTCCATTGATGATGTAGATTCCTTGCTCCAGTCCGTCGGTCGAGGTGGCATCCAGTCTGACGGGACGTCCGGTGATGTCGTAAATCTTCAGCAGCTCGCTTTCGGTTGCTTGCTCTATGCCGTCGGGCAGAACGATTTTCACCACACAAGTGGCTTTGATGTCGCCAATCTGTGCAGTTATGGTTACTTCGCCAGGTGCAATGCCCTTTACGATACCTCTTCGTACGGAGGCTATTTCCTTATTCGAACTTAGCCATGTAGGAATGTTATCTGTAGCGTTTTCGGGTACCATTGTTGCTGTGATTGTTTTCGATTCGCCTACCTCTATGCTCATCTCGGTGGGGTTGAGCATAATCGCTGTGAGTGGAACATATTTAGCTACCACGGTGATTGTGCAGATTGCCTCTTTGTTGCCTGCTTTGGCTGTGATAGTGGCTGTACCTGGGGCTACAGCCGTCACTACGCCATTATCTACGGTTGCGATGGTGGGGGCTGATGTTTCCCAGGTTACGGTTTTGTCATCAGCGTTGTCTGGAGTCACGGTGGCGGTCAGTGTCAGTGTTTCTCCCTCAACGATTTGTGCCTTGCTTTGGCTAAGGAATACATTTGTGACAGCCACGGCTTTCTTCTTCACTGTGACTAGGCAAGTAGCCTTCTTGTCACCTGCCTTAGCGGTGATAGTGGCTGTACCCGGTGCCAGAGCTACCACAACACCTTTGACGGCGATGGCTACATCTGCATCCGAGGTACTCCATGTCATGGTCTGGTCGGTGGCATGGGCAGGATTGATGGTGGCTTTCAGCGTGAGCGAGCTGCCCTCTTCCAAGGTCACCTCACTCTGGCTGAGAGTGATTGACGTAACCTCTACAGCAGGGAGCTTGGCGAGTGCCTCACGAGGGTTGAACTTGCCTGCAGGATAGATGGCATTGGAGTTTCCTTCATCGGGAGTAGCATATCCATTGATGGTCATCTCTTGACTTCCGCCTATGTTGATGTAGTGTGTTTCGTCAAAGTAGGCCACGAAAGTGGTGTCGTAGGCTCCATTCTTGAAATGGATGACATCGGCAGGAGTATCGGTAAGGACACCATCCTTACCTACAAACATCTTTTCTGCAATATGGTAGAGGTAGCGTGTAGCGCCATCGTCGTTGCTGAGGAAAGCAAACTGTTGACGTGTATCATCCTTGTTTGATGCGGTGTTGAGGTCGGCATTGGACTTCAGTGACTTCCCACCCTCGGCTACAGCCCATGAGGTGCATCCACCGACATGATAGGGCTGCGTCACATAGTACGATTTGTCATTGCTCAACTGAGCTACGGAGGCGACAATGTCTGATGACTTGGCATACACCACCACGTCGTTGCGCTGGAGCGAGAATCGCTGCAGAGTCATGCAGCTCTCGCCACTCATATTGACAAGAAGGCCTATGCTTACCGTAGTCTCTTCCGCAAGGATGAAGCTTACTCGATTGCTGTTGGCTGATCCCTTGGGGCTCATGGCTGTATAGGCCAATGCTTGGTTCAGATCGGCTGTCACGGGTAGGGTATTCCCTATGGCTGCCACCACATAGCTCTTGCCACATTGCCCCTCGTAGGTCTCGTCATACGCAACTTCGAATGTGTAATAACCGGAAGGCAGAGTGACGGTTTGGAATACCTTGTGATCGTTGAGTATGCTTGAGAAACCATCCCATTTGGTGGTGATTGTAAGGCACGAAGACTTAGCCATATCGACGTGGGCACCTGTGATAATATTACCTACTGTGATGGCATTCTCGATGGTCCAATCTTTAAGAGCGAAGGTACGTGACGAGAGGTTAGGATTAATACACTTCGTATCCTTAGCAAAGGGTTTGACAAAATTGGTCAGATATTCTCCTGTAATGTCAGTACTGGCATTCGCTTCCAGGTTGAGGCTAAAGACACCCCGTGAGAGTCCCCAAGCATCACCATCAGGACCAAATCCTGTGCGCACACCGTGATTGGTATTCGAGGTGGCATCCTGCACATCACCTCCGCTTTGGTTGAAGTTATAGTAAAGGAGAAGCTTGTCATCGGCTTCGGCCTTGGCTACATCGGCAATGGGAGCATTGGCATAGGTCTGTAGCTGTTCCTCAGTAAGTGTGGTACCCCATACGCGCAGTTCGTCGATGCTACCGCGGAAAGGAGCACTCGTACCACCGATACGGAATGTCTTAATGGCTGGTAGAGCAGTAGTGGAGCTGATGGGGCGCGTGGTCTTCAGTACACCATCGCAGTAGAACTTGGCCTTGCCGCTGGCGAAGGTCACAGCATAATGATGCCATTCGCCGGGGATGATGAAGTTCTCTGATGTGGTCGCACTCTTTCCACCTACGTAGAGGTGCATTCGTCCATCTGCCATGGTCTTGATGATCATGCTCGCTTCGCTCTCTCCTATGCCGTTGATATGGTCTTCGGCCCATCCGCTGTTCATCCACCATTCGATAGTGAAGGCCGTCTGCCCTGTTGCGAGCGGGTGCTTTGCGGCGGTCACGGCCGATGCTTCGTTGCTGAAGAGAAGTCCGTTCTTACTATCAGCATTGGTGACGATGATGGCACGCTCACGTGTCGAGCTGTCTGTTCCCGATTTGTTGGTAGTAGTGAGTGTCACGGCATAAGTACCGGGCTTGTCTATGCTCATGGCCTTGTTCTGGTCATAGGCGATATAGTTTGTGTTGCCATTGCTCACAAGCCATTTCCACAGAGTGGGATTATAGAGAGACTTGTCGATGAGGTTCACCTCCTCGCCCTTAACCACCACTGCCGGTGTGATGTGAAAAGCAGCCTCAGGAGCTACTTCTTCGACCTCGATTTGTTCTGAATGACTCTTCTGGCTTCCGTCGGGTGCCGTTACGGTAAGAGTTATGATGTAGGTCCCCTGCGCCAAGTACGAAGTGGCAGTAGCCACAGTAGAGGCATTCTCGATGTCGGCACCAGGCATACTCCATTCGTAGATATATCCCGCCATAGGGTGGGCTACGTGGAAGGTTACGCGCTCTCCGGCAGGCACCTTATGGGTTGTCATTGTAAACGAAGCATCTATCTCGGGAGTAGCCTCTACGGTGATGTCGCATGTGGCCGTAGCAGTACGTCCGTCAGCACTGGTAGCAGTTACCGTTACAGTGTGTGTGCCTGCCTTGGCAAAGGTCATGGTAGGAGTGGGTACTGCCAATTGGCTGATGCCCGCAGCTTCTGACGTCCATTCCAGACGGCTGACGGTATTATTGAATGTGGCAGTCAGTGTCACGGGAACACCTGCATACACAGCACTCTCAGGAGTATTGATGCTCACGGTTGGTGTCTCGCTTGGTGTACCCAATGTTGGCATATTCTCGGCTACCTCGGTGTAGGTCCCTTGCAGAGTGGCATGGTGGCCACCCACATAGTCATACATTACAGGTTTGCCTTCAGTGTCGGTGATGAGGTTTCCTTTGAGGTATGCGATAAGTCCTCGCGGCATGATGTTGCCTACAAATTCTGCATCCTTGCATGCTTTGATTTCTTCCGCTGTACGTGCTGTATTCCAGATTCGTATTTCATCGTATAGTGCATCTTGTGCGTTTTGTGCACCATTCGAGGAGAATACAAGATTGCCAAAGCCTCCCAGGCCGCGGTAGGTCGGTGAGGTGACACTGCCGCGTTTTTCTCCATTGAGGTATACGGTCATCGTATAGTTGTTGACAACGATGGCCACATGGCTCCATTGGCCTGTTCTGAGTGGTGCGCTGGTGTTTAGGCGGTCTCTAGTGTCCCATCCGGCAGTAAACGCGCCTCCGCTGTTGGCATGGAACATGAAGGTACCCCATCCTGGACCACCACTCTGGTTCCAGTCGCGCAGCGATGTGGGCTTTATCCAGTATTCGATAGTCGCTTGGTTATATTTAGTTGCGAACACATCAGGAATGGTGAATCCGGCTTGGCTGAACTTGATGCCAACGTTGGTTGACGATGCGGCAACAGGTGTGCTGACGGCTATCTTCGAGGATTCATTGTCATCAGTATAGAGTGCGCTCACTGCATATTCGCCCAGTGCACCCGTCTTCGGAGTGAAGGTGTGGACATTGGCGGGCACGTTGCCTACGAGCATACCATTGTAATAGATGCTGTATGATGCCACAGTTAAAGCCGACTGTTGCGGTGCCTCCCATTTCAGTGTTCCATTGTCGAAAGCTACATTCTGCGGTGCATGATAGCCGCTTCCATATACGACTACCGAGATGATGGTCTTCTCTCCGGCATTTTTGATTTCTATGCCTTCGCCTACGCCAAAAGAGGTTTCGAGACCTTGTAGGTCATACTGATAATCCATGATGGATGCATTGTAAATGGTACCCTTACCCAACGCCCAATCCCTAGTGTCGATGATGAAGAAATACTTGAGCGGGGCGTTCATGTTGTAACCTTCTGTAAGGTCGGTAAGGTCGTAGCCAAACTCCATAGGCTCGGTATGCAGCTTACCATCGGCCCAACGTCCTAACATAGGTGTCTCAGGTGCAGGGTTGGTATTACCGTTGCTTCCATCACCGGCATAAGTGAAGTGTACGAATGACACGGTCTTCTCGGGCTCCGTGGCTTTGAGGTCAGCACTAATTCCTGCACTGAGCGCAATCTCGCTGCGGCGGCTGTAATCCATCTTCAGTTTGATGGTGCGCAGCGGACGGTAGTCCTTGCGTACCTTATATATCTCGGGAGTCCAGTAGTTGTCGAGCATGGTGCGGTTGCCGGGCGTACCGTCGTTCTGGAACATGGGTCCTCCGTGGGCATAGGGGCAGTAGATGAAGCCGTCGTTCTCCCATCCGCCCCACGAGTTGACGATAATCCATGCGCCCACCTCGCCTACATCGGCCGTATAGATTCTTTCGCCTTCTTTGTTTCTGACATCATCGGGGTTGGTCTCGCCGATGATGCCGTCCTTGTCGAGGTCAAACTCGATGCGGTCGTCATATCCCACGATGGTGAGCGCGTGGTCCACCGATACGCCCCACTCATACACGTATCCCATGCCGGTGACGCCTATCTTGTCGTTGGTCTCGGTCTTGGGGATGTCGCGCCATACGCCACCCGAGGCAACGCCGATGCCGCAGATACCTCCGGCATGGAACGAGTTGTCGCCGTTATGGTTCCACAGCCAGTTCTTCACGGCTTCGCGCCCCTCCTCGGTCTTCACGCTGACGGGGAAGTTCGAGGGTTGCAGCATACGGTTGTGCATGGCTTCGAACCACTTGTCGTATCCCTGCATCCATCCGAAGTCGTTGTTTGTCTCCTCCTGATAGCCGAAGAGCGATGAGTAGGTCTGTCCGCCATAGGTGGCTGCCGAGGGTACACCCACATGCATGACGAAGGCATCCTTGCCCTGGCCTATGATGGAATGGTTCGAGTTGGTGTGCAGCCACACGAAGTGCGAGGGATAGTAGTTCTCGGGCTTCGAGCCGTCGAGGTCGCGGTAGGCGGCCAGCTCGTAGCTGAACATGTAGCAGATTCTCGATGCCGAGCCGCACGATCCACCGTCCTGATTGAACACGGGTGGAAAGTAGCGTGTCTCTGCATTGTTCACATGGTCGGGACGGCCGCTGACGGCACGATTGCGGGCCGGTGCTCCTGCTTCACGGATAGGAGGCATGAGTGACCAGTCGGGATTGATTTTTTCTGAATAGTCAGGATACTTTGTTCGGTCTACGTCGACCGTCTGTTGTGCTGTCAAGGTTAGTGTACTACCTAAGAATAGGGTGGCAAGCAGGGTTGCCAGACGTGTTTTTCTCATGGTTTTAGTTCTTTTCTGTTACAAGGTTCAAAAAATGTCTCTCTTCATACGGCAGTCAAGAATGGCTTAATGGCTATTAGACCGACGCCATCCTTTGCCGCTGCAAAGGTAATGAAAAATCAGAGAAAAACATCTCTCTCTACCTTTTTAAAATCATTAATTTATAATAATTAACGTGACAGAGCGCATGTTGATAGTAACGTGACGCTGTAACACCCGCGGCGTCAGTTAAAGGCAAGTTAGGTGGTAAGCGCTGTGACTCTTGCCAAGAGACTCCTCCTTGGCGTAAAGCACTGATAGGTAGTGTCCATTCACAACATGAGCAGGCCGCTTTTATGTGATTTTTCGTAAAATAATCAGCGTGGGATGATGGCTAACTCACAAAAAATTAGTACCTTTGCACCCCGAAAAA
The DNA here is from genome assembly GCA_045544835.1 of Bacteroidaceae bacterium. Classification (GTDB taxonomy): domain Bacteria; phylum Bacteroidota; class Bacteroidia; order Bacteroidales; family Bacteroidaceae; genus UBA1189. The sequence continues at coordinate 5,297 of JAZPZS010000197.1, read as the reverse complement.
CATCTCTTGGCAAGAGATATTGCCAAAATGAAGAATACAATAGATTAAATAACAAGTAGATAACTGCCGTCAGAGCGATGCTAATACCACTATCCTCGAAGAGATTATTAAACCTAATATTTACAAAAATCAAAAACAAACAATGAAAAAGAGATTTACTCTTATCCTTGCCTCTATGCTTCTGACGATGGGAGCTTGGGCGCAAGAAACTCCAGTGCTGACCTATACGGAGGTCACTGCACCTACAGAACTCTCGGCTGATGATGTTAACACAATTCGTGGATTGTCTGGAATGACATTTGTGGCAGATGTAGAACTCACAAGCTCAAGTGATGCCCAGCTATTGTTTGCTGCAGTTGCAGATTACACGTCAAGCAGTACAGACAACAACTCTATATGGGGCCTGGGGCTTGGTGGCAATTCTCTGCGTTATATCGTAGGTCCAAGAGATGGTGGTTGGTATTCAAGTACTAATGGTTCTCTTACTACTGCCGCGAAGAAGATTATATTCACATACGATGGCACTACTATCAAGTATTATGTTGATGGCACTAATGTAAAGTCGCAAAGTTCCACAAAAGCATTAAATACATTTACTGGTGAGAATGCGAAATTCTATCTTGGAGGAGTAGTTTACAATACTGTTACAAAGTGGGGCACGTTCAGCGGCACTCTAAGTAAAGTAGAGATTTACAACAGCGTGTTTACTGATGCCGAAATAATGGCGATGTGCTATCCTGAGGAGGTTGTGATAACTCCCGAGGAGTTTGAGAATGGCAAAATCTACACCTTCGTCACCTCACGTGGTTGGATGGGGGCTACTGCAAGCAGCGATAATGTGATTTCTACGGCAAGGACGACTGTGGATCCCGCAGCATCGGCCGGCAATGCATACTTCCAGTGGACGGTATACAAGTCCAACAACGGCAACTACTACCTCTACAACCTCGGCAAGCAGAAATTTATGGGCGTACAGAGCAGCAACAACACCTCGGTACCCTTTGCCGACAGTCCTTCAGGAAAAGAGCTGACCTTCAAGCAGAGCAGCTCGGCCGACTATCCCATCATGTTCTCCACAGACAACAAGGGCGTAGTAAACCATAGTGCTAATCATGGTGAAGGCCTCATCACCTGGACCGGGGGATGGAATACCCTTAATGATGCGGGTAGCAACCATAAGGTGACCTTGGTAGGTGCATTGACCGAAGCCGCCCTCGCGACCATTGCAGAGCTGGTAGAGGCCTACGACAAGAAACTCGCTATCACCACTAGCGTAGAGGGCTTGGAGGAGAAGAACCCCAACACTCACTTCGGTAGTGCAAGAGCTACAAGCAGCGCTGGCGCAATCACCACAAACCTGAAGAGAGGAATTGGCGTGGCATATATCGACTATGATGGCACCAAGGAGACGACCATCGACTTCACCCGGGCATATCGTGGCTTCGAGTTCCAAGGCTACTATGTGGGCGGGCAGAGCTTGGGCAAGAGCTTCACCCTCACAGAGGCACTGAAGAGCAGCATCACCGAAGAGAACCCCCTCATTGCCAAGTTCACCACCACCGATGAGGCAACCCTCTTCTACGACGATGACGAGTTCTCATACCGCATCCCTGCCATTGCAACCACAAGCACGGGACGTATCATCGCTGTGAGCGACTACCGCTATAGCCTCGACGATATAGGCCGCTACAACTTTGGCACAGCTAACCCTGGTATTGACTTGGTGATGCGTTATAGCGATGACAATGGTAAGACCTGGAGCGAGACGAAGACCATCGCCAAGGGCTCTTGCGTACGCAACACTGACGACTGCGCCTATGGTGATGCAGCCATTGCCGTGGTAGGGCAGAAAGTGCTTGTGATGGGTGCTGCGGGCGATGTGATGTTTGGTAATGGTAGTGCAACGGCACACAACCGCACCGTGCGCATCTTCAGTGAGGATAATGGTGCAACATGGACAGCGCCCCAAGATATCTCTGAAACATTCTTTATCAATGCCGATGCTACGATCAATAGCGCATATTCACTCTTCTTCGGTAGCGGTAAGTTGGCAGTAGATGAGAACTATAACGATACAGGCAATGCACGTATCTATGGTGCCGTGCTGGTGAAGAAGAATGGTACAAACAATGGTATATACGTTGTCTATACTGATGACTTTGGTCTTACTTGGAGTATCCTCGGTGGTAGCCAGACGCACCTTGCTAACAACGACGAGCCTAAGGTGGAGATACTTCCCAGCGGACAGATTCTCCTCAGCATACGTCGCGGAGGCGGCCGTCAGTTCAACGTGTTCACCTACTCTGACAAGGCTACAAATGCAGGTTCTTGGAATGGTAATGCCAATGGTTGCCCCAATGGTGGCAGCAACACTTGTAATGGTGAGATTTTCCTCGTTGATGCCAAGAAGGCGGACGGAACAGCCGTGAAGCTTCTCTTACAGTCGCAGCCCAAGGGTGGTAGTGGCCTCTACGATCGTCGCGATGTGACCATTTGGTACAAGGAGGTGGATAATACCGGCTACACCTCATCGCAGATTGCAGGAAACTGGATTGAAGGCTTGCAGGTGAGCACCCAGCAGAGTGCTTATAGTACTATGAGCTTGCAACACGATGACAAGATTGCCTTCTTCTTCGAGGAGGCTCCCTGCTATGGTGATGATCAGGCTAAGGGCTACTGTATGGTATACCTCCCCCTCACCATCGAGAACATCACCAAGGGCAACTACTTCAGCACGAATACCGACCTCAGCGCCGATGTGGCTGTCAATGTGGTGCTTGCCGATGCCGAGGGCAATGAATACCGCGACCAGCTCACCTGTGCCCTCAACGGCATCGCTGCGGCAGTGACCGCGAAGTATCCCTTCATCACATTGGGCGACAACGCCAATCTGAGCTTCGAAGGTCAGGAGTACACCTACACCAACACCGTAACACTCCCCTTCAAGGTAAGCAATGAGGATGTTACTATTTGGCATAATATCTACTTCCCATCGAATGGAAGCGGTTATCCTGTTTACATGTCAGCAGATACGAATAGCGATGTTGTCAAGATAAGCACAGAAGCGTATGTATACGGCAACAGCAAATACAATACAAGTGATAATGCCGACAAAATCAGTTGGGCTATCTATAATGTGGACAATGGCTTCACGTTCAAACTGAAGAATAAGTTGAATGGTCAATACATAAAGACTACAGCCACGGCAACTGCTAATAATGGAGGAGAAATTGTAAAGTATACCAGTGTCCTTAGCGAAGCCACTGCATTCGGCATCGCAGATGGCCGTAGTAACAGCTATAGAGGCGAGTATGGTCTCTCGAACAATAGTGGATATCTCATGGCATGGTCAGTGAGCAATGGATATGTAACCTATAGTACTAATACTGGCCACCAGGGTGCATGGGCAAAGTTTGTAGAAGCTCCCGACTTCGAGGTACTGATTGATCGGGTGAACGAGGTGTTGAACTTGTTTGGCGATGGTCTCGGTCAATATACTGGAATATCAGAGGAGAATTTGACAGCAGTCAATACTGCCAAGTCTGCAATGGAAAACGCAGGTTCCGTTAAGTTGAACACACTGACTGAATATCAGGGTTACACGAGCAAGACCACTGGTGGAACACTCAATATGCCAACCAAAGGACAGTTCTTCCGCATCCGTGGCATCTCGGGCAACTACATTGATGCTACAAGTATTTATAATAATGCAAATGCCACAACTGGTCAAATGTCTATGAAGTCTTCCGATGCTTGCAACTACAACGGTACCATCTTCTACCTTGACGAGGAGAACCATCTGCTCAACTATGCAACAGGAACCTATGTGAAGCAGACTCGTGAGATTGGTACAGTAGGTGACTCTGATAAAGGAGCTTGGACGTTTGCCGAGTCTCCAAGAGGTGGCCAAGGCAAGTATGCTCTGCGATGCACGGTAGGCAGTACAGGCAATGGGCAGCACCTGCATGACAACGAAGGTAACCGTGCCGACCGCTGTTCATCGAACTGCGGCGATAGACACGACTTCACCCTCGAAGAGGTTACCGAACTGCCCGTAGCTGTTGGTGCAGCAGGCTATGCTACCTTGCACGCTCCCGTAGCACTCACTATTCCTACTGGCGTAAAGGCCTACACGGGTACACTCAATGGTGAGTGGCTCACGCTGAATGAAGTTAGCACCACTATCCCTGCCAACACTGCTGTAGTGCTCGAAGCTACAGAGACACTTGCAGCGGCTACAACATTTAACTTCACTGTAACAACTGATGTGGCTGAGATTGAAAACAATGCTCTTACAGGTTCTACTGAGACCGTAGCAACCTCTTCTGTGGAAGGTACCGTATACACCCTTCAGAGTCACGACTTTGATGGTGACGGAGTAAAAGAAGGCATTGCCTTCAAGAAATACACTGGCGCTAACCTCACCGGCTTCAAGGCTTACCTCAATATAATCACACTTGATGGTAGCACAGAATCAACTCAGGCCATCCGCATCCGCAAGGCAGGTGACGAGGAGACCACATCAATTGAGCCTTCAACCCTCAACCCTCAACCCTCAACCGTAATCTACGACCTCCAGGGCCGCTGCGTACAGCAGATGGAGAAGGGTATCTACATCGTTAATGGCAAAAAGATTATTAAGTAAGAAGTCCGATTCGTAAACTATAAAATAGATAAAGACAATGAACAAGAAAACATATATCACCCCCGCAATGGAGGTAATGAACATCGAAACAGTAGAGATGATGGCAGCAAGCATCGCTGTAGTAAACGAAAGCGGTAACGAGATGCTCGGTAACGATCGTCGCGGCGCATGGGGCGACCTGTGGAACGGCGAGTAAGCGCGATTTTCGGTACGATTTCGGCACGATTTGGAGGGATAACCTCCGTGACATTCAGTGTCGTAAGGCATAAATTAAGCACGCTATGCAGCGTGCTTATTATTTTTGCTTTTTCGCGTAGCCTTGCAGTATACTCCCTGCCTCACACGCTCTATATATCCCTTGATGCAGAGGGTGCGCAGGTGCTTGCCCACAGCACGTGCCTTGATGCTCATCTCCTCACCCAGTTTGTTGGCCATGGCGGTGGTGAACTGCCGGGGTAGCATATGTAGGAAGGCTAGGGCGCTGATGTAGACACGCTTGGGCTCTTCACGTTCCTCAGGGCGCAGACGGTCATAGATGGCCGAGGTCTGCATCATGCAATAGAAGATGTACGCGAGGCCCCACTTCAGGTCGGACTCCGCGATGGCAAAACGCTTCTCCCCGAACATACCCTCCACACAGCCCAGCTCCTCA
>JAZPZS010000196.1:0-15575 GCA_045544835.1 Bacteroidaceae bacterium | reverse complement strand
CGGCCTTGCTCTATTTGCCGTAGTAGGCATACAGAAGACACTCGATGCGGGGTTCCCACTCTGGGTAGCTACCATCATGGGTACGATGACCGGTGCCGCAGGCGGTGTGCTGCGCGACGTATTCATCAATGAGATACCGCTAATTTTCCGTAAGGACATCTACGCCATGGCCTGCGTGATGGGTGGAGTTGCCTATGCCGTATGCGGATGGATAGGTACCGACAATATCCTAACACAGATCGTCTGTGGCATCAGTGTATTCCTCACCCGTATCCTAGCTGTCAAGTACCACATCAGCTTACCTACACTCAAAGGGGAAAACGAAAAGAATTAAAGAAAGAATACGTGTTATTATAAAAGCAAGGGGAAAGGCTCACCTTTCCCCTTGTCTATTTCTATTGCGAATGGTTAGAATCTTAATCCAACGGTCACTACACCTTTCAGCAGGTTACGGTTAAGCGAAGTAGCCTCTAATTCAGGGTCATCGAACGGATAGAAATCAGCTTGTTGATTACTATAGAGTAGTGCAGCATCGGCATAGAAGGTATCACCACGGAAGCCAATACCACAAGTATAGTTCTGGGTTGTCCTGATATTCTTGTAAGCAGTATTGGTCTGAACAGAATTGACAGGAATCATTTTCCATGCATCAGCTTTATAACCTCCTGACTGATAGTTATATCCGATACGAGTATAGAATGAACCTGGAAACATCTTTTCAACACCAAGGCGCAAAGTATGCTGGCCTGCAAAGTTTCCTGAAGTGTGACCATTCATTGCTGTATTCTCATTACCATCATCATAATAGAGTTTAGTTGCGCCATAATTTGAGTACTCATACTCTGCACCAAGTGCCAGTGATGTGCCTAACGTTCCTCCCATACTAACGTTGACCTTGGCTGGATCTATCATGGTGTACTGGGTGAAGCAGTCACCTCCATACGCATCTTCACTAAAGGTATCCATAGAACCTTCGAAAGTAGACCCATCCTCGAATGTAACGAATGAACTGATGATAGCCGAGTTGTAATCGCGCAATCTATATACAGTAGGTGTGGTAGCCGCAACGCCTACACGGAACGAAGATTCTTCAAAGGGACGCAAGATAGCACCCAACTTGAAGTCGTAGCCTGAACCTGTAGTACGATAAAAGTTCCGCAGTGTATAATCACCTCCATCAAAGTACTCTGTATAGGAAGACTCTAGTCTGCGGTCTACATCGTATGTAGTAAATGTAACACCCAAGTATACAGCATCGGCTAAGTTGAATGAAAGATTAAAGTCGTAGGCATCAATGCCCCCACTAAGCACCTCACTGTAATTATTGGCTTCGGACGGATAGAATGAGCCACCATCTAAGGCCGTAGCATCAATCAGTCGCCCATCAGCACCAAGCAGAGTAAGCCAACCGACCCAAGAATCCTTATAATAGTTATGATTATAAAAACTAAAAGCGTTATCGGCATCGAAATCTTCAGGACGAACATCCAAGTTCTCATATGCTTGCCAAGCCATCTGCCCCGTCTGCGAGAGTCCATTCAGTTCAGATGCCATACCCATCTTGCCGCCGAAACGTTTTACATTACGGTAGTTGAATCCGAAGTTTACGAAGCGCAGCATATTCTCATTACTCTTCTTCCCAGCTATTACAATACCCGCATTATCCATCGAACCAAACGAATCGAACGAACGATTACGTGTACTGTTGGATTGCGTACGCTGAGTCACCCAATTTCCTCCAAACGATGCGGAAAAGTCCCAACTACGATAGAGTCCTATACCAGCAGGATTGGTTCCTATAGTACTGATATCGGCACCGAGAGCGCTCATAGCTCCACCCATACCCACAAAACGGGCAGTACCACCAAGATCTGTATCAAGCAATGCAACTGCTTCGTATGATGTCTGTGCCTGCATAGCAGATGATGCTGTGAGCATCGCTGCGGCAAGAAGGAATAATCTGTTACGTGTCATAGTCATTTATGATTACTGAATTATAATTTAAGTTAACCAACTCGGTGCTATGAGTTTACTATGTTTATCTGCGGCTACCGCTACTACTTCCACCACTGCGTGAACCGCCACCATATGAGCCACCACTGCTACGCGAGCCGCCACTATATGAGCTGCTGCCACTATAAGAGCTACCACTGCTACGCGAGCTGCTACTATAAGAGCTACCGCTGCTATATGAGCTACTGCTACGTGAGCTACTACCGCTGCTATACGAACTGCTGCGCGAGCTACTCGACGAGCCGCTTGAATAGCTGTTCGAACGACTCGAAGATGAGCTTCGACTTATCGAAGATGAGGTACTACGCGTACTGCTGGGTCGGTTATACGAAGAGCTAGAACCGCCACGAGAAGAGCTCTGACGAGTATATGAGCTACGCGAGCTACTGCCTGTAGTAGCACCACGACTGATGGAAGACGATGTACTGCCTCCGCGGCGCAACACCTCATCATTACCACTACGGCTCGATGATGAGCGTACGGCACCCGATGAGCGACTTGCAGAAGAGCCTGAACGGCCCGTCACTACGCGAACTGAAGAACTGCGAGTAGAACCATTATCGGTACGAGTGACACTGGATCCACGACGTGTTGCCGACGTTGTGCCACGGCTAACTGTATTATTATCCTGTGTCCCACGACGAGTAGAAGCTACGGTTGCGTGACGCGTATTCTCATAGGGGCGTGAGCCAGGCTTACCCCCACCCCAGCTGGGCTTGCCATGTCCAAATCCCGGATAGAAGCCATGATGACCGTGATGATGATGCCAACCGGGATGATAGCCATAGAAATAGGGGTCGTACCAGGGATCATACCATATACTACCATAGAATCCGCCCCAGTGATGTGCCCAATGGTGTCCATAGTGCCATCCCCAATGATGGTTCCAATGACCTCCCCAAGGGCTCCATCCGAAGGGATAGCTCATCCGATAGTCCCAGTAGTGCCAGTTACTCGCTGTGGGGAACACATAGGCATATAGCCCATCGTCATAGATATTCCAGTCCCAACTGGGCCATAAAGCACCGCCATATACCACATCCCAGTAGAGCGGACTGCTCACGGGAATAGCATAGCGTGGATTACGGAAACGGATGATACGCATGGCATACTCGTAGTCCGAGTCGCTTCCGTCAAAACCGTTGACCCAACCCTCATCTTCCTGCACCCGAGCGAGCTTCAGCGTGTCAGTGTTCATCCACACCGTATCGCCCTCCTCGGTGATGAGCACAAAGCCCTCGTCGGCCATGGCAAACTCAGCCACGGCATCGCCCTGCTCGGTCACGTATGAGCCCCGACGGTTGTAAGCGTCCTCGTCCATCTGCAAGCCTTTGGTCACAGTTTTTGCAGACAGCTTATCGCCCGTCGACTCGGCCTTGACAGCAGCAGTCTCACCCGCCGCTTTGGCCACAGCCTCCGTCTTCGCTTTCTTCTTTTTGGGAACGAAGTACAAGTCATCGTGCTGTGCCGATGCCGAACCCACGATTCCCACCAACATCAATGCAGTCAATAATCCTTTTTTCATACCTATATATATTATATGTTTACAACCTTTATATTCACGATGCAAAGATAACAGATAAAAAACGACCTCCATGGGGAAATTTCCTATCATTTGTGGGGAAAATCCCTAAAAAAACGTAATTTTGCAGAGAGAGCAATAGAGTTGCAACGAAAAAACGATAACAAAAACATAACCATATGCAATACATCGAAGTTACCTTTACCGTCAAGCCAGTCAGTGAAACCGCCAATGATATTATCGCAGCCCTTGCTGCTGAACAAGGTTTTGAGAGTTTTGTTGAGTCACCCGAAGGCACTATCGGCTACGTTCCCGCCCCACTCTACAATGAGGAGGCCCTGCATGAAGCACTGACCGACTTCCCCATGAGCGACACCGCCATCACCTTCACTGCTCAGGAGATGGAAGACAAGAACTGGAATGAGGAGTGGGAGAAGAACTTCTTTGAGCCCATTGTCGTAGACAATCGCTGCGTTATCCACAGCACTTTTCACAAGGACTACCCGAAAGCAACCTACGACATCATCATCAATCCGCAGATGGCTTTCGGTACGGGACATCATCAGACCACACGCCTCATCATAAGCTACCTGCTCGACATCGACTTGCAGGGCAAGACCGTACTCGACATGGGTTGCGGCACCTCCATCCTAGCCATCCTAGCCTCTATGCGCGGAGCCTCATCACTCACCGCCATCGATATCGACGAGTGGTGCGTCAACAACTCCATCGACAATCTCGCCCTCAACCACATCAACAACATCAAGGTATTCCAAGGAGACGCCTCATCACTTGCCACCGAAGGTCCCTTCGATGTCATCATCGCCAACATCAACCGCAACATCCTCCTGGCAGACATGCAATACTATGTAGCCCGTATGAACGAAGGAGCGGAAATCTACTTCAGCGGTTTCTACGAAAGCGACCTGCCCATGATACAAGCTGAGGCCGAGCGCCTCGGTCTGCGTTACCTCAGCCACCGCGTTGAGAAGGACTGGACAGCAGCGCAGTTCGTAAGAGAATAGGTTTACATATGATACAGTCGTGCCACTGACAGTCAAGGAATAACATTCCCTTAAGACGGTTATTGCAACCACGTGATTAAAAAAGATTCCCTCACGAGACGAAACGCAAGGAAATCCTTTACAAAAATTTTGTAGCATTATGTAAGGTAAACCGTTCGGTTTGCTTACATGGTGGATGGTTTAGAGTATGGAGTGGACAACCAAAGGTTGCTGTATTTACTTCGCCAATATGATTTTCGTCCCCAGAATACCATTTCAGGTGAAAAAAGTTAATTTTTGGGATGGCAACTTTTAGGTCGATGCCCATAGGGGGGTAAGTCAGTGGCAGCGCGGAGAGCTGCGGGTTATGGGCATGGATTAAGGGTTATGGATTATGGATGAGTGGTTAGAGATAAGTGGTAAATGGTTAGCAGTAGAAAAAAATGGAATTGGATAAGGGAAAATATTCACTCCACCGCGGTGGAGTGAATACGTCATCGCGGTGACGGGAAAGTGTCACCGCGGTAGAGCTTTAGTTTCACCGCGGTAGCGTGCGATATTGCCAGTTGCCTCAGGGTAGACGCATCAGAATAACCTTGTGCAAATGATTGAGTTTTAAGCAGATCTAGAAAAACATGTTCGCCGCCCGAACCTTTAGGTCGCTGGCTGGAGGGAAAAGCAAGGGGCTAAAGTCAAGGATTCCGTGCAGGGACTCTGCCCAAACACTTTCACGATAACGTTGACGATAACGAAAACAAGGCAGCGGAGCTGCGGTTTATGGTTGAAGGTTTATGGTTTAAAGTTTAGGGCGCGAATGCATACTCAAAACTCAAGACTCACCACTCAAAACTCTGCCGAAGTGTCGCCATCAACCTATTAATCTATAAAGCAATAGTATGCGTTGGCAACACTTCGGCAGATGGATGCGGAAAAGGGGTAACAGAAGTCTAAAGGCTCATTACTCTAAGACATCCCCAAATGATGTGGCCTTTAAACGTAAAAACTTTACCATATATTTCATTGTTATCCAATAGTTTTATATCTTTGCAAGCGAAATAGTATTTTCAAATACTGTATTTTCAAATACTAAAACAACAAAAGGAATGAAGTTCTACAACAGAAACGATGAGTTGGCAACATTAGGCCGCATACTTACGCAGAGTAAGCAAGAGAGTCGCATGACCGTGATTATGGGCCGCCGCCGTATCGGCAAGACCGAGCTGGCACGAAAGTGCGGTGATACCACCTTACTCTACTTCTTCGTAGCCCGTAAGGCCGAGGCACTGCTCTGTCAGGACTTCGTGCGTGAGGCCGAGGAAAAATTAGGCATCCCTTTGGGATGGCCATCGAGCTTTGCCGAACTGTTCCGTTTCCTGTTGCAATACTCTGCCGAGCATCCCTTCACACTCATAATCGATGAGTTTCAGGACTTTCAGAAAATCAACTCCTCGGTGTTCAGCGAGATACAGCGCGAGTGGGACATACACAAGTCGACCGCACGCATGAACCTCATCATCAGCGGTTCGGTATTTACATTGATGAAACGCATCTTCGAAGATGCTGGCGAACCGCTCTTCGGGCGTGCCAACCAAAAGATACAGTTGCGTCCCTTCACTACAGAAGTACTTAAGAATATTCTCGGTGACTATAACCCTCATTATACAAGTGAGGACCTATTGGCCCTCTTTGCTACTACTGGAGGTATCGCCTGGTATGTGGCTTTGATGATGGACAATGGTAAGACCACCCGACAGGAGATGTTGGGCTATCTGACCGAAGAGAACTCCCCATTTATAGGTGAGGGCAAGAACATCCTTATCGAGGAGTTCGGTACCGACTATGCCATGCACTTCTCTATACTGACATGTATCGCCAGCGGGCAGAAGACACGGGGTGAGATTGAGACCCAACTGAGGTCGGAGAACATAGGCAGCTACCTCATACGTTTAGAAAAGTATTATGGACTGATTGAGAAACACTTGCCTATATTTGCCAAAGAAACCGCCAAAAAGGTGCGTTACAGACTGAGCGACAACTTCCTGACGCTGTGGTTCCGCTTCTTCTATAAGTATCAGGCTTATGTAGAGAATAGCGCATTAGTCCAGCTGGCTCGCATCATAGAGCGGGACTACGATGTGTTCTCGGGCTTCGCCCTCGAGCGCTATTTCGAACAGAAACTGCGCGAAAGCGGTCGCTACACCCATATAGGCAAATATTGGGACCGCAAGGGTGAGCACGAGATTGACCTCATTGCCGTGAACGAGATCGACCGCACTGTCGAGGTATATGAAATAAAGAAAGATGCACGCCGATATAGCGAAGCCCTGCTGCAAGCCAAAGTAGATGTATTGTTCAAGGAGTGCAAAGAGCTATCAGGAATGCAAGTCACCTTGGGTGTATTATCCTTGGAGGATATGTAGCCGCTCGAGTTCTATTGAGTCACAGACCCTGATACTCGTTAACGGCGGCCGCCGTGACGGGGTGAAATACCCGCGGAGTTTATATTTCCGCCCCGCTTACGCGGGGAAGCAAAGAGCGGGACAAGCCCGCTCAATAAATTAAATAATTAAATGACTTGAATACGTCGCTGCGCTCCTCATTCATCTGTGACGGGGCGAACGGTGAGGCCGTAGTCGCGGTAGCTGCTGCTGCACCAGTCGTGGTTGCCGCTGTAGAAGCCGAGGCCGTACGCGTTGCCGCTGTAGTACTCGTCCAGCGTGCCAGACCTGTAGAAGCCGTACGAGCCACGGCTGTCGACCTCCGTGCCGCAGCGGTAGCCCGCAGCGGGGAGAAAGATACTATCCCCATTAGGACCGGTGACCTTATATCCCTTTATACCTTTTAGCTCAGTCCACTGCCATAAGCACTTGTTTATAAGTTCTTTAATCTCTTCCAATCTGGGCATACGCCAATTACCGCCCCATTGGGCACGAGCAACGTCATATTTAGTACCCGATATATCTTTACCAATATCGATATAGGTCTTTTTAGTCTTATCGTAGTACTTATAGGTTTCTGCCATATACTCGCTTTTGGGCTCCGTCTCGCCCCAAGCGAAATAATCACCATATTCTTCAGGAGAGGAAGCACCAACATTATGCTCCGCCCAACATACACTGAGGCCAAGATCCACTTTCTTGTATTGAGCCGCTTCCTTAATGTTTCTGTCTGCAGTCTGCTGAATAGAGACTTTGGCCCCATCGCTTGGTATGTTCAGTAACAAGCAGACGTTATTCTTCAGAGAACCGAAACATTGCTCGGGATTAGGGAAGGCATCTATCCAATTCAGATTCTTCAGATAATACTTCTTTGCTCCGGTAAAAGCAGCATCACTAAGGCGGAATGTCAGGATAGGGATATCTTGTTCCGCTGCCAATTCAATTTCACGATCAACTTGCCGAGATTCATTGAAATGCCTCGAAAAAAGCACCAACATCATACGCGCATTCTCCAATGCATCTACTATAGCAGCAGCCCACACGACACCACGCGGTATATCTCGATAAGCTACAAAACAGCGGATCCCATGTTGCTCAAGATAGGCACATACGCCCTCGGCAATCTTTTGATCAACACTCGAATAACTGATAAATACGTCGTATTGCATAGTAGACTTTGTTAATGAATGCAAAGATACAGTAAATGAACGGACGAAGCAATTTTTATTCATAAGAAAATTGCTTCGCCCGCTCCTCCTTAAAGATAAGAAACTTAAGCGGCTAATCCATGACATCCTCCAATGACAGGAGCCGATATTCGGTGCGATATCCCGTCATCTCAGCCTTGGCTCTAACCATACTAGCCGACTGGCGTGCCGATTGTTTCCAATTTTCGCCAACACCTCCAGCTGTTACTCTCTGTTATAGAACCTCATAGAATATCCTTATTTTAATAGCCGTCAAATTAATCGCCGTTACAAACGTATGGTAAATAAACGGAAATACCAAAATAAAAGTTTTCTTAAGGAGCAAAGTTTTTCTTTCTACATCCTATCTATTTAGGAATATCACCGCATGCGCTGGGAAACATTTGGCGGATGTCTACGCGAAATAGTAGCACCTAATCCCATATCGACTTTTTGTCCTTTATTGCCAGCCGCTGGTAGGCTACCCATCGCCGCCAGTGATCGGCATAAGGGTCGGACAGGGTTTGAAACGGCATGATCAATCGGAAATCAATGTCAACGTAGCTATCGACGGTGTGGACTACTGTTCCATTCTCTGATTCTCCAACTCCCCAACGAATGAGAGATACACCATCCTTATTGAAACCTGACACACAGATGCCATATGGTGCATATCCTACACGAACTTGCTCTACATGCTGAGGGGCAATCGCTCTAAAATCGACATCTCGCTCAGAAAAGATCCTCACATACCCATCGTTACCAACCATTTCAACCACCTTCTTCAGCCCGACATTGACGATATAGGTCTGAGGGGAATCCTTGTCCCTGAAGCTCAATATTAGCGGCGAATTGCACACCTCCTGCCAATAGTAACGTTTGTGGCCATATTCATATTCTGCCATCAGCGTCTCGTACAGTATCGAAGGAGAGTGGAGAAGTGAGGAACTCATATTTGTAAATCTATTAATTATCCTTAGGGAGAAGATAAGCGAGCACTGATTTCCAGTTGGGAAAACTCTCAGAGCCAAATTGTATCCATTCACCCTCGAATTCACTTGTACCGTTCTTTCCACGATCATCAATCAAGATGTCTCCCTTACACAAGTGTTTGCAATGGGTAATAATCATCCGTTTGTGGAAAACATCGTCTAAATACCGAGTTACCCACGACACCTTATCACTCCATGCCGAAGGGTTATTCCACGGGGCCGTTGAAAGTATGTAACAATCATAATGCTCGTTGAGGCGACGAACAGCATCAATTGCTCCTGGCATCGGCAGCATAGTTCCAAACAAACCGGGTATCTCGTCGTAACGTCCTTCAAACTCCATGAGGGTTTGTGCATCCTGTTGTGCCAATCCTGATTCAAAATCAACAAGCACACCATCCATGTCAAAGTATAGTCGCTTCTTCATAATATTGAAATTAATACCAAACAATAGTTTATTAGAATAGAGTGATAACCTCCGAGAATTCTATCATGTTATTGATTGACCACGTGTGGAATGTTCAGTCTGAACAATACTCTTCGATTGACAACATTCTACATTTTTCTTTGGCCAACTCATACCCTTGGGAAGCAGCCTTCTCATAATACTCCTTAGCTTTATCCAAGTCTTTGGGGACTCCCCACCCATTTTCATAGCATTCCGCTACTGCATACTGAGCTTTTACATTCTCCTTATCACATGCACGCAAATACCATCTAACGGCTTCTTCTTCATTCTTAGGCACACCTTCCCCCTTGCGGTAACAATCACCCAAGTTGCGCTGAGCACTCGCATAACCCATTTCTGCAGAATACCGGAACCACTGAGCCGCCTTCTGTAGGTTCTTCTCATGACCACGGCCTTCATAATGATATATGGCTATCGCATTAAAAGCATTAGCAGAACCCAAGTCGGCAGCTTTCAAGAAATACTCCATAGCCTCATCATATCGTTCCATATTGTATAAATGCCACCCATGTTCCAATAACAAGCTCTGCTCCAAAGCTGGTGTCAACGGAGCTATTATATCCTCCTTGTGGGCTTCCAGGAAGAAGTGCTTTAGCCTCTCATAGAAAGCATTAAAATACACCTTGTTGTATTGTGGGCCGTTCTTATATTTCACATCTGCGATTTCATTAGGAAGCACATTCGGGAACTCATTAAAGCCCTCAAGCATAATCGGTATAACGTTCTTTTCCCGTCTCAGTGCTTCTGCCAGTTCCTGCACCAACCAATCCTCTTTCAAAGGACTACTACCAGACTTCACTCTATCAAAAGCATTCTTATCACAGATCAATATGAAATCCCTACAATTATCTATACGTCGCATCAACTGTTTACGAAAATCTCCTGTCGACAAATTATCCAAGTCAAAACTAACTGAATAGCCGTCCCTTTCAAGGCATTCCTTTATCAGTTTGGCAACTTCAAAACCTCCTTCACGACGATAACTTATGAATATATCATACTTTGTTTTAGCATTCATAATGTTTCCTCCATTTATATTTCTACAATTACCAGTTTTCACTTCGGAACCTACAACAAATCCATCTTTTTTAATTTATCAGTAGGCATACCCACAATTTCACATATGATACGTTGAGCAATTCTTATGGTACTTGCAATGAATACAAAGATACAACGTTTCAGGGATTTATCCAAGATAAAGGCCCAAGAATCAGAAATAGGGAGGAATAGGGAAGCACAAGACCACCATGATGCACATCTCATGTACTTTATATTTGGCTATCAGAAAGGAATCGGCTATCTTTGCAGCAAAGTACAACTCATATGAAAATAAACTGGCTGAAATTAAAAAACAAGCTGTCAACAAGCCTAACCGTCCTGAAGGCTATCATCGCCCTAGCCATAGAGGTGGGAATTATCATTGCGGTTATCCACTTCAAATGGTATGAGAAATATCCAATCACGGCCCTGATAGTGTCAAATCTGGTGACAATGGTGATTGTCTATAACATAGCCGAAATCTTGAAACGGCTGAGACAGACAATCGCAGACTCCACGATGGAAGAGAAACTACGCTCACAATCCGAGAAAATACAAAAACTCTCCAGCGAAAACGATGAACTCAAGCATCTTCTTGACACGAGCAGCCAGACTATAGCACATTTCAACAAAATAGATTTTGGAGTCAAGATTGAATTGATGGAGAACACCAAGATAGGATATGTCGTCAAAGAAGAGAAACTGGAAGATATCACATCGGAAAGTCTTAAGGGGCTGATTCCACGACCCACAGTCTTCGAAAAGTTGGAACAAAAAGGTCGGGATCTGTTCGGATTGGAACAAAAGGAGCAGTCAGTACTATATATTGACAAGATCTATCACAAGAGCACCATCGGGATAGACTTGAGAACCATCAGATATGCTATAGACGATAGGACAGGAGATATATGCCTATGCGGTGTAGAGCTTCAAGTACTGCACAACGCCTCAAAAGACCTGAAGCGTGATGACAACGACATCAGCCATTGCTGGATAACTAGCAAGAACGACGATGGAGAGGTATCGGTAAAACATGACAAGGACTTCGACTCCTTCAGAGAGGCCTACAAAGAGCATCATGAGGAACTGACTCATGAAGCCCACATCAGACAATCCGAAGAGCTATGCACACAATTCACAGGAGCACTGCAAGGCTGCCTACAACAACGTTACGACAACGTACGCTTCATCTCGCCCGACGATAAAGAATACAACAAACATGATTGGCACATACTGAATGGAGACACAACAGACATGCGTGTCATGCGAGTATTGACAGACATGCATTGGGGGATAAAGATGATAGAGCAAAGCTATTCAGAAATAAAAAATTCCATATAGGCACGAAAGAAGAGGGTATGCATTCTAAGAATACACACCCTCTTCGATGTCTGTATTTAATGCATGTCACTGCGTGAAATCTTTCGCTTCACTCAAGATGACACTGTTGGACTCTGACTCAATCCTCCAGCTTGTGGATGACCAGTCCTGAGCGGAGCTTGGGCTCGAACCAGGTGGTCTTGGGGGGCATGATGTTGCCGGTGTCGGCAATATCCATGAGCTGCTTCATCGATACGGGATAGAGGGCGAGGGCCATCTTCATCTCACCGCTGTCGACACGGCGCTAGAGCTCGCCCAAGCCACGGATGCCACCCACGAAGTCGATGCGCTTGTCCTTGCGCAGGTCGCCCAAGCCGAGGATGTCGTGGAGGATGAGGTTCGAGGAGATGGTAACGTCGAGCACGCCGATGGGGTCGCTATCGTCGTAGGTACCCTCCTTGGCGGTGAGGCTATACCACTGTCCGTCGACATAGAGGGAGAAGTTGTGGAGCGCAGCGGGCTTGTATATCTCGGTGCCCTTGGGCTCTACGATGAAGTTGTCGGCAAGCTTGGCAAGCAGCTCCTCGGGGGTGAGGCCATTAAGGTCTTTCACCACACGGTTGTAGTCGATGATGGTGAGCTGGCCTGCGGGGAAGCATACGGCCATGAAGTAGTTGTACTCCTCGTCGCCACGATGATTGGGGTTCTGACGTGCCTTCTCGGCGCCTACGAGGGCGGCGGCAGCTGAGCGGTGATGGCCGTCGGCGATGTAGAGGGCGGGCATCTTGGCAAACTCGGCGGTGACGGCAGCCATGTCGGCCTCATCGTCGATGATCCAGAGCTGGTGACGGAAGCCGTCACCCTGGGCCACATAGTCGTACTCGGGTGCCTCGGCGGTGTAGCGTGCTACGAGGGCATCGAGCAAGGCATTGTCGGGATAGGCGAAGAAGACGGGCTCGATGTTGGCATTGTTGACACGCACGTGCTTCATGCGATCCTCCTCCTTGTCGGCACGGGTGAGCTCGTGCTTCTTGATGACTCCGTTGAGGTAGTCGTCAACGTAGGCACACACCACGAGGCCATACTGGGTGTGGCCGTTCATCGTCTGTGCATAGATGTAGTACTGCTCCTTGTCGTCCTGCACGAGCCAGCCCTTCTCCTGGAAGAGGGCAAAGTTGGCGGCGGCCTTCTCGTATACACGGGGGTCGTGCTCGTCGGTGCCTACTGGGAAATCGATCTCTGGCTTGATGATATGGTAGAGCGACATCTCGTTGCCCTCGGCCTCGGCACGCGCCTCGTCGGAGTTGAGCACATCGTATGGGCGGCTCTGCACCTTCTCTACCAGAGCCTTGGGTGGGCGGATGCCCTTAAATGGTTTTACTACTGCCATGATAATTGAGTTCTTGAGTTTTTAAGTTCTTGAGTTGATAGATTCCATACGACCTTCCGAATGCAAACCTACAAACTAAAAAACTTAAATCTTGAGTCTTTAAGTCTTGAGTTGATAGATTCCATGCGACCTTCCGAATGCAAACTTACAAACTAAAAAACTTAAAAACTTAAAATATTAGTTTACGCGGAATTTTTCACACCCATCCTTGATGAAGCCTACAATCTGGTGGGCTGCTGCGATGCCAGCATTGATGTTGGCCTCGGCGGTCTGCGCACCCATCTTCTTGGGAGTAGAGAAGTAACGTCCGGCAAAGAGCTCGGCAAACTTACTGTCGGCAGCGGGCATGATGTCGGTCATGTACTTGAGGTCCTTGCGCTCCTCCATGAGCTGGATGAGCTCGGCCTCGTTGATGACCTCCTTGCGGGCAGTGTTTACCAACACGGCTCCCTGGGGCATATCCTTCAGCAGGGCGTAGTTGATAGACTCCTTGGTCTCGGGAGTGGCAGGGATGTGGAGCGACACGATCTGGCACTGCTCATACAACTCCTTGGCCGAAGCTACGGGGGTGACGCCATCGGCGGTCATCACCTCGGCAGGGCAGTAGGCATCGTAAGCATAGATGTCCATGCCGAAGCCCTTGGCGATGCGTGCCACGTTGCGGCCTACATTGCCATAAGCATGGATACCGAGCTTCTTGCCCTTGAGCTCGCTGCCCGAGGTGCCATTGTAGAGGTTGCGCACGGCATATACCATCATGCCGAGAGCCAGCTCGGCCACGGCATTGGAGTTCTGGCCGGGGGTGTTCATCACACATACGCCATGAGACGTTGCGGCGGCGAGGTCTACATTGTCGTAGCCTGCACCGGCACGCACCACGATCTTGAGTTGCTTGGCGGCATCGAGCACCTCGACATCGATCACATCGCTGCGGATGATGATGGCATCGGCATCGGCCACGGCAGCCAGCAGGTTGGCCTTATCGCCATATTTTTCTAACAGGGCAAGCTCGAAGCCTGCACCCTCAATCACTTCACGGATACCGTCAACTGCCACCTTGGCAAACGGTTTGTCTGTTGCTACTAATACTTTCACGACAA
This sequence comes from Bacteroidaceae bacterium, assembly GCA_045544835.1. Taxonomy (GTDB): domain Bacteria; phylum Bacteroidota; class Bacteroidia; order Bacteroidales; family Bacteroidaceae; genus UBA1189. The sequence goes on along the minus strand of JAZPZS010000196.1, from coordinate 1,102 downwards.
GAATTCTTATTTTTGAATTCTGAATTCTGAATGATCATGCACCCCCATTCGAAACTATCTGATGACGGTGAAGAATTCAGGATTCAGAATTCAGAATTATAAATTAGTGTAATTTCTCAAACTCCTTCATGCAATCAACCAGCGCCTGTACGCTCTCGAGCGACATGGCGTTGTAGCACGATGCGCGGAAGCCGCCTACTGAGCGGTGACCCTTGATGCCTACCATGCCGCGCTCCTGGGCAAAGGCCATGAAGTCGGCCTCAAGGTGCTTGTACTCGTCGTTGAGCACGAAGCAGATGTTCATGTATGAGCGGTCCTCAACGGCGCAGGTGCCACGGAAGAGCTTGTTGCGGTCGATCTCGCCATAGAGAAGGTCGGCACGCTCCTTGGCACGACGGGCCATCTCCCCTACTCCACCGTTGGCCTTGATCCAGCGTAGGGTGAGCATAGCCGAGTAGATGGGCAGCACGGGAGGCGTGTTGAACATGGAGCCGCCATCGACATGAGTCTGATAGTTGAGCATGGTGGGAATGGTGCGCTCTACCTTACCCAGCGCATCGTTGCGCACGATGGCGAAGGTAACACCGGCAGGAGCGAGGTTCTTCTGGGCACCGCCATACACGCAGATGTACTTGCTGAAGTCGATGGGGCGTGAGAAGATGTCCGACGACATGTCGGCAATCAGAGGCACATTCACCTCGGGGTCGATGCGGATTTCTGTACCGTAGATCGTATTGTTAGAGGTATAGTGGAAGTAGTCCACATCGTCAGGCACGGTGTAGCCCTTCGGGATATAGTTATAGGTAGTGTCGGCCGATGAAGCCACCTCTACCACCTCACCGAAGTTCTTGGCCTCCTTGATAGCCTTCTTGGCCCATACACCGGTGTTGATGTAGGCGGCCTTCTTGCCCAGGAAGTTGTAGGGCACCATGCAGAACTGCATGCTGGCACCACCACCAAGGAAGAGCACCGAGTAGCCCTCGGGAATGTTGAGAATCTCCTTGAAGAGGGCTGTTGCCTCGTCAATAACAGCCTGAAAATCTTTATGACGATGGCTGATCTCGAGGATGGAGAGACCAGAGCCGTTGAAATCTAAAATAGC
>JAZPZS010000195.1:0-11691 GCA_045544835.1 Bacteroidaceae bacterium | reverse complement strand
CCAAACAGGCCCCAGGTAACATCGAGCATCTCGGTGGTGTTGAGGTTCACGTCGATAGCAAGGAGCTGGTTTGAGTAGTCCTTGGCAAAGTCGAGTGTACGCTCATCGTAGTCGGTGAGGTCGAAACCGTTCTCCATCTTGGTCTTGGCGTTGGCGGCGTCGGCATACAGACGTACGGCAGCGTTCATCACCTGCGGATGGTCCTTACGGGTCTTCTTACCCGACACGAGTTGCTTCAGACGTGAGAGTGAACGGAACGGGTCGACGATAACCTTACCGATATCGCTGTCGCGACGGAGGAAGAGCTGACCCTCGGTGATGTAACCGGTGTTGTCGGGTACGGCGTGTGTGATGTCGCCACCGGACAGTGTGGTCACAGCGATGATGGTGATAGAACCGCCTGAGGGGAACTGCACGGCCTTCTCGTAGATCTTGGCCAAGTCAGAGTAGAGCGAACCTGGCATAGAGTCCTTAGAAGGAATCTGGTCCATACGGTTCGACACGATAGCCAAGGCATCGGCATAAGAGGTCATGTCGGAGAGGAGCACGAGCACCTTCTCGTTCTTCTCTACAGCAAAGTATTCGGCAGCGGTCAAGGCCATATCGGGAATCAGCAAGCGCTCTACAGGAGGATTCTCTGTAGTATTGATGAAGCTGATGATACGGTCGAGGGCACCGGCGTTAGAGAACACGTTCTTGAAGTAGAGGTAGTCGTCGTTGGTCATACCCATGGCACCGAGGATAATCTTGTCGGTCTCGGCACGCAGGGCTACGTTGGCCATTACCTGGTTGAACGGCTGGTCGGGGTCGGCAAAGAAGGGAATCTTCTGACCAGATACCAGTGTGTTGTTCAAGTCGATACCGGCAATACCTGTTGCAATGAGCTCAGAGGGCTGCTTACGACGTACGGGGTTCACAGAGGGACCACCAATCTCCACTTCCTTACCCTCGATCTGAGGACCGCCATCGATAGCGTTACCGTAGGCATCGAAGAAACGTCCGGCCAACTGGTCGCTTACCTTGAGCGAAGGAGCCTTACCGAGGAATACCACTTCGGCATTGGTGGGGATACCGCCTGTACCCTCAAACACCTGCAGGGTAACCTCGTCGCCGGCAATCTTTACCACCTGAGCCAACTTGCCGTCGATAGTGGCAAGTTCGTCATAACCAACACCCGTTGCCTTCAGAGAGCAAGTAGCCTTGGTAATCTGACTAATCTTTGTATATATCTTTTGAAATGCTTTTGTTGCCATAATTTTTCTAATTGAAAATTGAGAATTGAGAATTGAAAATTAATTGTCTCACTCTTAACTTTTAACTCTTAACTCTTAACTTTTTTCGTCGCTACCAACTCCTCGAGCTGCTTCATGAACTCGTTGTACTTATCAGACTTGTACTCGCTATAGTTGATCTGCTTGCAGACGTTGATGACACGCTTGAAGAAGTTCATTACATCGAGGAAGGTCTCGAACTCGAACTCGGCATGGCAGATATCCATTACCATGTTGACAATGTCCTCCTGACGCTCCATCGAACTTACTGAGTCGATATCGTCGAACGCATCCTGCTGCAGGATAACGAAGTCGATGAGCTCAGACTTCCAGAATACTACGTGGTACTCTACGGGTACACCGTCGTCACCAAGAATGTTGATCTGCTCAGCAATCTCCTTACCACGGAGCAGGCGGGTCTTGATCTCGTTGACCTTAGCAAGCCACTGGTCGTTGATGCGCTTAGAGATATAAGACTCAAACTCGGGATACTCCAGGTACTTTGAATAAGAGTCGATGGGGTTCACGGCGGGGTAGCGCTTCTTGTCGGCACGCTCCTGCTCCAGAGCATAGAAGCAGCGGGCCACCTTCTTGGTGTTCTCGGTCACAGGTTCCTTGAGGTTACCACCGGCAGGTGATACGGTACCGAGGAAGGTTACTGAGCCTACCTCACCGTTGTTCAAGGTTACATAACCGGCACGACCGTAGAAGTTAGAGATGATAGATGAGATATCCATCGGGAAGGCGTCGGGACCAGGGAGCTCCTCCATACGGTTCGACATCTCACGCAATGCCTGTGCCCAACGTGAAGTAGAGTCGGCCATGAGCAATACGCGTAGACCCATCGAGCGATAATACTCGGCCATGGTCATGGCGGTGTACACAGAGGCCTCACGAGCCGCAACGGGCATGTTTGATGTGTTGGCGATGATGATGGTACGCTCCATCAGCTTGCGACCGGTATGGGGGTCGATGAGTTCGGGGAACTCGGTGAAGATTTCTACTACCTCGTTGGCACGCTCACCGCAGGCTGCGATGATTACGATGTCGGCCTCGGCCTGCTTGGAGATAGCGTGCTGGAGCACGGTTTTACCTGTACCGAAGGGACCAGGGATAAAGCCTGTACCACCCTCTACGATGGGGTTCACGGTATCGATAACACGTACACCGGTCTCGAGCAACTTGAAGGGACGGGGCTTGTCTACATAGTTGGTCATAGCCACCTTTACGGGCCAGCGCTGAATCATGTTCACCTCGATATCATTGCCCTGCTCATCGGTAAGTACGGCGATAGTATCCTTAATCGTATACTCACCCTCCTTGGCGATAGACTTCACGGTGCATACACCCTTCTGCTGGAAGGGAACCATAATCTTAAGCGGCTGTGAGTTCTCCTCTACGGCACCGAGCCAGTCAGAAGCCTTCACCTTGTCGCCTACCTTAGCAAGGGGCTTGAACTCCCACTTGCGGTCGTCGTCAAGAGCGTAGGTGTACTGTCCGCGCTTGAGGAATACGCCATCCATCTTGTCGAGGTCGTTCTGCAGACCATCGTAGTTCTTAGAGAGCATACCGGGACCCAATGTCACTTCGAGCATGTGGCCGGTAAATTCGGCAGGAGCACCCACCTTCAGTCCGCGAGTGCTCTCAAACACCTGCACAAACACGTCGCTACCCACTACCTTGAGCACCTCGGCCATCAGCCTGTCGCCTCCGGTGGTGATGTAGCAGATTTCGTTCTGTGCCACGGGACCGTCTACTGTCAGCGTTACCAAGTTCTGGACAACGCCTTTCACTTTTCCTGTTGTAGCCATATATATCTGTTTTATTTGTTTATACTTCTGTAGTTAAAAGGAGTAAAATGGAGATATCGCTTCGCTCCTTGGGAGTTAAATGCCGATAGCTTTGTTCCACGAACGGAGTATTGGCCTTTATCTACATCTATCTCCCTTTAACTCCCTTTATCTCCACATATAATTTATACTCTAAACTCTTGAGGAACCTTAACCTCCTCTTTCAACTGACGTATCATGCTGCGCAGCAGTTCGCCTCCGGCCTCTGCATCGAGCGAAATCCAACGCTCGATGATCTGTACCTTGACGAGGAATGCAAACAGCTTCTCCACGCTGAAGTAGTCGAAGAATGAAGCCTCTTCCATCCACTCCCACTTGAAGACATCGAGACGACGCTCACGCTCTACGAGATTCTCTATCTCGCTGATGCGCATAATCTCCTCGAACGAGTCCATCAAGCCTGTCAGACCAAAGTCGCGGCTGTTTGATGTACGCAACGCCTTAGCTACCTCATTGTTGCCCACGATCAAGCTCTTCACATCGAGTTTGTATCGACGTGCAGTGATAGCGGTAAGGAAATTGTTGAGGTCGAGGTTAAACTGGAACCAACGTGTCACGAAAGCATTGCCCTGATTCATCGCATACGCATAGTAGAGCTGTGCCAGGCGGTCCTCAGGGAAGAGTGTCTCAGCACCCTCCTCTTCATCCTCCACTTCGGCCACAAAGTCATACATATAACGCGGATAGTTGCGGTCAGGAGCCTCTTGGGCACGGGCAGCCTCGATGATGCCGAGCAATTCATCGCGTGTATACAAACCCTCCTCGCCAAGTGCAGCCTCTCTATCCTTTATTAATAATAGGAGATTGGCATTGTCGTAGCTCAGGTACACGAGGTCGAGCAGTGCACGGTCATCGGCAGCCAACTCGGGATAGTACAACTCGCGGAACCCACGCACGGTGAGGTTCAGCTTGTTGTCGTCGAGCGACAATTCCGGCAGTCCGGCTATGAGATAATAATAGTTTGTTTTCATAAAATCATTTTTAGGAGTTCAGGAGTCAGGAGTTTTCGCTTCGCTCAGGAGTACAGACAATACTTAGACCATAAATTACGAAGTAATGTACTTACATTCGTCTGAACTCCTGAACTCCTGTATTCTGAACTCCTTAAAAAAATATCAGAACAACATCTCAACTAACTCGGGGCGGAGGAACGATTTGAAGAAGTTTACAAACTCCTCTTCGCCGAAGTTCACCTTGTATGAGCCATCAGCAGGCTGAATGATGAAGAGCGCCTTCTGTCCGTTCACCTCTTCGATGGTCACGCCCTTGTCGAGCAGTGCCTTGGCCTTGGCGGCGAAGTACTTCTTCAGTGTGTCGGCATCAGCAGTAGAGATTACGATAGGCTCGTCGGCCACCCACTTCTCGGCGAGTGCAACTACAAACTTACCCATCACCTCCTTGTCAGCGGTGAGTTCCTTAACGGCATTGCCTACCACCTTGTCAGAAACCAGTGTGGCCACCTCACTCTTGAGGGCATTTACAGACTGGCCTGCAAAGAGGCGAAGCTCCGACTTTGTGTTTTCCATCAACTCTCCTGCCTGTTTCTGAGCGGCAGCAATCAAGGCGTCAGCCTCCTTGCGAGCCTTCTCAACGATTTCGGCAGCTTGGGTATTAGCAGCGGCCACAATGCGTGCAGCCTCCTCATTACCCTTTTCTACTCCATCCCGAAACATTTTTTCGGTCAATTCCTGAATATTCTTTTCCATATTATCAAATAGGTATTTATATATTTTTCGTATAATCGGCAAAATTACAAAATAAATCCCAATAAACCACAAGAAATAAAAGAATAAAAACGACAGTTTCAAACTAACAAAAAATAGCGCCAAGTTCACAAGAACTGGCGCTATTTTGCTAGAATTTGTAATGAATTCTCACCCCATCATCATTTGCGTCTACCCAATGCGAGATTTACGCCCAATGTGATATGTGTATTTAAATCGTTGACAGGAATAAACTGAGGAGTAACCTTCGTAATCATGTAATCACTACCCACAAAGAAGGTTATGCCTGCAGGATGGAAGTTAAACATCCATCCGAAACTTGTGCCATAGCTCGTTGTTCCGATATTCGCCGAAGCCTCAAGCCACTTGGTAGGAGCGATATTCAAATATCCACGTACCTCATGCCATTTGTTGTAATCCAATGAGGTGAAACGCTGGCCATAGAGGACACCAACAGACAAAGGTCTGTAGAAGGGCATATTGTACTCTGCACCAAGGTACATCGTTGTATTGAGCTTAGTCGAAGCAGCTTCCACATCACCCACATCAAACTTGATCATCTCAGATGCATCCTCACCCAACTTCTCCATTTCAGCATCCAATGAAGCGTTGATATCATTAGGGTCAGCAGCCTCAAATCCATCAAATTCAACCTTGGCATCGTGACTCTGGGCTGTCATCATATACTTCCAATTAATCTTACCCAAATCCACCACAGAGGCCGAGAGAGTCAGTCCTGGAACAATGGCTTCCATATCGTACATTACACCGAGGTCAAAGGCCATACCCATTGCCGATGGAGCGATAGGTCCCATCTCCATGCCATTCACAATGCCTTCCTCATCAACAGTCATACGTGCCTCTGTGAAAAGCGCCGCCTTGGCACGGGCATGGCTTTCAGCCATCCAGCGGTTCTCGCTCAACTCGATATTCAGTTTATCCACTGTCACATCAGCATAAGCCAAACCTAACAAGAACTTGGCATTGACACCCACACGGAATCCGTCAAAGATTTCATGTGAATGACCGAGAGTGAGAGCCGCATAGTTGGTCGTATTGAGGTTAATTCCCGAGAAGCTGTAATTGCTCTGTTGGAGTCCCTTCTTTGCAAATTCAAAGAAGCCCTTAGGCAAGGATATAGACATATCAGTATGGAGCGACAGACCCAATGTCGTATATCCTCCAAACATACGGAATCCCATCGCGAGCAGTGTCTCATCAAGATTGAAGCCTATACGTGCAGCAGCGGGCAAATTCCCCAAGAACTCGTTCTGATCCACTGAACCACTCATAAAGGTTGTCAACTTATCATCTCCAAGCGGGAAGATAAAGTTTGACAGCCCCACATTACCATTCGTTCCCAAAGAGAGATTACCGATAGCCAACGAGAAGAATCCGCGCTCTCCCTTCATGGCAGGATTGAGCAAATAGTTATGGTATGCGCCATCAAGGAAATAGGCCGATCTGGCGGTCTGCGCTGCGCCCTCTAATGAGAAAGTAGCCAACAGCAGCACTGCGATATATTTTATTTTTTTCATTGTCATATATATGAAAGTTTCCGACTATTACTTATTACTATTCTCATTCAAGTCCATTTCAATATCACCAGCAACAGTGATTACAATATCATCCAGCTTTAGTCCTTGATCACCACGCAATGGAGCACCGCCTTCCGTAGAATTTGCAGCTGCATGAACTTCAAACTTCAGCATATCCAGAGACGAGATATCGCCTGTTTTACTCTTTATGCTAAAGTCCACTTTTTTGCCCTTTATTGTATCCGTGAAGGCTTTGCCATCACCTGCAGGGATTTCAAACGAAGATATTTCAATATCGCGAATAGTTTTTCCGTCCTTATCAAGCGGGATAGCCTTGAGCTGTAATTGCAGAGGCAATGAATTCTTTATATTCATGCCCAAGCCAACTTCTACATTACTGAACATTTCCATCATCTCGCCCATATCAGCCTGCAGGTTTGCAATAGTGTCAGAATAGGTAAAGTTCAACTCATCAAATTGCAAAGGAATAACTACTGAATAGTTGCCACCAAAGCTGAGTGGCTGAATCAGGTTGATATGTTGTGTCTGAGTAGTATCGATAATAGGTATTAATGAGATGTCAATCGATGAAGGCACCTGCTTGAGGAGATTCGAAAGATTCTCAAGACATACGTTCTCATACCCATCTTTCTTTGACGGTTTTGATGTTAAGAAAAGTTTGGTCGAGCTTGGTGTCACCGTATTGGTCTGCGCATCATAGCTTGCTGGATTGATTCTAATATCATGTTCTATTACCGAAGTAGATATCGCATTCCCATATTGATCTTTCCCTATTAACGACAGTTTAGCGCCAACAGGTATACTTATCGAGTTTTCCACTTCCAACATTATCTGGGGATCAGAAAGTACAAGGCTGTTGCTTTCATCCTTCAAGAACTCCAATCCTTCACCGAGATTCAGTTCAAAAGATTCCTCCACTGTTCCCAAATCATCTATATAGAAGATTCCATGGAAATCCTTTACTCTGACATCTCCAAGTTCGAAATCCACATCAACGCTTATATCCTTATCCAGCACATCTGCATGAAAGTCTGAACCTTCTACCACCACGTTACCCACAACGGCAATATCGGATTTATACAGAATATACCCCTTATCATTCTTCAGGGAAGGTCTAATACCCTCTACATTTCCATCTACACCTTTGGTAAAGTCCAGTCCTTGACAAACAAGTTCCACTAAAGTCGGTTCCTTTGAACTGGGATTTATAGGAAGACGCATAATCAACGAGTCTCCTACAATTTCAATATCATTGTTTCCTGCTTTTGTCGCAAGTTTCAAAGCAGAAGGCAACTTCACGTGCAAGTCAAGAGTGATATGCGTATCCAAATCTTCCAGACCGTTAATATTCAGTTTGAAGAAAACAGGAACATCACCGTCAAATCCGATAGATTCTACACGACGTATTTCCTTAGGTAAGTCATTATTATCAAATTCAAACTCCACATGATGCTCCAATGGTGATTTTATCACTTCCGTATGCACTACAGCATCATCAATAGAAAAATGAGAATCCCATATTCTAAAGCTCACCTCCTTACTCTTCAATGATTCTAAAGTAGCGCTCAACGATTCCAAAGCAGTACCAGCAAACACCAATTTGTCAATCGTCTCACGATTGTTCACCACGGTCACTTTTGCCTCAACATCATGATGAAACTTACCATCAACAACCTCCTCATGCAGATTAAATCTGTCAAATGCCAGATTCCAATGTCCATAAATGGGATTTCCGTTGCTATCAACATCCTCCACATCACTATTAAAAACCTCTACATCATAGATATAGAAAGCATGTTCGTTTGCGACATACTCAACAGCCGTTTCCCCTTTTATATTCTTTCTGGGATAATCCGATAGGGCTTCATTGATGATAAGCTCTTCGGGGAACTCCAATTTTAAAGCATAGCCATCTTTCAATGCAAACGGAGCAAAACCTCCCTTCATCTCGGCATGAAAATGCAAACTACTCTTCTGCGCGTCAAACTCTATATACTCTATTTTGTCGATATATTGCAGATCATCGAAATCTATATCAAACGCCATCTCCACGGGAGCGAATTTCACTTCTATATCATTGGTTTCACCTACAACATCACGGAAAGCAAGTCCCAAATCTGCATTCACTTTGAAGTCAAAATCCTCCAATTTTGTGTTCGTCGACAATTCCAAACTACCTTCCACAGTATAAACTACCGAATAGACGACAGCTTCATCCAGTACAAGTTGACCATCCTTTATCTTCTCATCCAACCCCTCCAACTTCTCTATATAGAACTCTACTACTGTATTTGTCCCAGCATTGGGTTCTACGACCAGATTCTTCACGCTCAGATGATGCCTATCTTCACTCAACGTATAAGTACCCATCGTCGTAGGCGCCTTGCTCAAACGGAACTCTTTCGGAAATTCGATGTCAAATTCCACATTTTTTTTCAGCCCTGCCATCGCTGTCGGATGAATTATTTCGAATCCTATCAACGCCCCTTTATCCGAATCAGCATCGGTACCATCAGCCTTCAGCAAAATACTTGATATTGACTTTATCTCTTTAGGCAACACATAATTTAATTCGAATTTAACCTCTTTATTCTCCAATGTAACTGTATGTTTTACGTCAACATTTCGCACTTGATCAAAATATTGATTCCCTGACACATTCCCTAAAGAGTTTATTATTTCCCTCACTTGATCGTTCGCCGCACTTTGTGTTGCATTCGTTTCTAGTTTTGGAATCTTCAAATCATCCAACGAGATATCTGGAACATCAAATTTCGTGCCCTTCGGGCTCTGTCCTTTGATATCCACCTCCGTAATGTCTGCATGGGCAAAATCGCTGACAGCTACATTCGTTTTTTTCGCAGGAATCGCAAATTTAATTTCGGGCAAAGGATATTCATAAGGAGCAATGGTATCAGCTATGTTTATACTGAACACACCGTCCATTTTGTCTACCATATCCAACTCTTCCACACTGATTAGAGAGTCGAGCATAATGGCACGCAAGCTACCCAAAGGCAAAGCCAGTCGGTTACCCTCAATCTTCACATCCATCGCCAATTCTTTGTTTGCCAGATCGTAGGTATCATCTACGCACGAACAAAAAAAGGCCATTGCCCCCATAAGGAGCACACCTAATGATTTCTTACACATAAATGTTTATTTTATAAATTACTGATTCTTAACCGCTTGTTCAATCACTAAGAAACAACGTTATCCTATCGCCTCTACTCAACAGGGCAAAGGTACAATAAAAAAAAGTAGTTAACAAAACTGAAAACTACTTTTTTTATGAAACTCAGAATTTTAACCTTTCACCATTAATCCACTATTTCAGCGTCTTCGATGGAGCTCTTTTGCAGCTCCGTAGGCTTATATTTCCCCATTCTCACAAGCTGGATGATATCGTTCAGGGCACTGATGACACAGCCCACCCCGATAATGATAAAGGGCAACGATGCTGCCTCAAACGGATTGAACAGAACGAAGAGGCCGAGCAACAGCACCAAGACGGGGAACACATACAGCACACCAGCCACAGGAAGCAGACGCCTCGAAGCTGACAATGTGGCCAGCTGATAGATGCCAAGGACGACAAGTATAGCACCTATCACATACATGAATATGCCCACAAAGAAGGAGGGCGACAGCACCAGCCAGAAGCCAAGCAAGAAGCCACCCAGTGCAGCCAAGGGAAATAGCGTCTGCCTATCCTTCGCCCTGAGATAGGAGATTATCGCATAGCATCCCGGTATCATGAACAGCACGCCCACCGAGACCACAAGGATGTTCAGCGCCTTATCGCCCAACACCAGGAACAAGACCCCCATGAGCAATATGCTAATACTACGTACAAGTTGTGTATTCATCGTTTACATCTTTTATGTTATCAACGTACGAAAGTAAGTCTTTTCTTTGAAGAAACCAAGCGACAAGCCGGAAAGTTCAGAAAACTTGAGCAAGAAACCGCATCGCCCGCCGCATTTTGTTTGGGAGAGAACCATCTTTTCACTATCTTCGCAGCCATAAACGATGTTTACACCCATGACCGACTCCTCATCCATCCTACTGATCTACACCGGCGGCACCATCGGTATGATCAAGAACCCCGACACCGGGGCTCTGGAGAGCTTCAACTTCGACAACCTTCTCGGATACATCCCCGAGATCAGGGAGTTCAACCTCGACATCCACGCCTACGCCTTCGACCCTCCCATCGACTCTTCCGACATGGAGCCCAGCTTCTGGAGCGACCTGGTCAAGGTCATCTACTCCAACTACGAGCGGTACGATGGGTTCGTCATTCTTCATGGCACCGACACGATGGCCTTCACCGCCTCGGCACTGAGCTTCATGCTCGAGGGGCTCATGAAGCCTGTCATCCTCACCGGCAGCCAGCTCCCTATCGGAGCGCTGCGTACCGACGGCAAGGAGAACCTCCTGACCGCCATCGAGATAGCAGCAGCCAAGCACCCCGACGGCAGGCCCATCGTCCCCGAGGTATGCATATTCTTCCATGAGAAGCTGATGCGCGGCAACCGCACCACGAAGATCAGCGCCGAGAACTTCGATGCCTTCGAGTCGAACAACTATCCTTTGCTGGCCCATACAGGCATAGAGATCAACTATTACCACCACAACATCAAGCCCTACCGCGCCGATGCCACACTCATCCCCCACTATGCCATGGATCCCAACATCATCATCTTCTCCCTGTTCCCTGGCATCCAGCCCGACGTCGTCAGCAAGATCATGGACGACAAGTCACTCAAAGGCATCATCTTCCGCACCTTCGGCAGCGGCAATGCGCCACAGAAGCAGTGGCTCGTCGATGCGCTCAGCGCGGCCACCCGTTCAGGCAAGACCATCGTCAACATCACCCAATGCAGCACGGGCAGTGTCAAAATGAGTCTCTATGAGACAGGGCGCCAGCTCCTCGATGCCGGCATCATCAGCGGGTGCGACTCCACGGTCGAAGCAGCCCTCACCAAGCTGATGTTTCTCCTTGGCCAGGGACTCGACAGTGCCTCCATACGCCATGAGATGAAGCGCTCCATCGCAGGTGAGATCACCCTATAGGACAATAATTCGTCTGCACTCCTACTCCTTGTAGCTCCTAAATAAGCCACAGACCTATGCAATTTACTATTTAACGTGAGTTCGACGAATTCAAAATAGAGTAAGCTGTGTATCCAATGTCCTCTGTACATTGATACACGGCTTTTTCGGAAACATACAATATGCAGCAATAGCTCCCAACATGTTCACGATAAAATTGTCAAAGCAA
>JAZPZS010000194.1:0-9036 GCA_045544835.1 Bacteroidaceae bacterium | reverse complement strand
CAAGCTGTATCGAAGTGGCGTGATAGCACAGATGTTCTACGTGGCTGCTCAGATTATGGTGTGGACATTCATTATCCAGTATGCCGACAACTTAGGCATCGACAAGGCCACAGCACAGAAGTTCAACATCGCAGCCATGGCTCTTTTCCTCACCTCGCGCTTCATCAGTACCTTCTTGATGAAATACATCAACTCGCGCCGTCTGCTGATGCTCTTTGGTATTGGGGCCTGCACTGCGACTCTTGGCACCATCTTCATACAAGGTATGGTTGGCCTCTACTGCCTAGTGGCTATCAGCGGTTTCATGAGCCTCATGTTCCCCACCATCTACGGCATAGCTCTAGAGGATGTGCAGGCCGAAGACACCACCCTTGGTGCTGCCTTCCTCGTGATGGCCATTGTAGGTGGAGCCGTGATGCCCCCATTGCAGGGCACTATTATTGATTTGGGTTCTGTTGCAGGACTGCCTGCCGTGAATGCATCCTTCGCCCTACCGCTCCTCTGCTTTTCCATCGTTACTTGGTATGGATGGAAGGCCTTTAAGTCAAACTAGTATTGCTGACTATACAAACCAAAGGGTGTGCATCCAATGTTTAAACATCGAATGCACACCCTCTTTTTTATGTTTATGCAGGGCTCCTATTCCCAAAGGTTGCCCCAGCTACCGCGATGCTCTTTGGACAGCGAGTTCCCGGGATTGTAACCGCCTTTGTCATCATCTCCACCTGAATTGCTGTCATAAATCCTTACAGAACTTGCAATCATGCAGCCCAGTTCGATGTTCACAGTCTCTATTGTGGGTGTCATATATTGTTCTTTCATTGTCGTACCTTATTATTATTGAGCATAATTTATTTAACAATCACTTTCTTGTTGCCAATGATATTGATTCCCTCCTGAGGAGCTGAGAGGCGTTGCCCTGCCAAGTTGTAGATGTACTGCTCAGTGGGTTGAAGTTCCACATTGGCTATGCCAGTTTCTCCTTGTTCGAAACGTATACGAAAGGAGCGCGCCTCGGCCTGCCCCTCAGGGGTAGTCCACTCCATCCAGCACTTGTTGGCCCCGATAGTACCGCTGTCCTGCATGCGATAGAATCCCAGGCCCTGGTCTTCATTCATCAGGATGAACTTCTTTACGTCAGTACCTTGCACCAATTCTTGCTTCACGAAATTGCCGCGGAGCAATGAGCCAGGCAGAGATGTCTTTGCGCCACTACCTTCCATGGTGATTTTGAGATCGTAGCTACCTGGCTCTGCCTTTACTATTACAGGAGTGCCAGCCTTCAATGTATTGCCGCCTCCGGCAATGGACTGCATGATGCAGATGTATGCACCTTCTCCTTCCTCCATTACGTTGGTGCTGGCGAAGTCATAAGCAGTCATGCTCGGAGGTAGCATTACATTGAAAGGAAGACAGAGAGTAGCCATGCCGGCAGAGGATACGGTGAGAGTATAGGACTCTACTTGGCTAAGTGTAAATGTTGCCAAGTTCTCCTTTGTGGAGTTGTCATTACCAAACACCAACTTGTCGTAGTCGTTCACGTAGTTGATGCCAGTGCCTGTGCTCTTCAACTTGAACAAATCGGCAGTAGTTGTTTCTTCAAAGATATAAGTTCCTGCCTCTGCTGCATTGTCGGAGAACATGATGTGGTTCCAAGCGCCAAGCGTGGGTGACTTCAAGTACTTGCCCTGTGCGGAGATGGAATAACCAGTGCTCTTAGGTACAATGGTAAACATCTTGTCGGCAAGGGCGTCGGCAGAGTAAGTGCCTTCTGCTATCAACTTATAACCCACATTGTTGCTGTTGTCCTTGTCGTCATTGTATCCTACAAAGACAGGAGCGTCCTTGTTGCCGTCATTGTAGTTGATATTGTAGACTCCGTAGTATGCAGGATTCAGTACCACAGCAAAGGTGAGTACTGTTCCGTCGGTCAAGGTGATGGTACCTGTATGAGCACCATCGGCAGCTTCGTTCTTGATCGTGATATTCTTGAAGTCTGTACCATTCTCGATAAAGTCACCGGCTACAGTGGCACCTGTAAGTTCACCAAAATACTCGCTAAGGTCAATTGCCACATTTTTGTTGGCGATGATGGTCACTTGGGCTGTGAGGTCGTTCGTCAAATAGCGGTATGCATAGCATGTACCGTCGGCCATCTGTACGGGGATAATGTACTTGCCCAAAATAGCCTTAGCCTCATCCACGGTGTTGCCTTCAGGCTCACGGCTATAGCTGTAGCCCGCTTGTTCTTCGGTAAGGAGGACGTTGCTTACCTGGGTCTGCCCCACCTCATGTGTCAGACCGTGCGCCCAGTTCCACTCGAAGTAACCATACTGAGCCGTAGTGCAACCGTTGTCAAAGTAATGTTTCCAACGGGGATAGTAGAGGTCTTTCATAAGTCCCTGCCATGAGCGGTACGAGTAGTCGTTCAGGTTGGTATTGGGGCTTGACCATGTAGACACGATGGTACGTGCATTGTTGTATTCGTACCAGTCGGGGGTAGCCGTAGTAGCACCCTCAACCTCAGCAGCAGCATCGCGTGCCTCCTGTGTCCACTTGCCGAGACGGAAGTTGAGGTTTGTGCCCTTGAAGGCATCCATATCCAAGATGAGTTGGAGGAAGGCATCACGACGAGCAATGTAGGTTGCATCTGTTGCAAAATTCGCACCTGCAGCATTCTTAGCTTCCTTGATACCAAGCAACAGATAGTAAGCATAGTCGGCCATAACAGCACCACCAAACTCAACAAGGTCGTACATGTAGTTGCTCTTATATATAGAGCCATCAGTCAACGCGAGTTCGTCTTCTTGATCAATGAGCTTGTACACCGCATCGATCAACATATGTTGGCGTTCCTTATTATAGGTTCCCATAGCATCCTTAAGAGTCTTACCCCAGTAGCTTGCCTTGTTAGCATCAAGGTTAGGCCGTGCCGCCCAAACATCCTCTACAGGTCCCTGGATTCCATCGGCGCCATAGTTGAGCGGGCCTTGGCGGAGCAGGCTCCATGCCTCCTTCACCACGGCATTGTCCTGGCCATAGCGGGCAACGGCATAGTTGTCCACCCATGCCGCCACATCGGGCTTCACGCCATTCATCCAGGGCAGTTGGAAGATAAGGTCATAGGTCACGGGAGTCTGTTCGATGGCCTCGGGAGCAGCACCGATACCCTTGATGCTGTTGTATTTGGCCTTGAACTTGAAGTAGTTGTCGGTCACGTTCTGCAAGCGGCCCATGAGTCCTGAGCGGCCACCGAAGTTGGGGATGGCACAGAACACGGCATCCTGAGGAGCATAGCCGTTGTATGAGTCGAATGCGGGACTGCCATCCGAGAAGAGGTCGAGCACGATGAGGCGTCCTGCGGGAACAGCGGTGAGCGAATATCGCTGCGTAGCACTCCACTGCCACTGCTGGATGACCCATTGCGAACCGGGCTTGGCTGCTTCCATGGCAGCATAAAGGGCTTCGTAGTCCTCCATGGTACCGGCACCGCCACCCTCGTGGAAGGGGTCCATCGAGTAGTACTGGCTCTCGCCCATAACAGCATGTAGGCACTCATAGTAGTCGGCTGCAATCTCTGCATAGTTGGCATTGCTTACACTAAGCAGGAGCGGACGCACGAAGTCGCCGGCCCAGTTGCCGCCATTGTTACGGGTAGCATAGCCCGACTTTTCAGCAAAGTTGGTGGGAACCATACCCGACCAACCGGGCAATACGGGTTGCATGCCGAGGGCACGCTGCGCGGCTGTAATCTTTCCTGCAAGCTCCTTCTGGCGCACATACCAGGCATCGTCCTGCACGCCACCGGCACCGGCCCAGGTGCCACCGCTCTTTGTTCCTGAGCCTGTGCCACCCCAACCCTCAAGGTTGTTCATTGCCCACCAGGCGATAAAGGCGGGACCAGCAACGAATGCCTTGGCTTCAGTGTCGGTATAGCCATATTTTCGTTTGCCACCTTCTTCCATAGTCAGGAACTTGCGCCATACCTCTTCGAGACCTACGAGCTGGAGCGGCATGTTGATGCCGTGCAGGGCCATCCAGTCGATCTCCTGCTGCCAGCGGGTCCAGGTCCATGAGGTCATGGAATAACCAAAGGCGCAGGTATTCAGGTAGTAGCGATACTTTGCGTCGCTGACATGAGTCTCCTCTACTGTAGGCAGAGGCAAGTTGCTGAGGTCGGCATATGCCGCACCCTCATTCTTCACAGCCACGGTCTTCTCATTGAGCGAGTTCCATGAGATATTGATATGGGCGATATGATTGAGGTACCAACCGAGACCTGTGGTGATGGCGCTAATGGTCGTACCCTTGACGAGAATCTTGCCATCCTCGCTTCCAAGCACAAACACTTCCTGCTTGGAGTTCAAGGACGGATCAAGCACGAACTTGAACCTATCGGCAACGTCTGCACCACCGATACGACCGACGAGAGCCACTACGGCGGCAGGGTTCTCTACCACTGGTGCCTCGGTATAGGTGAGCGTCACCGTATAGTTTTCCTCATCCACAACGATGCTCCATGTGTAGCCGCTAATCTCTGAGGCCGAGAAGAGATCTATATCAAATTCACCCTTAGTGAATGTGGTTTCGGCAGAAACGTCTTCACCGTTGTAGGTTATTGTGGGATTATGGCCTTCTGGTGCATCTACAGCAAAGGTATATTTTACCTCTTCTCTCTGCTCGTACCAGAAATCAATGCGGAATGCCTTGGCATTCATGGTAGTGTTCTCTGTAACAAAGGAGAACGAGAATGCACCTCCAAGGTCGACGTCGTTGGGGAGAGCAACCTCAAAGTAATCGTCTCCTTCTGCGGCTGAGTTCCAAGCTCCACAGCAACATCCTGCTCCTTCTGCTCCAGCATTAACGCCATCAAGCAAACCGGCATAGGACTTGTTATAGTTGCCTGTAAAATAGGTTTCCTTAAGTTCTACCTTATTACCCTGTGCATCGAAAAGTTCAAATAAGTCTAAACTCATGCGCTTGGCGCCATTCTTATAGTATGCTCCAGACTCTGTGAGCGTAAAACGCAAGGTGTTGCAGGAGTTCTCATAACGAATATTGCCAGACTTAAAATGGTATTGTCCATTAGATTGAGCAGCTGTAGTTGCATAGTCTATCAAGCCTTCCAATAACCACTTGTTGCAACCGCTACCCACATTGGTAAAGATGCCTGTACCCACATTCGTGTTTTGGTCGCTACCAAGGTTCTTGGTTGCGTCTGAATGCCGGGTGATTGTCACATAACCGTTCTCGTCAGCCTCGGAAATAGTCCAAAGTGAGGCTGTCTCCTTGGTAACATTCCATCCGCTTGTCGCAGAACAGATATAGGAACCGGCATTGTCCTTGTCTTCAAACATAAAAATGTCTGCAGACGGAATCATGTATAGATATGAAGGGGTTTCCTGGAAGGAAGCCTCGGTACCAGAACTATGTTTAGTGAAACTGAAATAAGTCCCTGTTTCGCTCTTCAAGGCATAGTATCCTTGCGTCAGACTGCTTGAATATTCTATCAGGGCAAACTTCAGCCCCGTTCCCTTATCGCAGAAGAGTGGCGCACCTGAGGCAGCATTGTCCACGCTGATAAACTTACCGTCAGCACGTGCAATGGTAAAGTGCCCCGTTTCTGGTTCACTAATAGTCCATTCGTATGCAGTAGTGCCAATCACGGCATTCCAGTTACGGCTTGATGCCTGCATTGCATAGGTGCCATTGACATTTTTCAGAGTCCATTTGGCATTGTCGGTGGTACCTTTGTCAAAATAGATGATGCAGGGTTTGGCATTCAGGCTGATGTTGTTGGTAGTAGCACCTGCATTAGCCTCGTTTATCCCCAATGTCTGTATGTCAAGATAGAGTCCTGACGTACTTTCCTTCAGGGCATACATCTTTTCCGGTTCAGGAGCAAACTGTGCCCACGCTGTCCCCATGCAGAGGAATAGCGCGGTAAAAATCATAGTAAGTTTCTTTTTCATAAGTAAGATGATTGATTAAATTATCAAGTTGGTTTGATTATCGTTTTAGCCTTTATAGGCTGGTTATTTTTCATATCTTCCACTCCTCACACTCACCACCGCATATACTCGGCAAAGATATGATTTTTTTTCGAATTATCAAGTTTTAAGGTATACTTTTACGTTTATAATCCATTGCACTTACGGAGTTCCGTCGGATGTGCACATTCAATGGTGTTGAGATTGGGGACTATACATATTTGGCGAAGATATCTGCCGAGGTGTCGCCATGTATGAGTAATGAATTAGGACACAGGATTTTAGTGGCGACACTTCGACAGGTGTTTGCGGTACGTCATCACACTCTATCCTCCTCTTCTTCTGATTCATGAAGTTCCTCTACACCCTTGTTCCCCTTAACAAAATAACGTGAGTTCGATATAAGACTGTGGATGCTGCAATAAAGGATTCTGCGCAGGGACTTTATAGGATACTCTGCGAGATTTTTCGCTGCACTCAAAATGACACGAGGCGGTTCGGGAACCTATGACACACGATATGTCTTTATATCAAACTCTATTGAAATATCGTATGATGGCCAGCAGACGACTGTATGTTCACCATCATACAGCTGTTCTATGGCCATCAGTCAGTTGTATGATGGCCATCATATGATATATATAATAGAGGAAGGCAGGGAAAACGCATTATAAAAATATTCCCGTTTCACGCAGCTTTTTTGTCTCACGCGAATCTCGCAAATCACGCGAAAACGCATCATTTCACTCGCGTTTGCCATCCGGACGGCTACATACGAGCGATGGCGATGTATGATTTTGCGAGATTTGCGAGATTCGCGTGAGATAATCATGTCAAATAGAGGATATAAACAGGATATTTCAATGGGAAGAAATTATAATGCGTTTTCCCTGTAGAGGAAGGCAGGGAAACGATGAGAACTTGGTGGGGAAGCAACGAGAAGTGTCGCCGTCAACACGCTAACAATCAGTTGGTAGACTGCCTTCGGCGACACTACGGCAGATGAGTACGGAGCACCTGCTATAACACTGTGTCGCAGGTGCACCATGATGGTGTCGCGCCTGCGGCTGCAGACGGGAGAGACTATTCGTTTGTCGCTCCTATGGAACGAGACAGGATGTGTTGGATGTTTGACGAATAGGACTTCGATACAGGAATCTGCTTGATGCCGTCGTGGGTGAGCCTGATGTACATGCCGTCGCGGTCGTTACGGAAAATCTTTATCTTGTTCTTGTTGACGATGTAGCCACGGTGGCAGCGGATGAGGTACTCGCCAAACTTGTTCTCGATGGCTTTGGTAGTGCTGCGCAGCATATAGTTGCATAGCTTGCCATCGGCTTCGTAGTAGATCTTTACGTAGTTGTCCTGCGACTCCACGTAGTATAGGCTGTCGATGCAGATGCTCATCTTTAGTTTTCCTGTGCTGTCGACAAGGTGGATGAGCTTGGGATCGGTATTGTCGGTCTTGTCATTCACCATATTCATGCCTATGCGGTCGAGCAGAAGGCGCTGGTAGCAGGTAGTGGCATAGAGTACACATATTACATACGGCACGATGAGGATAAAGGCCAATACCAATATGGAACGCCCGAGGATTGATAGGAATATATTGGGGTCGGTGATGACAAAAAGTTCGGTGAAAACGGTATAAATGAATGATTCCATCACTACTTCGCCCCCTACCCACAGCATCAGCTGGCCATTGGTAATCGGATGTCTGCGATGTACTTGATGAAGCAATACCTTACTTAATATAAGGAAGGCGATGGCCACAAGATAGAAGGCTACCGAAGCCATTACCATGCGGAATCCACTGTAGACCTCGCTGCTCTCTTGCTCCTGTAACATCAGTGTGAGCCATGAAGTGGAGGAGTAGGGGCCATATATAATCATAAAAAGGATAGAAAAGAGCACGATGAATATGACCGAACCGGTCAGTGTGCGGCTCTCAAGAAGATATCTTGGTGCTTTCTTTTTTAAGTCCATAGTTTGCACATTTTAGTTAGGTTTGTTACGAAAACAGGGCAAAGATACGAAAAATGAGCGAATAAATGTACATTTTAATATATTTTCACCCCTATACCGATTTCGCCCCTTTACCCCTTATTTGGCGTGTTTAGTCCCTATACGCCTTCTCTCCTGCCACTTC
This sequence comes from Bacteroidaceae bacterium, assembly GCA_045544835.1. Taxonomy (GTDB): domain Bacteria; phylum Bacteroidota; class Bacteroidia; order Bacteroidales; family Bacteroidaceae; genus UBA1189. The sequence continues at coordinate 897 of JAZPZS010000194.1, read as the reverse complement.
CAAGCCCTTTTAGTTGAGCGGGTGGGGTGTATTGCGTACTTTTGCGCCGATTTTTTTAATGTATTTCGTATGAGAATAATTGGAACTGGTAGTGCACACCCCAAGCACACCTTGACAAATGACGACCTGTCGAAGATAATGGACACCAGCGATGAGTGGATTCGTGAGCGCACAGGTATCTGCACACGGCAAATCATCACCGACGAGAATCTTGAGGATCTCGCTGCCGAGGCTGCCCAAAAAGCATTGGATGATGCGGGCATGAAAGCGGCAGATATAGACTATATCATCTGTTCTAATGTAGTATTCGAATATGTCACACCGTCTGTAGCGAGCATCGTAGAAGGCAAGATTGGCGCATCGTGCCCTTGCGTCGACCTCAATGCGGCCTGCTCGGGCTTCATCTATGCCATTGACTTTGCCGAGGCATTGTTGCAGACAGGCCGCGCCACCAATATCTTGGTGATGGCAGCAGAGGAACCCACCCGCATGGTCGACTGGAACGACCGCAGCACCTGCGTGCTCTTTGGCGATGGTGCCGGTGCCATGGTAGTGACACGTGGCGATGGGCTGCGAGCCATCAAGGTGTCGTCGAAGAGCAACCTTGATGTGCTGCACTACAAGCGCAAACTCGAACCCACCCCCTTCATCACCAAGGAAGAAGAGCACATCCCCCTCTACATGGCAGGGCAAGAGGTATTCAAGACTGCTGTCACCTGCTCGTTGCGCGACCTCTTGGCTGTGCTCAGTGATGCGGGGTTGGACAAGAATGACATCACCTACTACGTGCTCCATCAGGCAAACTTCCGAATCAATGATTTCATCCGTCATCGGTTCAATATGGATACGGCAAAGTTCCCTGTCAATATGGACAAGTATGGCAACACTTCATCGGCA
>JAZPZS010000193.1:0-6445 GCA_045544835.1 Bacteroidaceae bacterium | reverse complement strand
ACGGTACACGCGAGTTTACGATGCGTGTTCTGCGTAAGTCTGCGGAGTCTGCGTGAGAATCAAATATTTGCGAGAAAATGGACTATAAAATTCAATCATTCGTGTAGGAATATTAGCGATATTCTATAATGCGTTTTCCCTAGCATTATCCCTTAGTCCTCCTTGTTATAAACAAGCAAAGCCTACAACCCAATAGGAACGTCATACCTTCAGGAACACCTGCTGCCTATACATCACTCGCAGAATCTGATAGATGATGACTGCATTGGCAATGGCGATGAGGGTGGGGTAGAAGTCGCCGGTGTAGGCTTTGAGGCCATACAGTAGGGAATTAGAAACACTGCTGAAGTTGACGCACGTAGCCAGCATATAGGCTGCGATGGAGTTGGTGCCGTAGACCTTGAGCCAGCGGGTATGCTTGTTCCATCCCTTGCAATCGATAATCCAGTAGAAGAGCGCCATGAGCAGGAAACAATAGCCGCTGCTCACGAGTACCATGGAGCTGGTCCACAGCTTCTTGATGACAGGCATCTGCAGTCCCCACAGCCATCCGCCAGCTACAAGCACGGCACCGATAAAGGCCAAGGTACAGCACTTGCGCAGAGGAGTAGACTCGGCATCCCGTAATATATGCCCGGCAAACATGCCCGTCATCGTAGTGACCGCGAACGTGAGACTACTAAGCACCCATGTATAGTGATACCACGAAGCAAACACCACCTGTCCGTCTGCCACGATAGCTCCATCACGGAAGCGCCCCAGCACCGTGCGGTCTACCCACTCGGCAAGGTTGCCCGTGGGAGTGTAGTTACCACCCCCAAACTCGCCCACTTGTATCCATTCCATGCAGCCCCAGAACGCCAGCAATAGCCCCACGGCAACACCTATCTGTACACGCATCGAACAATTAAGGTAGAGTAGGGAAGCGATGAGGTAGCCTACGGCAATGGATTGTAGCGTATTGGAATAGAGGTATATCCGCTCTGGATTGAGGCCCAAGAGATTACCCTGACACATCATGCCCAGTATCCACAGGAGCAGCACTCGCTTGATGATGCGGCGGTAGGCCACTCCCTTATTTCCCTCACGCTTGTAGCGGGCCAGAGCAAAGGGTATCGTCACGCCCGACATGAACATGAAGAGCGGCATCACCAAGTCCCACGAGGAGAAGCCCTCCCAATCAACGTGTGTGAAGCACCACATCACGCGGTCAAACCACGGAGCATCTACGGCACCATCCAAAGCGTGCATCACCGCCTCCAATCCCACAAGGCAAAAGAGGTCGAGGCCGCGCAGCACATCCAGCGACTCCAAGCGCTGTCGCTGCATCGTATCCATTCGTTTGGGGGTATTCATGGTCATCTTCTCCTATTTTGCTAAAATGTGCGTAAATATTGCGTTTTCATCGGCATTTTCTCGGAAATTCCGAGAGAGGAAAGCGCCCTTACTTGATAGCTATCTTCTTGCCGTTGTGGATATACAATCCCTTGGTGGGGTTGGTATGGCGACGGCCTTGCAGGTCGTAGTATACCGACTGGGGCATAGGCTTGCAGGCCTCTATCGCCTCTATGCCGGTATTCATGTCGCGCTCCACGGCAATCTCTACCATTTCACTCTTGAGATGAACAGTGCCTGAGGGGAGAGGATCAGAGTCCGTTGCATAGTATCCTTTGGGGATGTACTCCTTGTATGCGGGGTATGCACTACCTGCAGGCAGACGGAACTCCTTCTTGCCTACGATGATGCCGCGGAAGTAGAACTGATAGGTCAGTATGCCGCTTTCACCCTCCTCCAACTCATTGTTGACAGGCGTTTCCATGAGCCAGAAAGAGGCACCGTTGCTGCTGCCATGGGCAAAGAGGCGGGTCTTGGTAGTGTTGCTCACATTATTGTTTACAGCCTGTCCTGAGGTGCTGTTGTAGCAGATGGCTACGTAGCCGGGGAATGTGGTGGTGTCGAACTCCCATTCAGTCTTGTTGGTGCTCAGTTCAACCATAGTGCCACTGTTGCCGTTGGCTACATAGAGGTACTTGTAGCTGACATTGCTGCGGAGGTAGAACTTGCCTTCAGCGGGGGCCGCCTCCAAGGTCCATTGCGTACATGCATTGCCTTGGCCATTCAGGGTGCCGTTGTCATCGGCAAGGCATTGCCCACGGTCGGTACTCTTGTTGGTGAAGGTAACGATGCTGCCATCGGTGAAGGCGGAGGCCGGTGCCTGGCGGGGCACGTAGTCGTCCATCCAGTGACGTGCGTAGATGTATTCGCCAAGGTCGAGCATCTCGGTGTCGATGGTCATGCGGCGCACGAAACTACGCCAATCCTTCTTCTCCTGGGGTGTCCATCCGGCCTCGGCTACACACATGAATCGGGGCAGGGCAAGGTACTCCAGGTATTCGTTGCTGCTGACATGCTCTGTCCAGAAGGTTGCCTGCACGCCAATATAATACTTGGCATTCTCTGCACTGACATTACTCGGCACAGGCATATAGTTGTATGTAGCAGACACGGCGTCGTTGCCCGAGCCTGCTGCTGTGGGTTCACCGTAGTCGTTGCTCTGCTTGCGATTGATATAGTAACAGCCGCTGCCCCATTCCGTGATGATGGCATTCAGGCCCAGTGAAGCTGCCTTAGCTGCTCCGCTCTGACAGGGGTTCCAGCACATGATGGTGGCACCCGACTGCTTCATCAAGTCAAGGTCAGCACCACCCTCCGTAATGCTCTCGTTCCAGCAGAACATCTTCTTGCCTAAGGTGCCGAGATGCGCGTTGATCTCACGGATAAACTCGGTCTGCAAAGCGCGGTAGCTGCTCTTACCCAACTGCTTGAGCTTCTCCTGACAGAGCGCATTGCTTTCCCACTGCGTGGTAGGGCACTCGTCGCCACCGATGTGGAAGTAGGGGTAGGGGAAGATGTCGCACAGTTCGGTGATGATGTTCTTGGCAAATTGTACGGCCTCGGGATTGGCCACGTTGAGCACATCCGAGCTGACACCACCATTGATCCACACCTCCGGGGCGTAGTCGGGGTGACAACTGTACTCGGGATAGGCATGCATAGCGGCCACGAAGTGTCCGGGCATGTCCACCTCGGGCAATACGTCGATATGACGCTCAGCGGCATAGCGCACCACCTCGCGCATCTCCTCCTGGGTATAGTAGAAGGGGCCATACTTGCGGCCCGTCTGCGCACCTTCGCCAGTCCAGTATACCTGTCCGTTCTCCTCGATGCGAGTGATGGGAGTGTCCCAGCTACTCTTGCGCTCAGCACCGACGGTAGTGAGCTTAGGATACTGCTTGATCTCGGCACGCCAGCCCTGGTCGTCGGTCAGGTGCCAGTGGAAGACGTTCATCTTATAGATGGCCATCAGGTCGATCATCTTCTTCACCTGCTCGATGGTGAAGAAATGGCGGCTCACGTCGAGCATAAAGCCACGGTATACAAAGCGTGGCTCGTCCTCGATGCGCGATACGGGCAGGGCATACACCGTACCCTCATCGCCCGGCTTGCCCAATATCACATTGGCAGGGAGCAGACGCATGAGGCTCTGCATGGCATAGTACACACCGTCCGAAGTGGAGGCCTGGATAGTGACGCCCTCCCCCGTAATCTCCATCGTGTAGCCCTCTGGAGCCAGCGTAGCATTCTCCTCGATAACGATGTCGGCCTGACCCTCCGATGCCTTGCAGCCAAGGCCTGTAGCCGCGTTCAGGGTAGCGATGAGGCGCACCACATCGGCCAACACTTGGCTCTGCTCGCTGCTGTCGGCAAACTTGCCTACGGCAATGGTAAAGCCCTCTTTCAGGACAAACTCGCCCTCACCCACGGTTGCCGTCTTGGGAGCAGGTATCAGGCTGAGCGACTTCACCGTTTTCTTCTCCACATTCTCGGCAAGATACACCTTCAGACGGCGCGAACCATTGGGAGTCGTGGTACCTGTCCAAGTAGTTGGATTAGTCCCATTGGCCGTCATGTCTATCGCTTGGCCGTTAGCGTTGAGTATGGTCATATAGCCGTCCGAGCCGAAATGTATGGCGTTTGCCTGCTCCTCGGTCGAGGTCTTGATGGCACTGCCGTTGCTGCTACCGAGGTTCATAAACTTACCGGTAGCAACATTCATGATTACCCATTCGCTTCCGTTGGCTTTTAGGGTCCATACAGCATCCGTCAGCGATGATGTTCCCTTCACTTGACCACCGGCATCATAGAGGTAGTACTCACTATTCGCTTGGTCTATGCCTGAAATGATGTAGTAGGTATCGGCCTGTACCGAACCCTTCACCTGGCTTCCCTTCGTAGCAGTCGTCTGCTCAGCCACCAGTACTTCGGCTGTGGACGAAAGAACCACTGCCATAAACATTGAAATGAACGTAAACAGTTTTCTCATAGCATTATTATTTATAGTTTTTATACTTTTTATTCTGCAAATATACAGATTTGTTCAGAAATATAAGTTAAGTAGTCCAAGAAAATTAAAAAGGTCGGTGATAACCCTACTCGCATCGTATCAGGGTAGTACCTTCGGTTATCCGATATCCCACACCATTAACAACCAGCGTGTACGGTGCCGTTGACTCTACAGAAATGGTGTTGCCTTCACGAATGAGCGTCGTAGTCACATGTCCAAAGTGTAGATTGCTTATCCCATGACGAGACGTTGCATCGGTGTGCCATGTGATGCGGTTGGCACTCCCATCGGCAACGATACCGATAATGTTTTCTATAAACATCGAGATAGGGATAAGTCCGCTCCATCCCACAAAGTCCGGCTTCACCATATGGATACCCGTGGCATCGGTGGCCGGCATATACATCTCGGGAGAATAGAGTTCCCAAATAGTACCTGTAGACTGATACACCTTATACATCGTCTGCAGGTTCTTTTGTGCGATGACTTCGGCCAATTTTGCGTATCCATGACGCTCAAGCCCCTTCACAGTCATGTAGGTCGTAGGTGCCCATACGCCACCACGCCAATAGCATCCGCAGCGGTCATAATAGGGTTGGTTGGCAGCAAGTGAGGGTAGGGGAAGACGACGCCAAAAGAGGTTCTCATCCTGTATGGCTTTGGTCATGCGCTCCACCTGTTCAGGCGAAGCGATATCGGCAAGGATAGGCCAAAAGGTGGCGGTGGTAATCCATGGTGTACGCTCGCCATCGGGAGTGACATCATGGTACAAACCCGTGCTGTCGTTCCACATGTAATGGTTGATGCGTTCGGCCAGCTCCTTTGCCTTCTTGGTATACATCTTGGCTTCCCGCTTATGCCCAAGAATACGGCAAATTTCGGCCAAGTTATCATAGCACATCTTGATTTGCGACGACATATCTACCCATCCCATCGGACTTGTTGAGGAGTGAATGTCTCCGTCTGGCGATAGGCGCCCTATATCGCGGGGTGTATTGTCCATACCACTGGCCTGCCCGTTCGACCAGTACAACTGATGCTCCGTTCCCTCGGCCCTACGATGCTTCTCTACCCATTCGATATACTTCTTGATAGGAGGCAACACCCGTGCCAGTCGGACCGTATCGCCCGAGAACTTGAAATACTCCATCTCGGCCCAGCTGAACAGGGGCGGATTGATGGTACGTGCATAGTTTTCGCCCAATCCCCAGTGGTGGTCGGCACCATCAGCTTCGTTGATGACACGGCATATCATGCCATCCTCATGCTGTCGGGCATAGAAGTTATCGTGCGACTCGATGAAGGGAAACACATGAAAGGCATATCTCCCGAACATGGTCATGAAGTGCGTGTCCCACTGAAACACCTGCGGAGACAAGCCCTCATCAATCCAGTTGGCCACAAGCGGCGAGCCCTCAGGCGGTGACTGCAAGTTAGAAAAAGCAATCTCCCATGCCTTCCAATACAGCTCCACCCACTCGGGATTCTCTTCCCAAATAGGGGAGGGGAGCGCCTCCCATGCTTCATCAAAAGAAGGAAGTTCGCTCGGCGTATACACTTTCTTATCGAAATACATACCACGCTGCTCGTCTGAAGTAGCATAAACACCAGACAAAGTGAATATTACGAGTGTAAATAGGAGATAAATGCGCTTCATAAAGGAATTGTTTGGTAAAAAGGTATTATTGCAGCGCATTGAGCGTCTCCCAAGTCAGCGTAGTATCAATCGCTACCGACGTGCCCAGAGTTTCGCTCACCTGACGAAGATAATGGTGCATAGAGTCGAGGCCTACGGAGAGACGGAGCGAGTCCAATGCATCGACATCTTCAATGGGATAAACGAAGGTAAACACTTCACCATCGCGTTGCTTGTATCCTGTCTGTGTGCCGAAACGCTGGGGACGTTGACGGCGCACATTCACGCGGTCCGATAGGGTAGCGTAATCGGCCAAACTGATGATGCCACGCATCGCCTGCTGCTCTATCAATGGGAGGTAACGCTCCTGATACTCCACATCGCCGTGGTCGATGATAAGCCAG
>JAZPZS010000192.1:0-4360 GCA_045544835.1 Bacteroidaceae bacterium | reverse complement strand
GAAGCGTATGGATCGCTGGGTGAGAAGTTTTCTGTGAGCTATGCCGTTGATGGCATTGAAGCCATAGAATTTTCCGATCCTTGGTCTTACGAAAACCAATACAGCTACGACGGTGCCCATGTCGACGTAGCCATCGACCCCACCGATGATACCTCCTATACAGAGGTGGCCGAAAAAGTGATTACTGATGCTGCTGACGGTGACTATGGAGATTTTATAGAGAACTATACTCCGACAAACCGTGTTACGATTACTTATGATGGCGACAAGGCCACGGTAAGCGGTACGGTGAGTGGCGTGATGTCGAGAGTGACGGGCGCTCACGTGATAGTATCTTCTACCAAGAAGAATATCGCCTATACGTTGAAGGGTACCACCACGAACGGCTCGTTCAAACTCTATTCCGACTATAAGACACAGGTGACGATGCAGGGTGTCAATATCACCAATCCTACGGGAGCTGCTGTCAATATCCAGTCGGGAAAGACCATTATGGTAGAACTAGCTGATGGCACCACCAATACACTGAAAGACGGCACCACTTATACAATGACTACGGGTGAGGACCAGAAGGGCACTTTCTTCAGTGAAGGTCAGCTTGTATTCAGTGGTAAAGGCTCGCTCGATGTACAGAGCGTAGGCGGACACGGCATCGTGAGCGACGACTATGTGCGTGTGCGTAGCGGTAATGTTACGGTCAATTCTGTGCGCGATGGTATCAATACCAACGACCGCTTCATCATGTATGGTGGCACAGTCAATGTCACTGCACAGCAAGACGGACTTGATATTGGCAAGGGATATGTGGAGATTGGTGGCGGCAAGCTCACGGTCAATGCAGTCGATGAGGGTATCACGGCCTCTTACGAAGGTGACGATGCCGGCAATATTGACCCGCTCATTACACCTTATATAGATATTAAGGGCGGACTCATCAAGGTAACTACTACTGGCGATAAAGGTCATGCCGTACGTGCCATGTCGACGCTTAGTATGACGGGAGGCATTGTTCAAGCTACGGCCAAGGGCGCTGGCGCCAAGGCGGTCATGAGCGAGGGTGATATGACGTTCACTGGTGGCAAACTCACCGCTTTTACCGAAGGCAATTCTTTGTATGAGGCCGATGTGAAGGAACTTTCCTCTGCCGCTGCTGTTCGTAGTAAGGGAGTGCTCACTATAGCGAATGCGATTGTCGGTGCCAAGAGCATCGGGGCAGGAGGCAAGGGCATCAACAATGTAGGCAACATCGTGCTGAGTAACGCACAAGTTACTGTAGTCGCTCAGGGGGAAGTTTATGAGCACAATGGCCTTGACGCACAGTCGCGTGGTGTCGATACCGATGGCAGCATCGCTATTGATGGAGGGGAACTTCTTGTCCGCTCCTATGCCGCTCCACTGAATGCCGTTTCGGGAGTGAACTTCAAGAATAAGGCTGTATATAATGGATATCAGATAGGAGAATAATCCATCTTCGCATTCTTGTAAAGGAAAAGGCCAAGCATGCAGTGTATGTCACTCGTGCTTGGCCTTCTCTTTTTGGGTGCTGCTTGTCTGTGTCTCAAGCGAAGAGCCACTCGGATATTTATGCTTTCTTCATCCCGTATTTTCTGGGGTAGTTGAAGAGTATACCCAGTACTGACACTATCCCTAATAGGATAGGGTAGTACAGATAGCTCATGATTTCGAAGGGTGAGATGGCTGCCAATCCGGCTGCCATGAGTAATTGTGCTCCGTAGGGGATGAGCCCCTGAGCAAAGCAGCTGAAGGTGTCGAGCAGCGAAGCGCTCATGCGTCGATCTACGCCATAGCGGTCGGCAATGTCGCGGGCTACTGGTCCTACGGTGATGAGCGCAATGGTGTTGTTGGCTGTGCAGAGGTCGGCCAACACGACGAGCAAGGCAATGGTGAATTTAGCACCACGTGGTCCATTGATGCGGCGTGTGAGTACGCGAATGAGGTAGTCGATGCCTCCTCCGTGACGTATTAGGGCCAGCATACCCCCTGCTAGGAGGGTGACGATGATGAGCTCGCTCATCCCCATGATGCCTTCGCCCATGCTGCTCATCCAATCCATGAGTCCGAAGCTGCCACAACAGATGCCAATGATGCCAGAGAGGACAATGCCGATAAGCAGTACGGCCAATACATTGAGCCCTGCGATGGCCAATACCAGAACGGCTACGTAGGGTATCACTTTGTACCAGTCGGGTAGGGGAACGTCGGCCGGAGCCTCTACGCCGATACCGATGCCGATGTATACAGCCAAGGATATCAGGGCTGCAGGGAGCGCCAGATAGATGTTGGCCTTGAACTTCTCGTTCATGCGGCATTGTTGTGTTTGTGTGGCTACGATGGTGGTGTCTGAGATGAATGAGAGGTTGTCTCCGAAGAAGGCTCCTCCGACGACAATGGCCACGATGAGTGGCAGCGACGAGCCTGTTTGCTCGGCTATCCCCACTGCTACGGGAGTGAGTGCCACTACGGTGCCTACCGATGTACCTATTGAGAGCGATATGAAGCAAGCTGCCAGGAAGAGCCCTGGGAGTAGCATGCCCTCAGGCAAGAGGCGTAGCGTGAACTGTACCGTGGCGTCTATGGCTCCCATGGCATCGGCCGATTGGGCAAAAGCACCAGCCAAGATGAATATCCACACCATGAGCATCATGTTTTCATCTCCTGCGCCACGGGAGAATATGGCAACGCGTTCTTTGAGGCGCAACTTGGGTGTGATGCATATGGCATAGGCCGAAGCTGTGAGGAATGCTACCGTGAGGGGTACTTTATAGAAGTCACCGGCAAGCAGTGACCCTACGAGATACACTACCATAAACACCAGCATGGGAGAGAGTGCGAGCATCGGAATTATGAGTTTTGCGTTATGGATGGAGTCGTTTGAAATAGTATTTTTGCCCTGCAGGCCACCTCTCCGCTTTCTTTGCGTATCTCCACATCATACTCGTGTCCTTCATCCTTCTTGTCCATGTACACGGACAGACGTTCTTTATAGAAGCACTCAGCGCTGTAGCTTACCTCTACACGGTGGATGGTGTGTGAACGGAAGATTTCTAGTGGCAGGCAGTTGAGGATGTGCTCAATGTATTTTACGCTATTGAGATGTCCGTTGTAGTCGATGTCGCAGTAGAGTGGCATAAACTCTCCCGTAGGCTCTGTAGCCGTTACGCGAGCGCGGCTCACTCCCTTGATGGGGCATGGTTCGTCACAACTGTATGCGGCGAGTTCGCCGTCGTATAGGGTGGTGAGGTCGGCCGGTTGGCGTGTCTCTACATCGATGAGTGCCCAGGTGGTGCGTGCATAGCCGATGATGCGGTTGTCCTTGCTCAATACACGGAAGTTACGCGATGTGAAGAGGCGGTTGACGCTTTCCACCCATGTCTCTACATAGTATGTGTCGCCCTCATTGGGGTATTCGTCAATCTCTATGGCCAGTCGGGAGAGCACCCATGTCTTGCCGTCGGCGCTGAGGCGCTCTTTGCCGAAACCTCGCTCGTTGGCATGGTTGCCGGCGGTTATCAGCATCTTGTTGGCCAAAAAACCGAAGGAGAGACCTCCGGTATAATCTACCTGGAAGGTCTCTACTTCGAAAGGATATTTTCCTATGAATGATTTCATCATTTACCTGAATCCTTTTCAGTTGTCAATTTTCAATTCTCAATTGTCAATTAAGAATTATTCAATGCCTACCATCGAAACCTCAATCTCGTTGCCCTGCTTGAGGAGTTTCTTTACAAACTTCTTCAGGTCGTCGGGAGTGATGCTGTTGAGTGTCTTCTCGTAGTCCTTGTAGCCATCGTAGCCGGTGAAGGCATAGTTATACATGAGGTTGCCCCAGTATGCGTTCTCTTTCTGGTTCTCGGTGTACTTCTTCAGCATATACTCGCGCACCTTGTCGAGGTTCTTCTGGTCGGGACCCTCCTCGGCAAACTTGTTGAGCAGGTCGACAGCCATCTTGGTGAGGTGCTCGCGCTTGTCGGGGTCGGTCTGGAACACGATCTGCATCATAGCCCTCTCGTTGGGCATGTTGCTGATCTGACCTCTGCAGCTTACGCCATAGGTGCCGCCCTCCTTCTCGCGAATCTCCTCGGTGTACACGATGTCGAGGATCTGTGTGGTGAGGCTCATCATGAGATTGTTCTTGAGGTTATGCTTTGCCTTTCCGCTATATACTACGAGTACGGTAGCGGCAGGAGTAGCCATCTGCTTCTCGAAGATGTTGGTGATCTCGCCCTTCTGGATGTCGAGCTTCACGTCCTTCACCTTCTCCTTCTTGCCGCCTGTGGGCAGACCGCCGATGTACTTCTCGATGAGAGGCAGTGCGGTAGCCTCGTCGATGGCACCGGTG
>JAZPZS010000191.1:0-20630 GCA_045544835.1 Bacteroidaceae bacterium | reverse complement strand
TATAGATGTTTACCTATAATATAAAATGTGCGATTGACTCATACAAATGACTTATGTTTCACACAGATCTCACGAAACGTGTTCGCCGCCCGAAGGGGCTAAAGGCAATCTCACGAAGAGCACTTGCTATCGCTCGTGCTTACCTCCGGGATGTATACACTCGGCGAAGCCGACAAGCGCGGGCGAAGCGACGCGCCATCTGTGAGATTTGTGAGATCTGTGTGAGATAAAAAAATCCGTGTGAGAGAGAACTACGAACCTTACTGACTGAAGAATAATAATGTACAACCTCCCCTCAGAGGAGAATAAAAAAAGGAAGAGAATATGAACAAGGAAGACCGACAGATAAGAGCGCTGCTACAGAAAGCAGACACCACAAGCCGCGAGCACGAAGCCTCGCTGCACGCACGCATCATGCGCCAGCTGCCCGAACGCAACCTGCGCCGCATATACCTTGTCATCATCTTTGCCCTGCTATGGGGAGGCGGCATAGCCCTACTCGTTTGCTACTGGCAGCCGATAGCGGCATCGATGCTCGCCGTGGCGTCATCGCTGCTCGACCATACGCTCCCCTCCGTGGAGACCTTCACGACCTTTGCCCTGTGCATAGGTACCATCGTGCTCATCGTGGTGCAGAGCCGCGATGTGATGGACGAATACTATGAGAGGGAGATTAGGAGAATGATGGAGAGTTATGAGTTGTGAGTTATGAGTTGCCTTTGGATGATAATAGATGATTGGCGAAGCTGCATTGTGCGTGCCAACTCACGGCTCACGACTCACAACTCACAACTTAAAACTCATAACTCACAACTCATCCAAGTAAATTACTCTATCCGCTGGCCGCTGGCATTGTACTTTACTCCATTGCGAAGTATCACAATCTGTGAGTCTAGCAGGAACATGCCTTCCTGCGCTCCTGCGCTCTCGGCTTGCCGTATGTCTGTGGGAACCTCATCGTATTGGTGTAGCGTCCATAGCGAGCACTTGTTGTTGGCACCTATCGGGTTGTGTTGAGCCACACGGAGGTTGTCGGCACCGCCCTGATGGTTGTTGAGGTACTTGCCTCCTCCCATGGTGAAGTATACGTAGGGGTCATTGGCGTTGAGCTTGCCCAGCGTCCATGCGGTCTTGGGCTCGGCGTCGAAGGAGATATCCGTCTGCCCGGCATTGGCATTGATGTACTTGCCTGATACCTCGCTCCTGATGTAGTATGATCCTTCGGAAGCTTTGTCGAAACTGAATTTGCTACCCTTGGCGCTCTGTCCATTGATGGTGCCTGCATTGTCAACGATGAATCGGGTGGTATGTCCGTCGTTGGGTTGGCATTCTAGCGTATAGGTCTTGTCTTCGGCCACTTGGGTAACCACAGTAGAACCGTCATCCTCGGGAACCTCGGGCAGGGTGACACCGAACATGCTGCTGTTGGTGTGCTCTTGGTGGATAATCTTGATCATTTCTTTCACCACCTCGGGGTGCTGTGCTGCCACGTCGGTATCCTCGTGCAGATCTTTCGACAGGTCGTAGAGGCGTGGCGTACCTCCCTGCACTACCAGCTTCCAGTCGCCCATGCGCAGGGCTAGCATATTGGTCTCGTGGAACTCCCAATAGAGGAACTCATGCTTCTCTTGCTTGGTATCGTTGCCCGTAAGGGTCTCCTTGAAGGAGATGCCATCGTAGCAGCGCTCTGCTGTGCTTGCCTCACGGCTATACTGCGAACCGTCGAGCCCGGCATAGTCGAGCAGCGTAGGCATCACGTCGTAGAAAGCCAGCTGGTGGTCGTTGACCGTGCCGGCAGGCACGCCAGGACCCTTGGCAATGAAGGGCACGCGGATACCGCCCTCGTGGGTCGATCGCTTGGTGCCGCGGAGCAGGTTGGCTTGGTTAAACCATGTGGGGTCGGCGCCACCCTCTGTGTGAGGACCGTTGTCAGAGGTAAAAATGACCAACGTGTTATCGGCAAGGCCCTTCTCCTCCAACTTGGCAAAAATCTCGCCCACCTGGATGTCGAGGCGGTTGACCATAGCGGCAAACTGGGCATGCTTGCCATAGTTGCGGTAATACCATGAACCGAAGTCGCCGCCGTAGGAGGCATCCTGGCCTGCATATTTCTTGTTGTATTTATCCACCAAGCTATCTTGCGGCTGCCACAACTCGGCATGGGGAAGCGTGTAGGTGAAGATACCCATGAAGGGCTGCTCGCCGTCCTGACGGTCAATCCAGTCGAGGGCATACTGATGTATCAGGTCGCTAGTATATTGGGCGCGGTTTTCATAGTCCTTGTCGCCCGAGGCCACATCCTTGTGCTGTATGTTCTGCTTCAACGTGTCCACCACTACATGCTTGTCGCCATACTTCTCGGGATCGTAGCGGTTGAGGAAGTTGGGGTAGTAGGTGTGTGCTTGGAACTGGCAGATATATCCATAGTAGCAGTCGATACCGCGCTTGTTGGGCAGCGAGGCGCTGCTGCTCTGCCCACTCTTCGAGGTGTCGGTGTTGCCATTGGCATCGAGAGCGTAAGTGTCGGGGTGTGCCATGTTGTAGTATCCGGCTGCCCACTTGCCGAACATGCCGGTGGTGTAGCCCGCCTCCTTCATCACCTCGGGGATAATTTTGTGAGTCATGAGGTAAGGCTCCTGACCTATGATGGTGTAGTCATCATTGGAACCAAACACATTGCCCCGATAGGCGCTACGCCAGTATTCTCGGTTGCCGCGCACGTGGGTATGTCCCGTGTGCTGACCTGTCATGAGTGATGCGCGTGAGGGTGCACTCACGGGGCTTCCGGCATAGGCTTGGGTGAAGCGCATACCCTCTGCAGCCATGCGGTCCAGGTTGGGAGTCTCGATACGTTGCTGTCCGTAGCAGCCGAGGTCGCCATAGCCCATGTCGTCGCAAAGGATAAAGATGATGTTGGGGCGTTGGGCACCTTGTCCCTCATTGTTGTCTGCTGTTTGTGCCTGAGCTGTACCTGCTGTCAAGGGCAGTAGTCCCATGGCGGGTAGGAGGAGGTCTTTCACTTTTGTCATAAGATGGTGTTTTTTATGCTAATAGGAATCTACAGCACAAATGTATGATAATATTCTGTCATTGCCAAACAATAGATTCAAAAAGGTGGAGGGACACGGAAATCGCCTGTGTCATTTTACATTATAAAAATGTTACGGAGCAAAGAAACGTTACGTTAACGTGTCATTACTGGGACTTCCATCTGTGGAATGAAAGAAAATAGGGTGACCCACTGGCCACCCTATTCTGCTATATCCTCAGCAAAGGATTAGTCCTTCATCTTAGCCTTGAGGAACTCGCATAAAAATATCTGTCACAATCTCTTACTCTGGTTTTGAGAAATTTGGCCAGTAGATGTATTTATTCGACTTGGCAATAATCAACATTCACAGATACACATAAGACTGTGGCGCAAAGTTCACGTTATAATCACTTAGGTGTTTGTTCCTCTTGAATCTTGTTACATTCCCTATCTTGATTGCGTAGGCATTTGTCTTGTGGGCAAAATACATTCGATAAAATTCCTCACTGATTCCAGAGAGCTCTCGTGTTTGCTCCCAGATTCTATCCACGTTTCCACTGAGAATCGTTTCTATTTTGAATTCTCCAATGACATATTGCCAAGGTGATGAGGCATAGACAACGACTGTATCAACATTCTTGTTCTTGAAGATACTCTTACGGAACTCATATTTCTTGGTGCCGTTGAAAATCTTCTCGGCAAATTCGGGCTTAATTGATAATAACACTTTCTTATAACCATGGGCAAAAGTAGTCATTTTATCGGACAGCAATAAATCATTTTATCAAGACAGACTCCAGCAAGTACTGCTTGATTATTTCTTGTCGCCCCTGTTCTTGTTAGGATTGGGTCTTGAGAATCGTTGAGGGCGCTGGCCACGCTTGTCTCCCGTGGGCTTGCCACCACGGAACTCGCGCTTGCCGCCATCCTGTGGCCTATTTGCCTTGCGCTCGCGGGCTGCCTGCATCTTGGCAAACTCGTGGTGACGCTCGTAAAGGGTGCTGTAGTTGGTGTCCTCCTCGTAGCGCTCGCGGTCGTTGCGCTCGGCCATCTCGCGCTTGCTGATGGGACGGTCTTCGCCGAAACGACGATTGTCGTCGTTGAACCTACGACGTTCGCCGCCAAAGCTGCGCTCTTCGTCGTTGAAACGACGGCGTGGACGCTCCTCCTCGCGCTTCATGCCGAAGGTCTTCGCTGCACGCTCCTCACGTACACGGAGCGGACGGCGCTCTGTCGCAGGGCGCTCGCTCTTGTCGAGCTCCTCGCCGCTCTCGCGGAACTCCTTGAACTTACCGTCGAACATCTCGTACTTGCGGAACTCGCAGGGAAGGGCACCGTTGAAGAAGGGGATGATGACCGAGGCCTTCAGCCCAATCTTGTCGAAGCACTCCTTGCGGTAGCTCAATATCCATGCATCGTTGCCCTTGAAGGCATGCTTGAGCCGCTCGCCGATGGTGCGGTACAGGCCCAAGAGGTCGTCGGTAGTGATGCGTTCGCCATAGGGCGGGTTGGTCACCATGATGGCACGCTCGGCAGGCTCCACGAAGTCGGCCATATCGCGGTGCTCAATGGTGATGTCCTTGGAGAGGCCCGCTGCACGCACATTGTTGGTGGCGATATTCACCGCCTTCCAGTCGATGTCGTAGCCGTAGATATGGTGGGTAAACTCGCGCTCGGCAGAGTCGTCGTTGTATATCTCGTCAAAAAGCTCCTGGTCGAAGTCGGCCCACTTCTCGAAAGCAAACTCCTTGCGGAAGACGCCCGGCGCGATGTTGCGGGCGATGAGGGCAGCCTCGATGGGCAGGGTGCCCGAGCCGCACATGGGGTCTACGAAGTCGCACTCGCCTGTCCAACCCGTCTGCAAGATCATGCCGGCAGCCAGCACCTCATTGAGTGGAGCCTCCACAGCCTCCTGACGGTAGCCACGGCGATGGAGCGACTCACCCGAGGAGTCGAGCGACAGGGTGCAGCGCTCCTGTGCGATGTGTATGTGGAGCGTGATGTCGGGGTTGGTCACCTGCACCGAGGGGCGCTTGCCCTCCTTCTCGCGGAAGTAGTCGGCAATGGCATCCTTGACGCGGTAGGCCACGAACTTGGAGTGGCGGAACTCGTCGCTGAACACCACCGAGTCGACAGCAAAGCTGGTGTTCACATCCATATAGTCTTCCCACTTGATGCGCTTCACGATATCATATATCTCGTCGGCATCCTTGGCATTGAAGTGAAGGATAGGCTTCAAGATGCGGATGGCTGTGCGCAAATGGAAGTTGGCACGGTACATCATGGCCTTGTCACCGGTAAACGATACCATACGGCGACCTATCTGGATGTCGTTGGCACCCAACTCGGTAAGTTCCTTTGCCAATATCTCCTCCAGTCCCTGGAAAGTCTTGGCGATGAGTTCAAATGTTTTCAATGTCGTTATGTTTTATAATGTTACTCTTATTTGTCTCTTTCTGTGTGATGTGGCAGGCTGCTTATCTCTTCTGCAACACCTTTGTGCCTGCCGGTACATCTTCGGTAACCCATACGTTGCCGCCGATGACTGCTCCGCGCCCAATCGTGATACGGCCGAGGATGGTGCTGTTGCTATATACGATGACACCGTCCTCGAGGATGGGGTGGCGGTCGATCCCCTTGATGGGATTTCCCTGCGCATCGAGAGGGAAACTTTTGGCACCTAGGGTAACCCCCTGATACAGCTTTACATGATTGCCGATAATGCTTGTGGCGCCTATCACTACGCCCGTGCCATGGTCGATGGTGAAGTAGTCGCCTATGGTGGCGGCAGGATGTATGTCGATACCCGTCTCGCTATGCGCCATCTCGGTGATGATGCGCGGGATAAGCGGCACGCCTAACAGATGTAGCTGGTGTGCTACGCGATAGTTGCTTAAGGCGCGTATCACGGGGTAGCAGCTGATGACCTCGCCATAGCTCGTGGCAGCAGGGTCACCCTCGTAGGCGGCAATGACATCGGTGCCCAATTGGCGGCGTAACTCGGGCAAACGTCCGATGAATTGGGCACAAATTGCTGTTGCACGCTCTCGCGTAGCCTCGGCCGCCTTGTCGAAGCAGAGTCCAACCAAGATCTGTTCCGTAAGTTTGTTGTACAGGCACTCCACATTCACCCCCGTATGGTAGGCAATGGTGTGGCTTGTGATGTGCGAGTAGCCGAAGTATCCAGGGAAGAGTATGGCACGGCACAGGTCGACAATCTCGCTCAAGCCAGTGAGCGAAGGCAGTGACTCACCATCGCAGAGCTGGTGAAAAACTTCTTTGTAGGATTCGGGCTCCGTAAGCTCGCGAACTACTTGTTTCAGCATGTTGTCAAATCGGTCAGTTGCCATACCACAAGGGATTTCGTTGCAAAGATACGAATAAGCGAGCGAATAAACAACGTTTATTCACAGCGATCGCCAATAATCTTCACGATTTATCGTAAAGATAATGGAAACGAAGGAACAAAGTTTACTTATTATTTCCAATGACTGCATTTTATTCTCACGGTTCATCATCGCGGTTTCGTGATTTATTCCTATTTTTGTAGAATGAAGCTTTGCATTATACAATATTACTTGCTTGCTATTGCCTTCCTTGGTTGTTCGTTTGCCGATGTTAGTGCAAATGATGATATGATTACTCACTATGTTAGCAACATCATACAATTCAATTGTGAGTATCCGCAGGAGAAAGTCTATCTCCACATGGACAATCGCAGTTACTGCATCGGTGACACCATTTGGTTCAAGGCCTATGTAATGAATGCCACCACATTGCATCCCACTCAGACGAGCGGAGTGCTTTATGTGGAATTGCTCAATGAAAATGGCATAGAAGTAGACTGTAAGAAACTCCGCTTGGTGAACGGTATGTGTCATGGGGATTTTGTCTTGAAAGACGAGTTCCGCACTGGTTACTATGAGGTAAGGGCCTATACTCGCAATATGCTCAATTGGGGAAACACTGAGAGAGGAGGGAATGGACTGTCATATGCATTGATGAGTTTCGAAGAACGCGAAGGACATGAGAAGGAATATGTCCATGGTAATAGCACCTTTATTCCTCCTTACAACCATTGTGTGTTTTCCCGGGTGTTTCCTGTATTCATAAAGCCAGCCAAGAAAGGGAACTTCAAGGAGGAAATGGAATTTTATCCGCTACACACCAAATTGGCCTTTCCGAAAGAAACCAATTATGAGTTCCGTGAACCTGATGTGAAACTGTCGTTCTTTCCTGAAGGAGGTTCGTTAGTTATTGGGCTTCCCTCTATTGTCGCCTTTGAGGCTGTTGACCAGTGGGGGCGTAAGATAGAGATTACAGGGCATGTTACGCAAGGAAATAGAAAGAGGATTTTTGAGTTCTCGACCTTAGGACGTGGTAGAGGATTCTTTAGCTTCTGTCCAGAAGAAGGTAAGGAATACTATGCACATGTGGAATACAAAGGTAAACAGTATCGTTTTCGATTACCCGAAGCCAAGAAGGAAGGTTGTGTCCTGAGTGTGAAACCTCCTGTAGGGAAAGGTAATGCCGCTTTTCGCATATCAAGCGCTCCAACTATGGGAGGGGATGCTACGACTTTGGGCTGGACGCTCCTCTGTCGTGGAGATTTGATGGCATTTGATACGTTGGATATTTCCTCAGGAGAATATGTGGATGTATCTCTTCCGTCCACATTGCTTCGCCCTGGCGTCAATCAACTGACTATCTTTAACCATCGTGGAGAGATATTGGCCGAAAGGATGTTCTTTGTCTGCCCTTCCCGTGAACAAACTGCATTGAGTCTTGTTGGGCTTCCCGATACCGTCTGTTCCTACCAACCGATAGAACTGAAATTCCAGACAAATAGTTCAAACGGATACTTCACCCAAGGATGTTTTTCGCTTTCTGTTACTGATGCCGATGAGCGTGGAAGGCCATCCTATGATGCGCGTGACATACGCAGTGAAATGTTACTGTCGTCCGATGTGAAAGGATTCATTGAAAATGTGGATTCCTATTTTCATCACTCCTCAGAGCGTGCAATGACCAATGATATAGATTTGCTGATGCTCGTACAGGGTTGGCGGCGTTATGAATGGCAGGCGATGAGTACTTTGCGGCCGCCGCGCTATACGGCAGAGAAGGGCTTGTTGCTTGACGGCTATGTGATTTCGGATATAGTGGTAGACAGGCCGTATGATGATCCCGATAGTTATCAGCGTATTCCTAATCTGTTGATGACCGTATCAATTGAGTCCCCCGAAGTGTCATTTGAAGATACTTGTTTGGTTGATTCTTTGGGTCGTTACCATCTTGAGATTGACCGCTATTTTACAGGTGAAGCACTCATGACATTGGTCTTGAAGGAGAAAGATAGGACTCTCAAGAAATGGTACCAACGGATTATCCCCTCAGATCTCAGCTTGAAGTTCAGCTATCCTGTAATAGATCGAGTGTTCTCGCCGTTGCCGAATCCGTATACATATTACGAACGAAATTCGCCCGAAGATGAATACTTGTCCCAAATAGAGAATCCTGAGGTTTGGGATATGGAGACCACCTTGAGTGAGGTCAGTATCAGGAAACGCTTCAAAGGCAAGGCAGAGATTCATTTTGGGAATCCCGATATGGTAATAGACTACTACAAAGAGTGGAACCATGTTATTGACCGAGGGTGCCCGTTACTGAATGGCTCGGGAGCATTTAACGGAGAGAATCCTATATTGCTGAACTACCATTTGGGTAGAGTGAGATTGGAGGCAGGTGAGGAGCAGTTGAGAAAATATGACTCTCTATACATCCGCTACTATCCGCGCTATTACAAGCCCTATCACATGCCCGATACAGTGAGAGTATATACCAATTTGTGTTCGCGTGAGAATCTGAGTGTCAGACAACTTGATGCTGAGACAGATCATCGAGACCTGGCACGTTGCGTTTTTACCTATTTCAAGCGCTCGGAGAGCCCACGGCGTGCCCCTTATATGTCCAAAAATGGTATTCGCGATTCCTATTTCGAGGGCTACAGCCGTGTCCGGGAGTTCTACAGCCCCGACTACTCGGAATGCGCTCTGCCCGACAGTGCCGATTACCGCCGTACGCTCTATTGGGATCCCGATGTGTGGACAGACCACCGTGGTCGTGCCTCCGTCACCTTCTACAATAATGCTCGTACCAAACGTCTGCACGTACGTGCCGAAGGATTTACCCGCAATGGTGAGTTTATCGTATACGATAGCGAAAAAGATAATTAGGCAAAGAGGGGTATTCTACATTTTATTTGCACGAAAACATGGAATGCACACCTCACGGGCGTATCATTTGCGTGACACGAAAGATTTTCCACCTCTTCGGCAGTGTAATCGATTTTTATTTTTCACCTGCAGATTAGATCTTAAACCACAGTTTTTTATTTTTGGTCAACTGATTATACTGATTCTCCACAGATTTTGCACGCGCTTTGCTTGTGCCCATCCGGATGGCAGCAAGGGCGCAGCCACTTGCCAATCTGTTTAATCCGTGCTATCTGTTGACTAAAAAAATCCGTGAAATCTGTGGCCTAGATTAATTGTGCAGGTCGAACTTTTTTTACCTGAGAAGGGAGAAAATAGCCGATTTCATCGGAGTTCTACACTCTGCCAGGCCAAAAATAAAAATAGTTTGCACGGAATAAGGAGGTTTTTTATCTCTTTATCGCTTTCAATATATTCTCTCTTTGAACAGGAGATGTGCCAACCTCTATGAGGATGATTCTGCCTTCCTCATCAAGCACCACAGTAAAAGGATAACTGCTTACACCCACTTGCGCTATGAGTTCCTCATCGTTGACCAACTGATGAAAACGAAACTTGTTGTCCTTGACAATCTGTTTGATTTTCTCGCCACTCTCGAATGTCACAGCCAGGAACGTCACATTACGGTGTTTTCTTACCCAACGGCCCAGCTCTGGCATTTCCTTTATGCAAGGGCCGCACCCAGTAAACCAGAAGTTGATGACCGCCTTCCTGCCCATCAAGTCCTTGTTGCTCCACTCACGGCCATTCATGTCGCGAAGAGTAAAGTGTGGAAACGTATCTCCTACACTGACATTCATCGTTGGAGCCAAGATGGTAGTATGAAACCTACGGGCATTGGCAGCCCTTTTCAATATGTCTTCCCCATTCTTTATCTTTTCTGTCGGGATAGCATATTTCTTTGCGGCTTCTGACAATTGCGGATAATCAAGTATGGTGATTTTGCCCCAAACGGAATCTTCCAACATCGCCATCTCTACAACGCTTCCAGGGGGTACCTGCTCAGGCTTCTCGTAGAAGAACATGCCATTGGTAATCTTTAATGTTTTGTGTTGAGTTGAACATGATGAACACAGCAACAATAAAATGAATATGGGCAAATATCTTTTCATGTCGTAAACCATTAGGGGTGGCACTTGGGGGGTCTAAAAGAAATAAGCCACGTTGAGATACAGGGAAGATGTTTGTGGATTGATGATTGTGCTCCAAGCATCCTTGGTGGGTTTCAGCAATTCATAGCTGTAGCCCAGCGACCATTGCCACTGATTGATATTCAAACCGATATTAACCCTCGCACCGCAACTGGCTCGGCGGTACCATCCATCTTGAAATACGTTCTTGCTTTCATTGCCCGGGATATCTTCGTCAACATCCAGACGGCTATGTCCCCAAAGGCCCAATGCGAAGTATGGACCTAACTCACAAAACAGCCCAGACTTGCTCGACAGTGCATATTTATAGCCTACAAATAGGGGTATCTCCAAGTAATATACATCACACTCCCACGTAGATGTTTGGGAATTGTTGTCCAAATACACAGGGATATTCCAACCCCTATTGCTGATGGACAGGGCTGAACTTAGGTAGAGGCTTTTGGGAAATACGCATTCTCCTTTTACCCCTATCTCGCCTCCTACGAAACGGTCAAAGATCTCACCTTCCACAAGATGGTCGCCACTATGAGGATGTGAGGTAGAGATGCCTGCTGTCACTGCTTTCCGAAACGATGGCTGCGCATTGATACTATTGTGTGTACAAAGCGCCGCCACGGCAAGGGCGAGAAGTAGTTTGGTTGGTTTCATTGTATTGGTTATTGTATGTTGTTACACGATTTTATTTATGGCTAATTTATGGGCAATTCACGAGAATTCGTGTCTAAGAAAATAAAGGCATGAATTGCCATGTAATTGGCCACGAAACGAGTTCGCCGCCCGCAGGGGCCAAAGGCAATTTTAAGGAATTATTGTTTTATTCCCATCCCAATTCTTCAGTACTTCGGCTAATCATCCCTTTAGCATACCCTCTATCTACTTTGCGTATAATATGGTTTTCGTCAAGGTAGAAGAATACAGGTACTCCGCGATTAGTACCGACATAAGCGTTCAGCACAGCATCTTCGCCAAGCAGCATCGGGTAGCTTATCTTGTGATGGGCAGCATAGTCGCGCAGGCTCTGTGCACTTTTTCCCCATGATTCGATAGATACTATGTTATAGCGTTTGCTCAGCTCTACCAGTTCGGGATAGGCCTGTGCGCAAGGACCACAGCCAAGGCCCGTCAGGTTGATAATCGTAGGTTTGCCACGCAAGGAGCTTAGCGCCACCGACTTCCCGTTCATATCTTTCAATGTCCACTCGGGAGCGGCCTTGCCTATAAGCTGTTCGTTCTGCCAGGCCTCTTTGTCCATATCCCTCCTGCCGACATAATGTACCTTGTAGCTCCCATGCAGAAGTATGAGGTCTGTTGCAACGATGGGAGAGGTCGTAACCTCCTCACTCCATTCTGCATGATGGCAAGTGACATCCTGCACGTTATGGCTCATCTCCCTCAAATATCTATAAGGCATAGCATCTCCCTTGCGAATCCATAGCGTGTAGTAGGAGTAAGCATCCTCCTCGCTGAGGGCAAAAGGATTCTCTGGCATCTTGTAGGCACGTCCGAAGAACTCCACCTGCCTGTCTTCGTAGATGGAGAGCTTATAGATAAAGTCTTCATCCGTTTCCTCCACGTCAAGGTTGATACTGTCTGTGGTAGTCAGCATATAACGGATGAGGCTCTTTACATAGCTGAAGAAGGGGGGATGATACATGCGGAACGGGAGTGCCTGACTCTTTGCATCCAGGAAGTCCTCTACAACTATCCGCTTCTCGTCGTGATTGAAAGAGGCGAGATTTATACCGTCGTATACACTGAATATCCAGCCATCCTCACCGTAGCGTAGGGCTGATGCTCCGATAGTCGTATCTTGTGGATTATCTTGTTCTACAAACCTGTTGTGTCGGATGCTGCTCCAGTCCTTCTCATAAGGTGCCTTCACCTTCTCCTCTATTTCGTATCCTGCCACCTTGATACGTTCAACCGTCTCTAACGCATGCTTGAGACAATCTTCCGGTTGTTGCTTCTTCGGTGTACACGCCCCCAGCAGCACCGCTGCGGCAAGGGCGAGAAGTAGTTTGGTTGGTTTCATTGTGGTTTGATTATTAATCCTTCTTGTAACGACAAGCAAAGGAAAGCAATAAATCCCGTTCGTACAACTTAACGTTACAAAAAGTGAAACGAGATGCCCAACTTTAACCATTATTATTAGTTGTAGATGAGGGCCACGTCCAATAGTCAGGTGGTCTCACCCTGAACCATGCACCTATCCCTTACCGCCGAATATCACATCGCAGAAGTCGGTGGGGAGTTTCTTCTTGATGCGGTCTTTGCGCTTGCGGATGGTGCCGGGAGTGGTGTGTCCGATATAGGCAATGACATTGTTGCTATAGCCAAGGTAGGTGCAGAAGCAGCAGATGAGCTCTTGGTCGTTGAGTTCGGCGTTCTCGATGAGCGTGGCACAAGCCTCCTTGAATGCGGCGAACAGCGAACTCTCCACGTCGCGTGTGGCCTCGAAGGCCATATCGTAGAGCTCCTTCTCCTTTATCTGCATCGTGTTGAGGTCGTCGTAGCTGGTGGTGTGTTCGAAGGCACGGCGACCATCGGCAAGGGTGCGGCGCAGTATCAGTGACTCGGGCAAGGCAAAGGTTTCGCCACGCTCCTCTTCGGTGAGTTGGGGCTGAGGTTCCTCGGTCTCCTGCTGTGGAGTGTCCCCATATTCGTATACCCTCGGCGGCCTCTTCTTATTCTTATATATATACCACGCGGTGAAGAGCATGGCGATGATAAGCAGCACGATTATTCTGATTGCAAAAGGCGATAGGCCTGATGGAGCCTCTTTTGTTGTGGCTTGCAGAGTGGCAGCAGGCGTCTTTGCTCCCGGGCATGCGCAGTCCTTAGATTTCTTGGACTGGGCGATGGTGCGCTCCATCTCGGCCTTGAAGGCCGAGGCCGACTGAGGAGAATGAACGTCGAGGCCACGAATCTGTCCCAAGGGGATGACAGCTGCCTCCTCGAAGCGCTGTTGGTAATAGGCTGCCGAGTCGGGGATTTGTCGGTTATGATAGATGTGCTTCAGCACGTAAGCCACGATATAGTCCGTCCAGTTCTGTCGCACGGGGAAGCTCATTGCCTTGTGGCAATAGTGGATGGCCGAGTCAATCTCACCGTAGTGCCACAGGTCGTCGCCCTTGTGGGCATAGTATTGTGCCAAGTTGATGTCATTGCCTACGCCAGCCTTGGCATACTCGATGCAGCGATTGATATACATCAGCGCCTTGGCATAGTTGGTACGTCCGTAAGCACCGTACGACTCAATATTATGCAACATATAAAGTGCCTTTACGCGTAGGGAATCGGTGGAATCATCGCGCACCACCACATTGGCAAAGTGGTATTCGGCTTCAGACAGGCTCCGCTTGTCCTTCTTGTCCTTATTAAACCTGCCGTGTGCACGATAGGCGAGTTCCAACTCCTGATAGGCAGTGAACTCGATATGCACCTTCTTGGGGGCTTGCACCTCCTCCTTATCCTTCTTGCTACAGGCCACAAGACCAACTAAGGTCATCGACAACACGATATACAAGATACGCTTCATATATAAGAATCTGTTTTTAAGGTTATCGCCAACATGTTTTTGTAGTTACTCTGTGCAAATGTACTGTTTTCATCGCTACGCGCCAAGAAAACAGGTGTGACAAAAGCGTGGCAAAAACGTGGCAAGGGAGAAACCACCCCTATTCCCTTTCGTTCCGTGCAAACAAAACAGAAACCGCCTTTTCACGGAAAAGTCCGATGAAAAGGCGGTTTTTTGCTATTTCAATACATCTGTACTACTCGGCCAAGATGCCCAGTTCGGCACCTGAGGCGAAGTCGTTGCCTGCCTGTGAGCTGAGTGCGGTGAAGCGGATGTAGCGGGCACGGACGGGCTTGTCGAGCATCACGCGCTTGAGCTTGTTGTCGTTGGCAAAGGCACCTTCGGCTACGGGCTCACTCCATGTCTTGGCATCGTCGGATACTTGCAAGCGGTAGTTCTTGATGTTGCCGTTAGGACTGTCTTGACGGGGCAGGTAGGTGAAGCCAGTGATGGTCTTCACTTCGCCGGCATCGAGGTCTACCCAGTGGGGATACTTGGCCACGGTCACCGAGTACATGGTGTGCCAGATGGTGTTGGCATCGTTGTCCACGAGGTGGCGTGCATTGCCCTCGCCCGACTCCTCGCTACTGGTGAAGATAACCTCGGTATTGATCTTCTCAATCTTGGCGAAGGTCATGGTCACCTTGAGCTCGGGCTTCTCCTTATAGTAAGCGGTGATGGTACCACCATCGCGGAAGGGGATGGGCTCGGTGTACTTCACGGCCTTAGCCTTACGGCCTGTGCCAATCTTGTACATCACGGTAGCACCCTCGATGCCGCTCTCGATGGCGATGTCGCCATTCTTCTGCTGGGTCATGAGCAGGGGCTTGTCGCCTGCGGTAGCCACATTGGCACCACGCTCGGCACCCGCAGGACGAATGATGAATCCCATGCGTGTGGGAGCACCGAAGGCACGGTCGTGCACGAGCGGACCGCCCTGACCGCATGAGTTACCACCCAAACCTGTCACCACTGCGTCTACGGTGAGGTAGGTGACATCGCTCTTGGGAAGCTTGTGAGGATGGGTAGCCATAGTGAGCTCCATGGCGCTGTTGCCTGTCACGCCTACTGCATAGGGAGCCTCGTTCACTACGAGCATACCACGGCCAGCCTTGTCGGTGAGCGATGCCCAGCGAGTTTCCTCGTGGTTGCCCATCTGCATGGGCTTGGGCCAGTTGGTGAACTGCTCGGCTACGGTAGATGCGAACTGCTCGATGAATGAGCCTGTCTTGCGGTCGTTGTAGTTGTCGATGGGGCCACGGCCATAGTAGCAGAAGCGCTCATACTCGGCGGGCACCTGCATCTCGTAGCCGAGGCGTGCAAGCACGAGCGACGGGTTGTTTGAGGTGATGGCCGACTGCAACTCGATGGAGCCGTCGGGGTATACGGTCCATACCTGGTTGGTGGTGAACTTGAAGTCGTTTTCACCGAAGGGGAGCTGGGTTTGCTCCACGAGCTCGTGGATACCGCTGTCGTAACGGCCATTCTTGCTGTTGAGGCGTGCACCGTTGGGAGCCTGTGACACTACGGTGAAGGTGAGCACTACGGATCCGTCCTTATTAAGAATGGTGTTGGCATCGACAGCCTTGTGCTGCAGGTTGTGCAAACCATTCTGGAACCAGGGCTGGTAGCACCAGTTGTCGTTGCTCACGAAGGCACGGAAGGCATTGAGGCGAGGACCGCCACCTGCAGCGATGACTACATCGTCACCATAGGTGAGCTGGTGGATAGTACCCTGAGCCATATCGAACTGTACCTCGAAGCCGTTGCCCTTGATGGTTCTGATGTTGTTCTCGTTCATCTCGCCCTGCAACTTGTCGCCAGTGGCTACGGTGTTGATAGCAGGCTTCTCACCTGCAGCCTTCACAGCAAGCTGCTCCTCAAACTGGGGATAGCCCTGCTTTGCCCAAGGCATATCCTTGCCGAGGAGGAACTGTACCTTCACGAAGTACTCGCCATCGGCCTCGAGTGATGCGAAGTCGTAGGGGAGGCGGTAGGTAGCCTTCTGGCGGGGCTGGAGTGCCATGCGCGGACCCTGCACGGGCTGGTTCTGCTGGATGCACTTGCCATCCTTCCAGAGCGACCATACGATTTCGTAATCGTTGAGCGGAGTGTAGTAGTTCTTGTTGAAGATCTCTACCATGCCCTTTTCGGCGTCAACCATCTTCACACCAACGTACTGGTACACCTTCTTCACCTCATAGTACTGGGGCTTGGGCTCGCGGTCACCGAAGATGATACCGTTCATCACGAACTGGCCATCGTTGGGGGTGTCGCCGAAGTTACCACCGTAGGCGAGGTAACGTGTACCGTCCTTCTCATAGTTATACATGGATTGGTCTACCCAGTCCCAGATAGCGCCACCGCAGAAGAAGTTGGTGCTCTCGATAGCCTCCCAGTAGTCGATGAGGTTACCTACGGCATTACCCATCGAGTGGGCATATTCTGATACGTGGAACGGATACTTGATGCCATACTTACCGGTCACAGCACCACGCATCCAACCGATTGAGGGGTACTGGTTTGAACCCATATCCACGATGTCGTTGTTGCGCTCATACTGCACGGGGCGTGTAGCGTCGAATGCCTTGAGGGCGTCGTAGGCAGCCACGAAGTTTTTACCGGGGCCTGCCTCATTACCGAGACTCCATATCACCACACAAGCATTGTTGACGGTGGCGTGGGCCATCTCCATGACGCGGGCTACGTGAGCCTTCTTCCACTCTTCGGGGTGAGAGAGCGATGCATCGCCGTAGTAGTACTCGTGGCTCTCGATGTTGGCCTCATCCTCGAGGTAGATACCGTACTTGTCGCACAGGAAATACCAGTAGGGGTCGCAGGGATAGTGTGAGTTGCGCACGTGGTTGATGTTGGCACGCTTCATCAGCATTACCTCTTCCTCCTGCATCTCACGAGTGATCGCGTGGCCCACTGCGGGGTGGCTCTCGTGGCGGTTCACACCCTTCAACTTCACAGGCATGCCGTTGATGTAGTAGTAGCGACCAGCCAAGCCAAACTCATCATCCTCGGCCTTGGTGTCCTTGATCTCCACCTCACGGAAGCCGACGATGGTAGATACGGTCTCGAGTGTGCGGCCCTTCTTGTCGAGCAACTCGGCTACGAGGGTGTAGCGATAGGGAGCCTCGGCAGTCCATTGGCGGGGTTCAACCATACCCAAGCGGGCGGTGCTCACGGCCTTACCGGTCTTCTTCTCCATGGCGATAGGCTCGCTATAGGTGAATGCCTCGGTAAGCACGTTGTCGTCGCTGTAGAGCTCGTGCTGATAGAGGGTATAGCGAATCTGAAGATTCTTTACATTCTTCTTTGATGTGTTGAGCAACTCGGCAGTGATGTTGAGTTCACCGTTGCGGTAGTTCTCGTCGAGGTCGGGCTTTACCACGAGGTCGCGGATGCGCACCTGGGGACGGCTATGAAGTGCCACGGTGCGGAAGATACCGGGGAGGCGGAACATATCCTGAGCCTCGAGGAACGAACCGTCATTGGAGCGGTATACCTCTACGGCTACGGTGTTGGGGCCGTCGTGCAGGTACTTGGTGATGTTGAACTCGGCAGCGTTGCGTGAGTTCTTCGAGAAACCTACATACTGGCCATTGATCCAGAGGTAGAAGAACGAGTCCACACCATCGAAAGTGATGAACACCTCGCGGCCATCCCAGTCGGCAGGCACCTCAAACGTACGGAGGTATGAGCCCACCTCGTTGCGGTGGTTGTAGGTGGTCCAGTGTGTGGGCGGAGTACGCATCACACCACCCTTCCAGTCGCCCACAGCTACGCGGTGCTGGAAGATGACGGGCTGGTTCACATAGATGGGCACGCCATACTTCTGCGAGCCATCCTGCTGGATACCGGCGATGTTCCATGATGAGGGTACGGCGAGGTCGTCCCAAGCGGCGGCATCGAAGCCAGGCTGGAAGAAGTCCTTCGGACGCTCATCGGGGTTGGGTGCCCAGTGGAACTTCCATGTACCGTTCAGTGACTGCCAGTACTTGCTGTTCTCGGGGAGGAACTTGCGAGCGCTCTCCACGCTCTCGAACGAGAAGAAATAGGCGTGGGGCTGCTCCTTGTTGAGCGACAGCTCCTCTACAGACTCCCACTCCTTGCCGGTGGGCGCGGCTTGATCACCATAAAGGAAACCTTCGAGGGCGGGCGATTGTGCCGCCAAGTGCATGCAGGCACATCCTGCTGCGATCAGGGAAAAGAATCTTTTCATGATACGGTTATTGATTGTGTAAAGTGTTAGTATATGCTTGTCCATAATATTTTGCGAAGATACGAATAAAATCTCACATACTAAATAATTAGGCCTAAATTTCAGTTTCTCATCGGCAAAGACAGTACAAGCGAGTGAATAAAGCCCGCTTTATTTCCAACGAGCGCAGCCTGTCTTCGCTTTTCATGTGCAAAGATAGCATAGCCAGGACAACAGCCACAAAAAACAAGCGTGACAAATGCGTGACAAAGGTGTGACCATGCCTTTGATTTCTTTACTTTCATGACCGTATTGTTTTAGTTGTTCGCTTTTTGTATTCCCTTTTGTTCGTCCACTCCTGCCGCCTGCAGTTAGAATATTTCTGCTCGCGGTCAGAAACATTTCTACTTGCAGTCAGAAACCATTCTACTTGCAGCCAGAAACTATTCTACTTGCAGGTATAAAAAATCTTGGGTGATAGAACAAAAACTTAGAATCTGTTTGGATTTTATTTCAAGTTTAGTTGAGAGGTATTTTTGAGCAGATTTGCACTGTTTGGTCGCAGCAAATAGTGGTCTATTTGCAAGAACAAAGAGTGTAAAGATGGTAAAAAGAGTCTCAAATAAACTGAAAAGTATAACATAAAACTTATTAGCGGTAAAATCCAAACAGATTCTTATATTATCGGATTTTGTTTAAAACGCCTTCCCGATGGAGAACTCGAAGAACTCGGCCACGAAGTCGTTGGCCTTGATGGCCAGTCCAACGAAGGTGTTGTGCCAGTCGGGGAAGTAATAGCGGGCACCAGCCTTCTGATAGTAGAGGCCATAGTTCTCAGTGATGCCGCGATGAAGGTAGGGATATACACCTACAGAAAGGTAGCCGGCTAAGTTTTTCCAGAAGAACTCCTGCACGATGCCCACGCCCACGGACAGGGGCGAGTAGCCGGGGCCTTCGTTCACCTGCTGGTCGCTATAGATGATGCGCTCGGCGGCTTCGAGCTGGCGCATATTGGTAGAGCAGGTGAGGTCGAGGCCGATGCCTGTGGCGTGCTTCTCGGAGTAGCGGTAGAGCATATCGGCCACGAGGGTCAGCTTGGGATAGTGGGCGAAAGTGGACTGCTTGTCCTCGGGACGCTCGACCATACGGTTATAGGCTATCCACTCTGCATCGCACGAGTGCACGCCGCCACCTACCGCGAGGTGAACCATCATGCGTCGCTTGAAAGGGGCGAAATGCTCCTTTGTATACGTAGGAGCTGCGGGTTCGCTCAGGGCGTAGCGCACAAAGATGGAGGCTCCGATGATGTCGATGCCCGTGTTGGGCAGCGAGAGCTTGCCGTTGGAGTGGTGGCGGTAGGTGAGCTCGGCTCCCAATTGCCACTGCTTGCCGAGAGCATAGGTACCATAGAAACCACCGCCGAAGTAGGCCATGATGAAAGAGCTTTGCGCAAGGTTGTCGGGGTTGCCTACGGGATCGTAATAACTGGGCGAGCTGGTGATGCCGGTTTCCCAATTGTAACCCCAGGTGTAGCGGCCGCGCTGCATCAGCTCGCGGTGGAAGGAGGCATATACGGTGTAGACATCGGGCATGAAGGAGGGGCTGCTGAATTGCAAATCACTAAATCGCGACACGGCAATGCCCACGCCCCACGTGGGGTAGCCGTACTTGTAGGCATACACGCTACTGTCGCGCCGAGTGCTGAACCCTACGGCTACGTCGTACGACATGTACCAGTTGTTCGAGCGGGCCTCATTGCTCGTGAGCACACGTCCGGCATAGTTGCGGCCATAGAGCGACAGCCGCGAGGGATTATCTCTCTCCGTAGCCCACAGGATGGAGGTGGAGAGTAGCAAGAGGATGCTGACGAACAAACGGAGGTATGCAGTGTGTGTCATTTTATAGTATAAGGGAAGCATTGCCGCCACAGGACAAGAGTGACCCGAGGGGCGGCAACGCAAAGCAGATATTGGAGAAGAGAGTTTTACTTATGTTCCTGTTTGGAGAGTTTTATCTTACCATTAGCCACGAGCCATTGTGCCTCGTCGCGCAAGGTATCTTCGATGGGGCGGGTCTTGTAGCCCAGCTCACGCTGTGCCTTGCTGTAGTCAAACTTGTTGTTGCGCTTGAGGTTGTACACCGAGAAGGTGGTCATCATTGGCATTTCGCCCTTCTTGGCTGCCTCCTTCTCCATCTTCTTGGCAATCTTCTCGGCCATGCGTATGGGGAGGAAGAACTTGATGGGCTTGCAGCCGAGCTCCTGGTTGAGCAGTTTGCTCAGGCGCTTCAGCGTGATGACCTCATTGCCAAGGATATAGCCCTCGCCTACGCGTCCCTTATCGGCAGCAGCGATGCAGCCAGCAGCCAGGTCGCGCACATCGAC
>JAZPZS010000190.1:0-4878 GCA_045544835.1 Bacteroidaceae bacterium | reverse complement strand
GTGTTTGCAGCCGGATGGCGAACACGAGCGTTAGCAAGTGTGCTTTGTGAGATTCGTGAGATCTGTGTGAGGCTAATGACCTGATTTTATGAGAATAGAATACGAAATCTCCACGGATTTTTCTGGTGCGTCTGCCCTGCTCCAAGAGCGGAATATGATATTCCGCTCTCTTTTTTTCCCAACCATAACACTACACTTCTATGAAAGAGTATAGCTACGAACTGCTCATGAAGGTACGCGACTACGAGTGCGACCTCCAGGGCATCGTCAACAACGCCAACTACCAGCACTACCTGGAGCACACACGTCATGAGTTTCTCCTCTCCATCGGCCTCAGCTTTGCCGATATGAGTGCTGCCGGCTACGACTTTGTCATCTCCAAGGTGACACTCAACTACAAGGCCCCGCTACGCAGCCGCGATGAGTTCCGCTCGCAGCTCTATGTCACACGCGACGGCATCAAGTGCGTGTTCCATCAGGAGATCATCCGCGTATCCGACGGCAAGGTATGCCTCAGGGGCACCGTCGAAAGCGTATGCATACACAACGGCAAGCTCATTCGCACCACACCCTACGACAGCATCCTTGAAGGACACCTGACTAAATAGTCGAAGACTGTTTAGAGTTATGAGTTATGAGTTGTGAGTTGTGAGTAAAGTTGAAAGATGAGTTCCTGTTAGAGGACACTCTAAACACTAAACTCTAAACACTAAACTACTGCGAAGCAGCAATGACCGTAGACTTAAAAAAAATGGACCACAAAGAATTACAGAATCTCATCGCCCTACAGCACATCCCTGGCATAGGCAGTATTACCGCCAAGCAACTGATCGAAAAGGTTGGCAGTGCTACGATACTCTTTGAGCACCGCACCGACCTTCCCGCGCTGATTCCCGACGTTCGTCCAGCACTCATCAAGGCACTCGACTGCCCTGCTGCCCATCGTCATGCCGAGCAGGAGCTCGCGTTTATTGACAAGCACCGCATCACCTGTATCGGCATTCTCGACGATGCCTATCCTACGCGCCTTCGCGAGTGCGACGACGCTCCCCTCCTACTCTACTATCGTGGCAATACAACCCTCAACCCCTCGCGCACAGTCAGTATCGTGGGTACCCGCAAATGCACCGACTATGGGCGCGAGCTCTGCGAGCGTTTCGTGCGCGACCTCTCCGCCCTTTGCCCCGACACGCTCATCGTCAGTGGCCTCGCCTACGGCATCGACATATGCGCCCATCGGGCGGCACTGCAGTGCTCGCTCCCCACAGTGGGTGTCCTCGCCCATGGCCTCGACCGCATATATCCCTCCGTACACCGCAACACAGCAGCCCAGATGAGCCAATGCGGAGGTTTGCTCACCGAGTACAGCAGTTTCACCGAGCCCGTGCGACAGAACTTCCTCCAGCGCAACCGAATCATCGCGGGTATAGCCGATGCGACAGTAGTCATTGAGTCAGCGGCCAAGGGCGGTGCATTGGTCACGGCAAGCATAGCCAACAGCTATGGGCGCGACTGCTTTGCTTTTCCAGGCCGCATCGGTGACACCTATTCTATGGGATGCCACAACCTTATTCGTCAGAATGGAGCAGCACTAATCACCTCGGCAGCAGATTTCGTTGAAGCCATGCAGTGGGACCTTCCCAAGAGTGGGAAGCCCGAGGCCATACAGCGTACCCTCTTTTTGGAACTCACCGAAGAAGAGGAGCGCCTCGTACAGTTGCTAGGGCAACATGCCGACGGAGTACAAATCAACACGCTGGTTGCCGAGTCAAACATCCCTGTAGGGCGACTGACAGCCCTACTCTTCGAGCTGGAGCTTCGCGGTATCGTGCGTCCACTCGCAGGCAGCAGCTACAAGCTCATCCCATAGGAGAGAGGGCGGCTAGCGATTCAGCTTGGGATAGCTGATACGCGTATGGTGCACCGTACGCAACTTCTCCTTGAATACAGCCTTGATATCGGTAATATCCTTGAACGTGATAGGGCAATGATTGAAGTGTCCCTCAGCGACCTGCCCGTCAACAATCCTGTCGACCAGGTTGGCAATGCTCTCCTCCGTATATTCGGGTAGGCTGCGCGAGGCGGCCTCCACCGCGTCGGCCATCATGAGGATAGCCATCTCCATCGAGTGGGGCTCAGGTCCCGGATAGGTAAAGAGGCTCTCGTCGACCTCCTCTCCAGGGTGCTCGTTCTTGTAGGATATGTAGAAATACTTGGCCTTGCTGCAGCCATGATGCGTAGCAATGAAATCCTTGATTGCCATAGGCAATCCATGCTTTTCGGCAAGGCGCAGGCCATCGGCAACATGGTTTATGATGATTCGTGCACTCTGCTCATAGGGCAGGCAGGCATGGGGATTGGTTCCCCCTTGGTTCTCGGTAAAGAAGATGGGGTTCTCCAGCTTCCCTATATCGTGATACATAGCACCCGTACGCACCAGCAGACTGCTCGCCCCCACCCTATCGGCTGCGGCAGCAGCAAGGTTCGACACCTGTATCGAATGTTGGAAGGTTCCCGGAGCATTGTCCGACAACTGATGCAGCAACTTGATATTGAAGTTCGAGAGCTCCATCAGCGTCACGTCAGAGGTAAACCTGAACAGCTTCTCATAGAGCAGCATCAGCGGATAGGTAAAGAGCAGGAGCACGCCATTGAGAAGGAAATGTACATACAATCGCTTGTTGAACAGGGCAAACGCACTCTTCGTGATGAGTTCATACCCGAAGAACACCAGACAGTAGCACAGAGCCACCACAAGGGCTACGCGGAATATCTGTACACGCTCGGTAAGCTCGGTGAGTGAGTAGATAGCGGCAATGCCGGCCATCAGTTGCAGCAGCACGAAGACGAAGGGGTCTGGCACGAACAACGAGATGATGAGCGTAATGATCGTATGTGTAATGA
This sequence comes from Bacteroidaceae bacterium, assembly GCA_045544835.1. Classification (GTDB taxonomy): domain Bacteria; phylum Bacteroidota; class Bacteroidia; order Bacteroidales; family Bacteroidaceae; genus UBA1189. The sequence goes on along the minus strand of JAZPZS010000190.1, from coordinate 1,974 downwards.
AAGCGGTACGCGAGTCAAGGAAGATGTTTATCATCACTGGTGCCATAGCCAAGGGAATAATCATCAGTGCACCGCCATTGCTCGTTATCCACGATGTCATCACAGGGAACAGCGTCAGCTGCGTCAGGAGGAAGAGCAGCTTGTTACGCTCCATGAGGTAATTGCGCCGGTAGTTGATGAGATAGACGACATACACTCCTATGAGGAGGACGATGAGCAGCACCTGCCCCACGATGGTCATCTGCACCCCTCGCTCGTCTACCCGCTTGTTCAGTTCCTGCTGATACGAGAGCAGCGTCTGGTAGTGCTCCTCATCCACCATGTCGCCTGCGCCAATGATCTTCTGATCCTCCTGTATCACCCTGCTCGTAAGCGATATGGCCTCCAGTGCCTCGTTCAATGCCGCTTCCGACTTCTCGGCATCGAACCTCAGGTTGGGCTGGATATAGTCGTTGAGGTTACTGCTCTGCAGCGCATACCGTCCCCATCGCGACGTGTCTACGGCCATGACATGCTCGTAGGCCTGCTGCACGGTTCTCAGCTCGCTCACAGGCACAGTTGTTGCCACATTGTCCTTCACCAACATGATGGCAGCGATGCTGTCCCCCCTGAGCTGCTCGAGGTTGCTGCTCGAGACTATGCCATCGGTATACAGTTCCTGTAGCCTATGCTCCACCTTCCTCAGCAGCGTGGGAGTGACTATCATATGTAGTTCGCGCCTAAAGGCACGCCCCAGCGAGTCTATTGCCGCGCTTCCCACCGCATCGTCCAGAATATAGTAGGGACGCTGATTGGCCTTCACCTTCTCACGTTCCTGCTGGAGGGCACTCTCACTCTTATACACCGCAAAGCTGAAGGTCGATGTCAGCTGTTCGTATCTCCAGGGCTTGCCCACCTCGAAGCTGAAGTTCACGGCCTTCTCATGGGGCAGTGAGAAACTAATCACGCAGGCAGCAGCGATAAACGCCACCGCAATCGTCAGGTATGTCTTCGTCGTCTGTTTCATCGGATATCACACTAAGAAAAAAACTTCGTACTAAAAAACGGTGCAAATTACAAAAAATCTTTCATGCCACCTAGCTTTAGAGAGAAAAAGATTAAAACAAGGGAGACAGGGGAGAGTTGATGGTTGAGAGTTGAAAGTTGAAAGATGAACCGAAGGTCGACGCCCGTAGGGGCTGAAGTCAATTCTAAATTATGAAACGTGTTCGCCGCCCAAAGGGGCTTAAGGCAATTATGAGAGGACACGTGATGCGTGTACGATAACATTAATTCCTAATCCTAATTAAAGACAACCACAGATTACTCGGAATTACACAGATTTTTGCAAGTTGCTACACTCTTGCGAGGCGGCGGAGCCGAATGCTACTCTCAACCATAAACGGACGATGGACAATGGATGATGGATGACGGACCTCCGGGGGGGGGTATTTTTTCAACCACAGATTACTCGGATTTCACGGTTTTTTACAAGTCGCGATGCTCTTGCTAGAAGGTTAGCAGCGAACAAGCATTTGTCTGAACTACTGACTCCTGAACTCCTAAAACGTGTTCGACGCCCGTAGGGGCTGAAGTCAATTATGAGTTATGAAACGTGTTCGCCGCCCAAAGGGGCTTAAGGCAATTATGAGCCCTCGTCCCTCAACAATCAACCATCAACTTTTAATTCTCACACAGAAATCTCACAACCTTTAGATTAGTGTTGTATTTATTTCTTCATGCAGAAGCTTAATTCCTGGGAAAACGCATTATAATTTCTTCCCATTGAAATATCCTGTTTATATCCTCTATCTGACATGATTATCTCACGCGAATCTCGCAAATCTCGCAAAATCATACATCGCTATCGCTCGTATGTAGCCGTCCGGAAATATAGGACATCTCCAAATAAATTTGCTCTTATTTTTATCGTTTATGAATAAATAAAGTCTGGTTTCCTCACGAAGGGTGTTCCACGCTTGATGACAGCAAACA
>JAZPZS010000189.1:0-11281 GCA_045544835.1 Bacteroidaceae bacterium | reverse complement strand
GTCCGATAAAATGACTACTTTTGCCCATGGTTATAAGAGTTTGTGGTAAAACCAAAATAACCAAAAAGGACTGATTCCTCCAAATGGAACCAGTCCTAAATTTTTATTCTCTAAAAAAAGTTTTATCGGACACCAATAATTTTTTATAGAAACATAACAAGTATTGCAAAATAACTTGTGAAACACGTATCTCACACTAGCATAATGATAAGCTCCACTAACGGAAATCCTTGAGCTGAGCTTGTAGGCGCTGGCGAGTAAAGAAGATGCGACTCTTGACCGTTCCCAAAGGGAGAGAGAGCTTGACAGCAATCTCACGATACTTGAATCCTGACACGTGCATAGCAAAAGGCACACGATACTCCCTGGGAAGGGAGTTGACAACCTTGCGTATTTCCTTGGTGTCATAGGCACTCTCTGTGCTGGCAAATCCTGCGTCCTGAGGAAGAGAGAGATGAAAGAGGTTATCGGTATGGTCCACGAAGGTCTGGTCGCGAACCGTCTTTCGATAGTTATTGATAAAGATATTGCGCATGATGGTATACATCCAGCCCTTAAAATTGGTGTCGGGGGTGTACTTGTCCTGATTGTCCAATGCTTTAAGCGAAGTCTCTTGCAATAGGTCGTAAGCCTCATCCCGGTCCATAGTTAGCTTATAAGCGTAACGAAGCAGTTCGTCCTGTACGGAAACCAAGTCTCTTTCGAATTTTTCTGTTGTCATAGTCTTCACCATTATATTGTTGTTAATACTAATTCTATCCCGAGTAGTAAAGGGTGTCCCGGATGCTGGTTGGCGACCAAAGCAGATCTGTTCCACCGCATCTGACGCTGCAAAAGTATCATCAAAAACGAAAGAGGATTGTACAAAAACAGTCAATAAAAAGGGGAAGAACTGTTTTCTGTACAAAAACCCCCATTAAATGAACAACAATCCCCCCACAACAGAGAAAAAAATAATCCAAAAAACAAAAAAACAATCGACATCTCTTCCTGATTATCCCGAAGCATCGTAACTTTGTAATAAAAAACCAATCATCAAAAGAGGAAATGACTATGCTAAAGAATGGATTGACCTATACATGTACCAAAAAAGTGGAGGAACATCATCTCGCAATTCACATGGGGAGTGGTGACCTGCACGTGTTGGCTACACCTGCCATGATAGCACTAATGGAAGAAGCCGCCATGCGGGCAGTAGCACCTTACATCCCTCAAGAATCAACCACGGTAGGTGGACAAATATCATCGACACATCTGAAGCCTACAGCCCATGGACGCACGATATCCGCAACAGCCACGCTAACAGCCGTAGAGGGTCGCAAACTGCGATTTACCATCATCGCCAAGGACGAGGAGGGTATCATTGGAGAGGGCGAGCATCTCCGCTTTGTCGTAGACAGGGAGCGATTTATGACGCAACTGAAAAATAACGATTAAGCAGGCGGATGGGAAACCATACGGAGAGGGCACTCACCACAAGCACAGAGATGAAGACGAGCACGATATCGCTCAACTGTACCCTCACGGGATAGGCATCGACAACAAACTGGCCATCACCTCCCAAACCGATAATACCGAACTGTTGCTGTAGCAGACATAGCACCACTCCCAACACAAGGCCGATGAGAGCACCCATCAGGGCAATGAGGTTGCCTTCATAGATGAAAACGCGGGAAACAAGCGCATCAGGCGCTCCAAGGCTACGCAGCGTGTCGGCATTGTCGCGCTTGTCAAGGATGAGCATCGATACGGAACTGATGATATTGAAGCACGCCACCATAAGAATGAAACAGAGGAAGAGGTAGGAGATGAACTTCTCAATCTGCACAACCTTGAAGGTATCGGCCTGCTGCTCATAGCGGTCTTTGACGGTGAAGCCCTCGCCCACTACCGAAGCCACCGCCCGCTTGACGGACGGGATATCGGCATCGGCCTGCAGGCGCAACTCAATGGCACTCGCCTCGGACGTGTAGCCAAACAGGCGACGGGCATAGTCGAGCGAGGTGATGATGTAGGAGGAGGCATAACGGCTGTCATTGATGTTGAACACGTTGCCCGGAGAATAGAGGGGCTGACGGTGGAAGTTAGCCAAAGGGTTCGACATGTTCACACGGACTCCCTTACGCGGAGCATACACCTCAATAGGATCGTAGGGCTGGATGCCGGTGCCCAGCATATACATCAGTTGCTGCCCCATGATTCCATAATCGACCACGGCATCATAGAGTTTGAGCTGGGGATCACCATAAAGAATCGCCTCAATGTCGGTGAGTGCCTGGAAATTATCATCGACACCCTTGATGGTGACCATCGTCTGACGCTCCTTGTATTTGGCCATAGCATTGTCTTCTAAGGTTTGGCTCACCACCTCTACCCCTACAACCTCTTCCAAAGAGACAATCATGGCGGAGTCGGGAACGAAGGTCTTGCCCTTGACGGCCTCGACCTTGAGGTCGGGATCGAAGTGAGTGAAGAAGCTGGCTATGAGGTCGTGAAAGCCGTTGAACACGGAGAGTGTACACACCAATGCCAGCGTAGCCAGTGCCACACCGCAGACCGAGATGCCCGAGATGATGTTGATGGCATTATGCGACTTCTTGGAGAAGAGGTAACGCTTCGCTATGTAGAACGGAAGGTTCATCAGGAGCGACCAAAGATAGGACCGACATTATTTGAGCAATTCATCGATACGCTCCAGATAATCGAGCGAGTCATCGATAAAGAACTTCAACTCCGGTATGATGCGCAGCTGATGGCGCAAGCGCGAACCCAACTCAAAGCGGATAGCACGCATGTTGTTATTGAGGTTCTTTACAATCTCATCGCCACGCTCCGATGGAAATACGCTGATATACACTCGGGCAATGCTGAGGTCAGGACTGATGCGCACGGCGGTCACCGACACTAACACACCATTCATCGACTTGGCCTGCATCAAAAAGATGTCGCTCAACTCCTTTTGGATGAGACGAGAGATTTTACTTTGTCTGGTTGATTCCATCTATTAAAGACCCCCTCTGCCCTTCGGGCTCCTTCCCCTCTATGGGGAGAGCCTCCGAGACTGCCTTGGACGGGGGCATGGCATTTTTATAATAATTAATTCACTCTTTAACAGAACCACTCCCCCTCCCTAAGGGAGGGATGGGGTCCTCTTCTACTTTTTCCTAATCATCGTCAGTCCATCGCGCAAGGGAAGGATAAGTTTCTCCACTCGTTTATCTGCAGCCACAAAGGCATTGAACTCATTGATAGCCGCCGTTTGACGGTCACAAAGATACGCTTTTTCTACCACATGACCATCCCAAAGGGTGTTGTCTGCCAAAATAAATGCATTTTTTGAGGTATGTGCCAAAGCCATTTCATAGTAGTCCACGTACTGGCGCTTGTCGCCATCCATGAATACGAGGTCGAAAGTCTCGCCCAACGAAGGTACCTCTTCCAAGGCATTGCCGATGTGGAAGCACACCTTATGCCCATGAGGCGACCCCTCAATCCAAGGACGAGTAAAATCCTCCAATTCATCGTCGATTTCGTAGGTGTGTAGCCTACCCTCCTCGCTCAATCCCTCGGCCATGCAGAGTGCCGAATATCCGGTGAAAGTGCCTATCTCAAGGATACGATGCGGACGTATCATCTGCACCAACATCTTCAGCAGGCGGCCTTGCAGATGCCCCGATGTCATGCGGGGGTTGAGCAACTTCACATGGGTCTGCCGGTAGAGCGCCTTCAGGTAGTCGCTCTCCTCATCCATGTGGGCCAATATGTAACTGTCTATCGCCTCTTGATGATGAATCATAACTGCAACAATGCTTCTATGGCCAAACGATATGAGTCCATGCCAAACCCACCGATAACACCGATGCAGGCTCCCGTGATGAGGGACGTGTGCCTATAGGTCTCGCGCTGGTATACATTGGAGATATGCACTTCCACCACAGGGGCACTGATAGCCTTGATGGCATCATGTATGGCCACCGAGGTATGCGTATAGGCACCGGCATTAAGCACGATGCCATTGCAGGTGAAGCCCACCTCGTGCAGCTTGTTGATGAGTTCGCCCTCCACATTCGACTGATAATACTCGAGCTCCACATCGGGGTAGCGCTCCTGCAAAGCTGCAAAACAGCTCTCCATAGAGTCGTTGCCATAAATGCCCGGCTCGCGCTTGCCCAACAGATTCAGATTGGGTCCGTTGAGCACCAATATATGTTTCCTCTTATCGTCCATATTCCTTTCCTTCTAATTCAAGGGACAAAGATATAAAAAAAGCAACGGCTCACCAAATGGTGAGCCGCATACATATCTATTAAATAGCTACATTAGAGCTTAGGACCAGCGGCAACAAGTGCTTTTCCTGCTTCATTACCTGTGAACTTAGCGAAGTTCTTGATGAAGCGGCCAGCAAGGTCTTTTGCCTTCTCTTCCCACTGAGCAGCGTCAGCGTAAGTGTCGCGAGGATCGAGGATGTTGGTATCAACACCGGGGAGCTCTGTGGGCACTACGAAGTCGAAGTAAGGGATAACCTTTGTGGGAGCCTTGTCGATAGAGCCATCGAGGATAGCGTCGATGATACCACGGGTATCCTTGATGGAGATACGCTTGCCAGTACCGTTCCAACCTGTGTTTACGAGGTATGCGGTAGCACCGTTAGCTTCCATCTTCTTAACCAACTCCTCACCGTACTTTGTGGGGTGCAAGCTCAAGAAAGCTGCGCCGAAGCAAGCTGAGAAGGTAGGTGTGGGCTCTGTGATACCACGCTCTGTACCTGCCAACTTAGCGGTGAAGCCAGAGAGGAAGTAGTACTGTGTCTGAGCGGGGTTCAAGATAGATACGGGAGGAAGTACACCGAAGGCGTCGGCAGAGAGGAAGATAACCTTCTTTGCAGGACCAGCCTTAGATACGGGCTTCACGATGTTGTCGATGTGGTAGATAGGATATGATACACGAGTATTCTCGGTAACGCTCTTATCTGCGAAGTCGATCTTGCCGTCAGCAGCTACGGTTACGTTCTCGAGGAGAGCGTCGCGCTTGATAGCGTTGAAGATGTCGGGCTCAGACTCCTTGTCGAGGTTGATAACCTTTGCGTAGCAGCCACCCTCGAAGTTGAATACGCCTTCGTCGTCCCAGCCGTGCTCGTCGTCACCGATGAGGAGACGCTTGGGGTCGGTAGAAAGGGTAGTCTTACCTGTACCAGAGAGACCGAAGAAGATAGCGGTGTCGCCATCGTGACCTACGTTGGCAGAGCAGTGCATTGAAGCCATGCCGCGGAGAGGAAGCAGATAGTTCATGATTGAGAACATGCCCTTCTTCATCTCACCACCATACCATGTGTTGAGGATTACCTGCTCCTTAGAGGTGAGGTTGAACACTACAGCAGTCTCAGAGTTGAGGCCGAGCTCAGCATAGTTGTCTACCTTTGCCTTAGAAGCGTTGTATACTACGAAGTCGGGCTCACCATAGTTAGCGAGCTCCTCCTCAGTAGGACGGATAAACATATTCTTTACGAAGTGAGCCTGCCATGCTACCTCCATGATGAAGCGAACTTTCAGACGGCTGTTCTCGTTGGCACCGCAGAAGGTATCCATTACATAGAGCTTCTTGCCAGAGAGTTCCTTTACAGCAAGGTCCTTGAGCACTGCCCAAGTAGCCTCTGTAACGGGCTTGTTGTCGTTCTTGTATTCATCAGAAGTCCACCATACAGTATCCTTGCTTACCTCGTCCATTACAAAGAACTTGTCTTTGGGTGAACGGCCGGTGTAAACACCTGTCATCACGTTAACGGCGCCGAGCTCGGTCTCCTGACCCTTCTCGAAACCTTCAAGACCTGCTTTTGTTTCCTCTTGGAACAAAACTTCATAAGACGGATTGTGCAAAACCTCTACTGCACCGGTGATTCCGTACTTGCTCAAATCAATGTTTGCCATTTTGATTAATTTTGTAAATTTATGGTTAAATACTCTTGTTATTTCACATTCTGTTGATAGGCAGGGAAACGTCCCTTTCAAACCGTGTACAAATTTACATTGAATTTTGTTCTATTAAAAGAGGAATAATGAAATAATAGAGTTAAAGAACCCAAAAATGTTTAATAACACACCCTATATGGACAGCTGCAAAAAAATTGCAAACTCGGATTGCCACTTTTACGGAGCCGTCAAAGACTAAAGCCCGAAAGCCTCTCTCACCTTATCCACATAGTCAAGTTTTTCCCAAGTAAAGAGTTCCACAGTAACATCCTTGTCTCCCTCATAACGTGAGCGGAAACTCTTGGTCACCACCTCAGGCTTACGCCCCATGTGTCCGTAAGCTGCCGTCTCGGCATAGATAGGATTGCGCAACTTGAGACGTTCCTCAATAGCCTTGGGGCGAAGATCGAAGAGTTCATCAATCTTCCGGGCAATCTCGCCATCAGTCATAGACACATGGCTACGTCCGTAGGTGTTAACGTAAATATTGATAGGTTTGGCCACACCGATAGCATAGGACACCTGCACCAGCATCTCATCGGCCACGCCGGCAGCCACGAGATTCTTAGCTATGTGGCGTGCCGCATAGGCCGCACTACGGTCGACCTTACTAGGATCCTTACCACTGAAAGCGCCACCTCCATGGGCCCCCTTTCCACCATACGTATCGACAATAATCTTGCGGCCAGTCAGACCGGTATCACCATGGGGGCCACCGATAACGAACTTGCCTGTGGGGTTCACATGATAGGTGATACGGTCGTTGAAGAGAGCCAGTACATCTTCATTGTGTATGCCTGCAATAACACGGGGCATAAGTATCTCGATGACATCCTTACGGATTCGGGCAAGCATCAGCTCATCGGCCTTACGCTGCGCCTCAGCCGTATTGTCGGCGGGGGCAATAAACTCGTCATGTTGGGTAGATACAACAATCGTGTCGATACGCACCGGCTTCCCGTTGTCATCGTACTCGATGGTCACTTGGCTCTTGGCATCGGGACGCAAGTAGGTCATCTTCTTGCCTTCACGACGTATCTCGGCCAATACGAGGAGAATATTATGCGCCAAGTCGAGCGAAAGCGGCATATAGTTCTCCGTCTCATTGGTAGCATATCCAAACATCATACCTTGGTCGCCAGCACCCTGGTTCATCGGGTCCTCACGCTCCACACCGCGGTTGATGTCGGCACTCTGCTCATGAATGGCAGAGAACACGCCACACGAATTACCCTCAAACATGTACTCACTCTTCGTATAACCAATCTTATTGATTATCTCACGAGCTATGAGCTGGAGATCTACGTAAGCACTCGTTTTCACCTCACCGGCAATCACTACCTGCCCGGTTGTCACTAATGTCTCGCAAGCCACTTTAGAACTGGGGTCATAAGCCAGCAACTTGTCCAATACAGCGTCCGATATTTGATCGGCAACTTTGTCGGGGTGTCCTTCAGACACCGATTCGGATGTAAACAGATATCCCATTTTAGTTTCTAGTTTTTAAGTTTTTTAAGTTTTAGCTCAATGGTTTTTAAGTTTCTCAGGCACCCAGCACAGCCAAGCGGCAAGCGCGGGACAGCGACCGAAGAACAAAAGCCAAAATAATGGGATAGCAGAAAGGATGCACACAGCGTTAGAGATGCTGTTCTTTAGCATTTTTTACAGTGGTTGCAAGCTGCTCAAATCTATCCACAATATTTTGTGTGCAAAATTAGCTATTTTTTTTGTTTGGCGAAAACATTCTGTGCGAAATCTTGGCCATATACGTTAAAATATCTATCTTTACGCCTTAAACGCCTAGCAATTAGCTCATCGGGACAAGTTTGGCCTGCCTTGAGGAGTGAAAGACAAGACGGGTACAAAAGAAAAAACTTTTTGACAAACAACATATGAACAAGACATTAAAAGCCATCTCGCTATTTCTGCTTTTCGCCATGGGAATAGGGAGCGTAGAAGCACAATCCGACAAGACCAGCCTCATCACCAGCCCCGACTTTGAAGAGGGCATGACAGGGTGGTACTCCCTATCCATGAAGAAGCAGACCAACACAAGCTTCACTGCCAAAAGCGGAAGTGTATATGTAGAGAAATGGGTAGGCCAAGGAAGCAAAGCAGGCGATGCCTACATCCGCCAAACACTGAAGAACCTGACCAACGGACGCTACCAGCTGAAGGTGGCAGCACAGAATGTGCAGCAAAACTCATCGGACACACAAACGGGTGCATGGATCATCGCCAACGATCATCGCTTAGAGGTGAACAAAGCGGGAGAATATACGATGGAGTTCACCCTGATAGAAGGAGAGCTCACCCTAGGCTTTGAAGCCATAGGCGCCACCGGAAACTACCTGGCATGCGACAACTTCAGATTGTATCTGCTGAGCGATGATCTTGCGGTACTCAAGGAAGAACTGCAAAACCGCATAGACAAAGCAGAGCAGCTACTCACCCCAAACCCCGAAGCCAACGGGAAGAGCGATTTGCAGACTGTTATCGACAGAGCCAAAGAAGACATCAGCAGTGCCCCCAGCGAGAGCTATCCCGCCATTGCTCAGGCATTGAAGAGAGCCTCCATGGCCTTCCATCTGGCCAATGCCACGGGAAGTACGCCCTCTGTAAGCACCCATAGTTTTGTGGCTCGTGGGGCGACGATGGCCTTTGGCCGCAACTCGGTAAGCGGCATCTCCTCGTCCGACCTGCTGGAACAAGGATTCTGCTGGAGCACTCATCCGGAGCCTACCGTATTGGACAGCCGTACGACCAAGTTCCATAATCAAAACGGACGCATTTATACCATAGAGGATCTCACCCCTTCCACAGTATATTATATGCGCGCGTACGCGATGACCAAAAGCTATGCCGTAGGCTATGGCGAAGTGGTAAAGGTCATCACACTGCCTAAAGGTAATGTCAGCTGGGGATATGACAACGGAGCCGACGCCGCGGCCAACACGCGTATTCGCACAGCCGTGGCCGATGCCGTGCACTACCTTAATCATCTGACCAGCATCAATGGGCTCAAAGCAAATGTCCATTTCGGCTCTGAAACGCCTACTGCCGACTGTAGCTATGGAGGATGGATGCGCGTAGGCCCCAGCTCCACATACCAGCGGACAGGTACCATCCTACACGAATTAGGACATGGCATAGGCGTAGGAACCCATAGCATCTGGAATGGTGGCAGCTCACCCATGCGTTCCGGCAGCGGACGAGGCGACTGGCTGGGCGACCGAGCCACCGCTGTAGTGCGTTTCCTCAACAACGATAACACCTCAGTGATGACGGGCGATGGCACACACATGTGGCCATACGGCATCAATGGCGCCAATGAGGACAATGACGACCCCATGCTCTACATGAGCAATGCGCTCATCTATCAGGCATTGGGCGAGGATGGCCTGCCACCCACAGGCGGCTTCGCCACACCTGCCTACACCTTCGAGCAGGAAGACACGATAAAGTATTACATCAAGAATGAAGACGACCGCTACGGCCTTCGCACCTCGTACCTTGTCGTCGAGAACGGGCAACTGAAATGGAAGCAGATGTCGGGCGAGGAGGCTTTGGCCGATGACCATGCAGCATGGTATGTGACCTTCACCCCTGACAACAGCCACTATCAGTTGCGCAATGCAGCAACAGCACTCTACCTTGCACATGGAGGGAAAGTCTCAGCACAGGCGGGCGACTTCCACATGATGCGTTCGCGCATCAACACCACGGTAGGAAACAGCGCAAGCAAGGTTAGCGTACGCGGATATTGGTTGGTGCAACCACAAAACTCGCTCAACCCGCCTTGCCTCACCGGAGCCGCCAACGGAAAGGTGACCACCTCCTCCTTCGACCTCGCCAACGGAGCCACCGCCCAGCGCTGGATTTTCATGGAAGCCGATGAGGTGAAGCGATTCGACCAAGCGGCCAACAGCTCCTTCATGGGCGAGCTGGACATTTGGGTTGCCCGCATCGACTCCATGCTCGCCATCCCCCACACGGAGGAGGTAGAGGGTACCGATGCCGCTCTGGCTGCGATATCAGACAGCCTGAAGCAACAAATCTCAGAATCGCCCTCAGCAACAGCCATTGCAACCTACGTCGAGATAGCCAAGGAGGCAATCATGGCATTCTTGCCCAATGTCACTCCTACCGACATCAATCGCCCCTTCGACATCACCTACATGATTACCAATGCAGCCATCGACGACAACAGCGGATGGTCAGAAAAGCCCACGTTCAACTACTCATGCTTGGAGTACTTCGAGAGCACCTTTGACTTCAGCCAGACACTTCCCAAGATGCCCAAGGGAGTTTACCAACTCCGTGTACAGGCATTCCAGCGCCCGGGCGCATCTGCCGATGCCTATGCCAGCTATGTGGGCGGGAACAATCTGGTAACGACCGATGCCTATATAGGCAGCAAGGCACAAAAGATACACCACATCGCCGTCGGGGCACAAGAGCAGAAGCTGGGCGGCAATGAGGTTGGCGTAGGCACTCCTGTACGCTACCTCCCGGACAACATGCTCGCCGCCAGCCGCTACTTCGCCTTGGGGCTCTACGACAACACGGTGACGATGAGACAGATCTTCGACAAGCGCGACATCACGTTAGGACTTCGCAGTAGCACGACGGGAAGTAAGTTCTGGACCATCTTCGACAATTTCCGCCTCTTCTATTACGGTGACATGGACCTCAATACAGTGACAGGTATCGAAGAAATGGAGTCCGCCACGGATACACCTACAGGTCCTACGGGCATATTCAGCATCACAGGAGCACGCATACGCACCGATGCTACCGCACTGGACAACCTCCCCGCGGGCATATACATCGTGAACGGACGCAAGGTGATCGTGAGATAACCCCACCTCGGCCATACTAAAACAACAGAAGAGCGGCATATGCCGCTCTTCTGTCGCCTCTACACTCAGCATGTCTACTTCGACTTTGGTCCAAACTCCTTCGACTGTATGATTTCCAATCCCTTCATCACCGTCTCGTCGGTGTGGTTGAAGACCTCGTAGAACTGCGTCATGTCCCAAAGGTCGCGGGCGATGAGTGCCTTGAGCTGCACCTTGATGTAGGGCAGCGATGCCTGATACAGCTCCTCGTCGTGCTTCACGCCAGCTTTGTCGGCCTCGGCACGCAGGATGCTGAGGATGGTGTCGTCCACTTCGAAGTGCTTGTTGTAGGTCTTGAAGTCGGGATAGCGCTTCTCATAGTCCTTGCGGTAGCGGTCTATGACAGCGAGGTTGGTGTTCACGATAACGCCCTTGGCCGTCAGCTCACGGTGATACTTGGTGTATGTCAGCGTA
>JAZPZS010000188.1:0-9053 GCA_045544835.1 Bacteroidaceae bacterium | reverse complement strand
CTTAACGGATTGTCCGTAGCCTCGCAGGTGCCAGTGGAGATGAATTATAAAGGGGTGAACTTGGGAGAGGGTTTGCGACTGGACCTGCTCGTGGAGGATTCCATCATCATAGAGTTAAAGTCTGTAGAGGAGCTGAAGCCTGTACACTACAAGCAGCTGCTCACGTACCTCAAACTGATGGACAAACGTATAGGATTGCTCATCAACTTTAACGTTTATGATTTCCGCGAGGGGATTAAGCGGGTTGTCAACGAATTCAAGGACTGATATGCCGCTTGCATAACGTATTCCTCACGCGAATCTCGCGAATCTCGCAAAGAGCACGCGCATTCGCTTGTGCTTGCCATCCGGCGAGAACACACTCGGCGGAATCGCCGACAAACGCGAGCGCAGCGATGCGTTCTTCGTGAGATTCGCGAGATTCGCGTGAGACAAAAAAGTAAGGAATAAGCTTTTGCGTGAAACAAAAAAAAGAATTATTAAACCAAGATATTATGGCAAAATACATCAAACAAGAATTCAAGAGCATCAATGACGACAGTGAGAACAAGGCATACTACCGCATGGAGACTTCGCGCCGGGTGACGATGGCCGAGTTTGTCAAGGAAATCTCTATCCCGGGCTATGGCATCAGCGAGGCCACGGCAGTGCAGGTGCTCAGTCAGGCCGCCACGTCGCTGGCCCACCTCATGGCACACGGCTGCGCCGTGACGATTGACGGCATCGGCACCTTCAAGGCCACGATAGGCGTGTGCGAAGACAAGGAGCAGGATGCATTTGCAGAGAACGAGCCGCAGCGCAATGCACAGAGCATCGAGGTCAACGGCGTGCACTACCGAGCCGACAAAGCGCTGGTGAAGGCCGTGCGCAGCCAATGCACGCTCGAGCGTGGCCAGCAGAGCCGCATCAAGCGCTCGCCCTACACGCTGGACGAGCGCATCCGTCGCGCCATAGCCTTCATCGAAGAGCACGGCTATATGCGCACTCGCGACTATGCCGAGCTGAACGAGCTGTCCCTGTCGACTGCCACCGTGGAGCTGCGCAAGGTGCGCAAAGAGGAGGCATCGGGCATCCGCGCCATAGGGCGGGGAAGCAGCCTGGTTTATGTGAAGGGGTGAGGAGAACTGAACGAGAAGATATATAAAAGAGATCTATGGCTTGCACCGTCGAATTCATAGAGTTTGTTTGCACGCAGCTTGCAGAAGCAGGGGATGTGCGCAGTCGCAAGATGTTTGGCGACTATATGGTTTATATAAACGAGAAGCCTGTCGTTCTCGCTTGCGACAATATCGCATACGTGAAGATTCACCCCGCCATTGCAGACCTGATGACCGATGCCGAGAAAGGATTTCCCTACGAAGGTGCAAAGGAGCACTACATCCTCGATATTGAGCACGGGAGGGAGGCCGTGAAAGTGGTTCGGGCACTGGAACAGGCCTTGCCTTATTCCAAGCCTAAGAAAAAAATTAGAAACTGAAGCTGCACTGCAGCCCGTATGACTGGATGTTGCGGGGCGTGGTGTGGCGCTGATGGTCGATGATGCTGGGGCGCACCTGCACGCTGAGGTCTTCGGATATGTCGAAGTTGGATAGCTCGGCATCGACATAGGCATCGATGACGGAGATGAGGTATACGCCGATGAAGCAGAAGATGCTGAGGTCGCGCTGGCGGCGGTAGTTGTCCTTGCGGTTCTTGAACACGCGCTCCAGGTAGTCGCGGTTGGCCTCCACGTTGTAGCGGGGTGGGAGGAAGTCCTCGTAGCTGGCGGTGCCGGGGTCGTCGTCCATGATGTCGAGGTAGGCCTGCGAGTAGTCGCTGTACATCTGGTTGTTCCAGTTGAGGGCGTAGGCGCAGCCGAGGAAGCCTCCGTAGACGATGGGTAGCTTCCAGTATTTGTGGTTGTATATCTGTCCGCCTCCAGGGAACACGATGCCGGCCCATGTGGCCTTGCCGGGGTCGGGGGTGAAGGTGGCGAGCTTCTGCTTGCGTAGCTCGCGGCGGGAGGAGGCTTTCGGGGTTTTCGTGGTGTCGGTAATTTCTGAGTTCTCTGCATTCTCGGAGTGTCCTGCCTCCTCTGAGGTTATACCCAACTCGGCACCTGCAGCACGGTGGAGCGAGTCGCTGAGGACGATGATGCGGCTATCGCGTGGAGCAAGGGCAGGCAGTGTGTCGCTCAGCACAAGAAGGCTGTCGGCCTGGGCCGATAGCAAAACTGGCATACACCACGCTGCCATCAGGATGAATATGTAGCGGATAGGCTCTTTCATGCTTTCAGCTTGTCCAACAATCCGATGATACGCTCCAGCTCTTGCTCGTTTTTGAATGTAATGGCTATTTTGCCCTTGCCCTTGGGACTACATGTAAGCTGCACGTCGGTTTGGAAAAAAGATGCAAGATGCTTCTTGAGTATGTCGAAGTCACCGGCTCCTTTGTTGCCCGATTTTTTTGTAACATTCGTTTGGGCTGTTTTGTTTTCTTTGATGAGTTCCTCGACCTTGCGCACTGAGTAGCCATTGGCCTGAATGTCTTGGAAGAGTCTTATCTGATCCACAGGGTTCTCAAGTGCGAGGAGTGCTCGGGCGTGGCCCATGTCGAGCTCGCGGTTCTTGAGTGCCACCTGTATCTGTGCGGGCAGCTTGAGCAGGCGCAGGTAGTTGGCGATGGTGGTGCGTTTCTTTCCTACGCGTTCGCTCAGCTTCTCCTGGGTGAGGCTGTACTCCTCGAGCAGGTGTTGGTAGGCGAGGGCTATCTCCATGGAGTTGAGGTCTTCGCGCTGTATGTTTTCGATGAGCGCCATCTCCATCACGTTTTCGTCATCGGCAGTGCGTATGTAGGCGGGCACGGTGGTGAGTCCGGCGAGCTGCGATGCACGGAAGCGGCGCTCGCCGGCGATAATCTGGTAGGTACCGTCGTCCATCTTGCGCAGGGTGATGGGCTGAATGATGCCTATCTCCTTGATGGAGTCGGCAAGTTCCTGCAGTGCCTCGGGGTCAAACTCGCGGCGCGGCTGGTTGGGGTTTGCCTTGATTTGGCTGATGGCTATCTCGCTGATGGATGATGAGCCTTCGGTCTTCACCGTATCGGTGGAGATGAGGGCGTCGAGGCCGCGGCCTAATGAGGGGTATTTCTTGGTTGCCATATTGTATAATTGAAAATTGAGAATTGAGAATTGAAAATCAGGAGCCGGCAGTGCGCTGCTAATTATTCATTCTCAATTCTCCATTATCCATTCTTCTTTATGATTTCCTGTGCCAAAGTCAAGTAGTTCTGTGCTCCCTTCGACTCGGCATCGTAGAGGATGGCGGGGATGCCGTGGCTGGGAGCCTCGCTGAGGCGTACGTTGCGCTGGATGACGGTGTCGAACACCAGCTCCTGGAAGTGGCGGCGTACCTCGTCGAGCACTTGGTTGCTCAGTCGCAGGCGCGAGTCGTACATCGTGAGCAGGAAACCCTCGATGCTGAGGCCGGGGTTGAGCTTCGACTTGATAATCTTGATGGTGTTGAGCAGCTTGCTGATACCCTCCAAGGCGAAGTACTCGCACTGTACAGGGATAATCACCGAGTGGGCCGCCGTGAGGGCATTCACCGTGATGAGGCCCAGCGAGGGCGAGCAGTCGATGAGGATGTAGTCGTATTCCTTTTCGAAGGGTTCGAGCATGCGCTTGAGCACGGTCTCGCGTTGTTCGAGGTTGAGCATCTCAATCTCGGCACCTACGAGGTCGATGTGCGAGGCTATCACTTCAAGTCCTTCGATGTCTGTAGTGTAGATGGCTTCGCGAGGGTCGCGGCCATCGATAAGGCATTCATAGATAGAACAATCCACATTGTGGATGTCTACGCCGAGGCCCGATGAGGCGTTGGCCTGCGGGTCGGCATCGATGAGCAGTACTTTCTTTTCCAGCGTAGCCAACGAGGCTGCAAGGTTGATGGCAGTAGTGGTCTTGCCAACGCCTCCCTTCTGGTTGGCCAATGCGATAATCTTTCCCATTTTCTAATACTTGCTTTTTGTTTCCGAGCGCGAAATAAACAAATATCTGTGTAACTTTGCTAAAAAAGGTCCTAAACTTTCTAAAAATGTGGATAACTCCCCAATTTTGTTAATAACTTTTGGCGCTTCGGCGGTTTTGTGCTAATTTCGCGATGATAATATAATATTATTATGGTATGAACAGCGAAAGACCTTTGATATTGATATCTAATGATGATGGCTATAAGGCGCGTGGCATCAACTTCCTGGCAGAGCTGCTGGCTCCGATGGCCGATGTGCTCGTGATGGCTCCCGATGGAGGGCGCTCAGGGATGGGGTGTGCCATCACCTCTACGCAGCCCGTGTACTACAATCTGGTGAGCGAGCGTGAAGGCATCACCATCTACCGCTGCTCGGGCACGCCTGTCGACTGCATCAAGATGGCGCTGCACGAGTTTGCCGACCGCCAGCCCGACATGATTATCGGTGGCATCAACCATGGCGACAACTCGGGTGTCAACGTGCACTACTCGGGTACTATGGGTATCGTCATCGAGGGGTGCATGAAGGGTATCCCTTCGGTAGGTTTCTCGCTCGATAACCATTCACCTGAAGCAGACTTTGAGCCTTGCGCTCCCTACATCGTGAAGATTGTAGAGCAGGTGCTTGAACGTGGATTGCCCAATGGCACTTGTCTCAATGTGAACTTCCCCGCTACGCCCATCTACGAAGGGGTGAAGGTGTGCCGCATGGCCAAGGGAGAGTGGACGCAGGAGTGGGAAGAACATCCGCATCCGCGTGGCGGCAACTACTTCTGGCTGGTGGGTAGCTTCTGCTTGCGCGACGACCATCCGCATGATGCCGACCGCCCCAACCTCACTGAGGGGTACGTGGCTGTGACTCCCATACAAATCGATATGACCGACTACCGTATGATGGAGGAGATGATAAACGACTGGGATTTGAATTTGTAAAATAGACTAGAAATTCATAGAAATTCATAGAGATTCCTAGAAAATCCTAGCTAATCCTAAGAAATCAAGCAACAACAATGAAGTACTACATTATCGCAGGCGAGGCCTCGGGCGACCTCCACGCATCGAACCTGATGCGTTCGCTCAAAGCCAAAGATCCCGAGGCAGAGTTCCGCTTCTTCGGCGGAGACCTCATGAAGGCTGTTGGTGGCACACTGGTAAAGCATTACCGTGAGCTGGCCTATATGGGATTCGTGCAGGTGGTGCTTCACGCCCGTACCATACTGCGCAATATGCGCCGGTGCAAGGAAGACATCGTGGCATGGGCGCCCGATGTGGTGATACTGGTCGACTATCCCGGCTTCAACCTTTCCATCGCCAAGTATGTGAAGACCCATACGCAGATACCCGTGTACTACTACATATCGCCCAAGATATGGGCTTGGAAGGAGTACCGCATCAAGGACATACGCCGCTATGTAGACGAGATGTTCTCTATCTTGCCCTTCGAGGTGCCCTTCTATGCTGGGCACGATTATCCCATCCATTACGTGGGCAATCCCTGCGTGGATGCCGTTGCCGGCTTCAAGGCGCAATACACGGAGACGCGCGAGGAGTTCTGCGCACGCCACGGCCTCAATCCCGAACTGCCCATCGTAGCACTGCTTGCCGGAAGCCGCAAGCAGGAGATCAAGGACAACCTACCCATCATGCTTAGTGCCACCAAGCACTTTATGCCGGGCAAGGTATACCGCCGAGAGAGAATCAAGGGGTTCCAGTGGGTGATAGCCGGTGCACCGGGCATAGACAAGGCGATGTATGGAGAAGTCTTTGCAAAGTCGGAGGCTACACGAGGTACCACTGTCGTCTATGGTGAGACCTATGCCCTGCTTAGCCACTCCTATGCGGCCATGGTGACTTCGGGAACGGCTACGCTGGAAACGGCGCTCTTCCGTGTGCCACAAGTGGTATGCTACTATATCATGTGTGGTAAGGTGGTATCGTGGCTGCGGAGCATGGTGCTCAAAGTGAAATACATCTCGCTTGTCAACCTTGTGGCCGATTTCCCCCTGGTGCACGAACTCGTAGCCGATGAGATGCGTGAGCGCGAACTGGCGGAAGAGCTTAACCAACTGCTCCTCGATGATTTCTACCGCAATCGCATGTTCTCCGAGTATGACAAGATGGTAATCGCTCCTTTGGGCGAGCCTGGTGCATCGGAGCATGCGGCCGACAAGATGGTGGAGCTGCTATGTAAGAATAATAAAAATGAATAAAGAATAATCTATAGGATAAGACAATGAAAAAATTTACCTGCGTACAAGACATAGGCAACCTGCACGATGCAGTAGCCGAGGCACTCGCCATCAAGAAAGACCGCTTCGCCCACGTGGATCTGGGCCGTAATAAGACCCTCATGATGATCTTCTTCAACTCGTCGCTCCGCACCCGACTGAGTACACAGAAGGCAGCGATGAACCTGGGCATGAACGTCATCGTACTCGACGTGAACCAAGGTGCATGGAAACTCGAGACCGAGCGCGGCGTCATCATGGACGGCGACAAGGCCGAACACCTCCTCGAAGCTATCCCCGTGATGGGCTCCTACTGCGACATCATCGGCGTGCGCTCCTTTGCCGGACTCACCAACAAGGCCGAGGACTATGAGGAGCGCATCATCGAGCAGTTTATCCGCTACTCAGGCCGCCCCGTGTTCAGCATGGAGGCTGCCACGCGCCACCCCCTGCAGAGCTTTGCCGACCTCATCACCATCGAGGAGCATAAGCGCACCGAGCGCCCCAAGGTAGTGCTCACCTGGGCACCCCACCCCAAGGCACTGCCACAAGCCGTGCCCAACTCGTTTGCCGAGTGGATGAACGCTACCGACTACGACTTCGTCATCGCCAACCCCGAGGGCTACGATCTCGCCCCCGAGTTTGTGGGTAAGGCCAAGGTGACCCATGACCAGGACGAGGCGCTGCGCGGAGCCGACTTCGTGTATGCCAAGAACTGGAGTGCCTACGCCGACCCCAACTACGGCAAGGTGCTCTCCACCGACCGCTCATGGACCATCAGCACCGAGAAGATGGCACTCACCAACAACGCCTTTTTCATGCACTGCCTGCCCGTGCGCCGCAACATGATTGCCACCGACGACGTCATCGAGGCGCCCACCAGCCTCGTCATCCCCGAAGCTGCCAACCGCGAAATCTCGGCAACAGTAGTGCTGAAACGACTGCTTGAAGGGTTGAAAAAATGAAAGTTGAAAGATTAACGCGAATCATGATAAAAGTAGTTAAGATCGGTGGCAACGTCATTGATGATGCAGCCGCACTGGAGCGATTCCTCACCAAGTTTGCCGCCCTTGAAGGCCCCAAGATGCTCATCCACGGTGGAGGCAAGCTAGCCACACGCCTGAGCGCCCAGCTGGGCATAGTGACACAGATGATCGATGGGCGCCGCGTCACCGACCGCGCCACACTCGATGTGGTCACCATGGTATATGCTGGCCTCGTCAACAAGCAGATCGTGGCACGCCTCGGTGCCCTCGGCTGCAAGGCCATAGGCCTCTCGGGAGCCGACGCCAACATCATCCCTGCCGTGCGCCGCGCCCCCAAGCCCATCGACTACGGCTATGTGGGCGATATCGTGACCGAGCGCATGAACGTGCCCTTCCTCGCCTCGCTCGTGGAGCAGGGCATCGTACCCGTTTTCTGCGCCATCACCCACGACGAGCAGGGCTCGCTGCTCAACAGCAATGCCGATAGCGTAGCCTCGGCCGTGGCCGTAGCCGCCTCGAAGATACAGCCAACGAACCTCATCTTCTGTCTCGAGAAGAACGGTGTGCTCACCGATGTGGACGACGACCTCAGTGTCATCCCCACCATCACCCGCGAGGGCTTTGCCACCCTGCGTGCCGACGGTACCGTCAACAAGGGCATGCTGCCCAAGATTGAGGGCGCCTTCCGCGCCATCGACGGTGGTGTACACTGCGTGGTCATCAAGCATGCCGACAATCTCGACAACGATTTGGAAACCCGCATCGTGGAGTGAAAAGAGGGCCTTTCCCATGTCTCATGAACAGAAGCAGGTTAATAGCCTCGAAATAAATGAATTAAATGAATAAATCCATCGTGCAAGATGGCAGACAATGTGTCGTTGATGGGTGCTAAGGTTCTGGTGCTGCAACGTATACAAAAGTGTGGCCTACGAACTGCTGCTCGACGAGCCCGAAGCGAATGAACTGTGCCAATAGCTGAACGGCTCTATGGCGCGGCAGGCGACCGAGGCGGGCAAAGCGGTTAAGCGTAAGCGGCTCTTGGGCTTCGACGATGAGGCGCAAGAGCGACTGCTCGCGCTGGCTAAAAGGAAGTAGCGTACCTGCGTCGTCGGTAGCCTCGCGCCATAACGCCATCTGTACGGGTGATGCCACGATATTCTCATCGGCAATACGCACGAAGGCACATAGCTTGCCGTCTTCGAGCTGGGCACGCACGGGGCGCTTCTCCGTAGCCTCCACCTCGGCAATCACGACATTGTGACCCTCTTCTCGATGGACACTCATGTGGCACGCCACGGGAGGTGTGCAATACATGGTAGCAGCGGCCTCTACCATATATATTTCTTCATCGCTGCGCACACCGGCAATCTTGCCATTGTCTTTCACTCCAATGAGCAGGCGGCCTCCGTCGGTATTGGCAAAGGCTGAAAGGGTGCGCGCAATCTTGCGTGCATCGGAGATTTCGTACTTGAAATCCTGCTGCTGATGTTCGCCCTCGGCGATAAGACGGTGAAGCACTTTGTTGAGTTGAAAGATGAAAGTTGAAAGTGGAAAGAAAAGTAGAGAATTGAAAACTGCTGTTTGGACGGCAACTGTCCACTTTCATCTATCAACTATCCACTTTGCTCAGCCCCATCTCCTTGGCTTTCTTCATCATATACTCATAGGCGGCATCGTGCTCGTTGGGGATGATGCCGTCGAGGATGGCATCCTTGATGCTGCTCTTGAGGGCACCTACCTCGGCACAGGGGGTGAGGCCGAAGGTGCGCATGATCTCGTCGCCATCGACAGGCGGCTGGAAGTTGCGTATGCGGTCGCGCTCTTCAAGGTCC
>JAZPZS010000187.1:0-7870 GCA_045544835.1 Bacteroidaceae bacterium | reverse complement strand
TGATGCTGAGCTCGCCCTGCTGAGTGGTGATGCTCACCTTGTCGAAGGTGGGCGTCGTAATTGTATAATAGGGTGTGCCAGGGCAGTCGGGGTAGAGGCCCATCATGGAGAATACGGCCCAGGCCGACATGGTACCCGTGTCATCATTGCCAGGAATGCCGTGTGGGGCGTTCAGGTAGTGCTTGTCGAGCAGTGCCTTCACCTCCTTTTGTGTGCGCCACTCCTCTCCCTTGAATCGGCTGAAGAGGTAAGGGTAGGCGATGTCGGGCTCGTTGGCAGGGTCGTAGTGCCCGTTGTCGAATACGCTTTGTAGGCTGTTTATGTAAGCACGCTTGCCGCCCATGAGGCGTGTGAGCCCCTCAACGTCATGTGTAGAGGCAAAGGTGTAGGCCCATGCAGATCCCTCGTGGAATCCGGGGACGTTCTCGAAGTGCTTGCCCGTGGCAGGGTCAAAGTCGCCAAGGAAGGTGCCGTCCGCTGTGAGGGGACGTAGCGTGCCGTGCTCCTTGTCGTAGTAGCGGCGGTAACTCTGGGCGCGGTGGGCAAACTCCCTTGCTCGGGGCTTGTCGCCCAATGAGTCGGCCAGCTGGCTGATGGCATAGTCGGCCATGCAGTATTCCAAAGCGTGCGATACGGAGTTGTCGCCCGAGAGGTCGTTGGCAAAGAATCCCACGGGGATATATCCTTCGGTAATGTAGGGGTCGATGTCGGGGCGTATGGGGTTGGCGGCTCCAGGCGTGGTAGCCGATTTGAGCATCGCCTCGTAGGCCTTGTGGATATCATAGTCGCGTAGTCCCTTCACCCAGCTGTCGGCGATGACGATGGCGGCAGGGTCGCCCTCCATGGTGTAGGTCTCGCGTCCGAAGAGTTCCCAGCGGGGCAGCCATCCCCAGTCTTCATACATCCCCACGAGTGTGCGCAGCATATCGGTCTGCCGCTCGGGATAGACGAGCGTGAGTAGGGGGTGCAGGTTGCGATAGGTGTCCCACAGCGAGAACACCGAGTAGCGCGTATAGTCGGCCTTGCCCGTGTCGCCGCTCTCCATCTTGGGGTACTCACCGTTGACATCGCTGATGATGCTCGGGTGGATGAGTGCGTGGTAGAGAGCAGTGTAGAAGATGGTTTGCTGGTCGGGTGTGCCGCCCTCGATGCGTATGCGCCCCAAGTCACGGTTCCACTGTGCTGTGGCCTCGGCACGCAGCTGGTCGAATGTCTTGCCTTGCTGCTCGGCTTCGAGGTTCATGCGTGCATTCTCTATGGATACGAACGATACGCCCATGCGCACGGTTACCTGCTCGCCTTCGCCAAGGTCGTCGTAGCTGAAGCGGTAGCCTATGTCGTCACCGGCTATCTCGCGATGATAGTTTTCATATAGCTTGTAGGTGCCGTCGTCGGGGCTCCAGGCACTCTCGACACCCTGTAGCTTGGGTTGGAATTTCCACGGACCAGCTGTAGAGGGCTCGTGCGATACGCGCATGACAAAGTAGATGGGGAATACCGCCTGTGTAGTGTAGCAGAATGTTCCCAACAGTTTCATTCCCTCTACCTCGGTACTGCTCACGCGGCGCACCATGGCACCGCTCTCATTGGTGAGTCCCTGTCCGAGGTTCAGGATGATGTGTCCCTCTCCTGCAGGGAAGGTGTAGCGCTCGCACGAAGTGCGGGGTGTAGCGGTCACCTCGGTGGTGATGCCATATTTTCTCAATTGGTTGGTGTAGTAGCCGGGTGTTGCCTTCTCCTGGGTGTATTCCGAACCATAGCTATGGTAGTCCACGTTGAGTTCTCCTGCTGTGGGCATCACCAATAGCGACGAGGCTTCGGGACATCCCACACCGCTCAGCGCCACGTGGGCATAGCCGGTGAAGTACTGGTTGGTATACTCATACGGTGCCGACCACCAGCGCTTGTCCTTGTCGTAATGATTGAGGTCCGATCCCATGACATTGAACGGCACTACCGACATCATTCCGTTTGGGGTGACGGCACCGGGGTGTGTGGTGCCGTAGTTGGTGGTACCGATGAAGGGGTTGACCCTGTCGGTAGGAGAGGGGAAGCTCCCTATGGGGAGTGTCGTGATAAGTGTGGCGAGCAGGAGTGAGCGTAGTTTCATGGGGCTGTTTTATTTTTAGGGTATCTAGGACTTCCTAGGATTTCCTAGAATATCCTATTCACTGAATTTTCTTATAATTGCTATCGTACTGCTGTCGCAATCGAATACCGAGTACCAGCCTTGTGGCTCGTGGGGTGGGTCGCACAAGTAGTCGTCGCCTGCTTGCCACACCTCTTGGCGGGGGCGTCCGCTACCGCTCCATCCCCAGAAGTTGCAGCCTGCGATGGGGCCTTCCTCCTCGATGCTGCGTTTCACCTCACCGAAGATGTGGCTGTAGAACTGGTCGCGACTGTCTGTAGGAATGCCTATGCCCGCCTTGTTGCCCTGGCGTGAGTAGCCGAACTCCTCTATCACGAGTGGCTTGCCCAGTCGGTTGGCCATCTCGGTGTGCAGGGCGATATATTGGCTGCTCTTGACGCAAGCATTCTCTATACCGCTGTCGGGGTCGGTGCGTGGTGCCCAGCCCCAGTTGACGGGCCAGATGTGTATGGTAAGGTAGTCGATATTCGGGTCGGCATGGATGCGCTCGCAAAGTTCGACGTCGGCTTCGCAGCCTACTGTGCCTTCACTGCCTGTAGATACCAAATGGTTGGGGTCAAGGCTCTTGATGAGTGCAGCGGCGCGGGCTATCCATTGGGCAAACATCTCCTTCGTGTTGTTGTCGCGTGCAAAGGGACGCGGCTCATTGCACAGCTGCCATGCCATGATGGCAGGCTCCTCCTTGTAGGGACGACCGGTGATCGTGTTGTGGCGCGAAACAATCTGCTCTATGTACTTATAATATAATGCCTGTGCACAGGTGTCGCGCGCAAAGTCGGCGCAGTAGTCCACATAGCGGTCATATCCTCCCTCAATATTTGCGTTGGGCGAGTCGCCATAGCCACATTCCTTGAGGTAGAATCCATAGCCGCCACTCCAGTCCCACGCATTGTTGAGGTAGATGACGGCATCCATGTCGCGCTTCTCCAGCTCGGCGATGACATAGTCGAGACCCTCAAGGATGGTATCGTTGAGCACGCCCGGAGCTGTCTGTAGA
The DNA here is from genome assembly GCA_045544835.1 of Bacteroidaceae bacterium. Lineage (GTDB taxonomy): Bacteria > Bacteroidota > Bacteroidia > Bacteroidales > Bacteroidaceae > UBA1189. The sequence continues at coordinate 4,724 of JAZPZS010000187.1, read as the reverse complement.
TAGGGCTTGGCAGGGTTGGCAAGGATACTCCCGGCATCGGGGCCAGAGAGTATGCGCACATTGGTGATTCCCAGTTCTTTCAGTTGGTCCAACTCGTGGCACAGGCGCTCACGGTCGCCGCCCATACCTGTAGATCCGAGGATGGAGGCATACCAGATGTTGCATCCGATGTAGGTATAGGGCTTCCCATGCTTGATGAGCTGGGTTCCGTTCGTGGTGATGATATCTCTGCGTGGTTTTGCATGCTGCTTGGATGCACGACCGTTACAGCTGATGGCGAGTATTGCCAGCATGGCTATAGCCAATAGGCTCGATATATTCTTTCTCATTCCGTTTGTGTTTTAGGTATACATTCGCAAAGTTATGTATTTGTCGTGAGAATGCCAAAACTCTGCATCCTAAACGATAAACGAAATGGAGAAGTAACGTTCAGAATGATGGCGAGTGCTCCGCTATTGTCTGTACTCCTACCTCCTTCACTCCTAAAAAAACTACACTCTAAACAAATTTTTCGTATCTTCGCAGCAGAATAACAGTTTTAATAAGATAATGCTATGAAGAAACTTATCCTTCCCCTTCTCCTTATAGGAGTTTTACTGTCGGGTTGCACCGGCAAGTCTGCCGTGGCCGACTATCGTGTAGTACCTCTGCCTCAAGATGTTGCGTTGTCCGATGAGGCCAGCTTCACCCTCACCGCTAACACTCCTATCGTCTGCTCGGGCGATGAAGTCATGCAGCACAATGCCCGCCTCCTTGCCGAGTACATCAAGGAGAAGACCGCCCTTGACCTTGCCGTCACTGCCGATGTCCTGCCAGGTGCCATCACGCTGGCTCTCGATGCGGCTATCGATAATCCTGAGGGCTACCGTCTCGTGGTGAATGCCGATGGCGTGACCATCACAGGAGCCTCGCCTGCCGGTGTGTTCTATGGTATGCAGACCCTGCGCAAGGCCTTGCCCGTAGTGAAGGGTGGGGCAGTGGAGCTCCCTGCCGTGACGGTGACCGACTATCCCCGCTTCAGCTACCGTGGTGCCCACCTCGACGTGTCGCGCCACTTCTTTACGGTCGACTCCGTGAAGCGCTTCATCGACATGCTCGCGCTTCACAACATGAACCGCTTCCACTGGCACCTCACCGACGACCAGGGCTGGCGCTTTGAGCTGAAGAAATACCCCAAGCTCAACACCATCGGTGCTCAGCGTGCACAGACTGTCATCGGGCGCAACAGCGGAGCCTACGACGGCATCCCCTACGGCCCCTACCTCTACACTCAGGACGAGTGTCGCGACATCGTGGCCTATGCTGCCGAGCGCCACATCACCGTGATTCCCGAGATTGACCTTCCCGGACACATGCAGGCCGCGCTGGCCGCCTACCCCGAGCTGGGCTGCACGGGTGGTCCGTACGAGGTGTGGCAGATGTGGGGCGTGTCTGACGATGTGCTCTGCGCCGGCAACGACGTCACGCTGCAGTTTATTACCGACGTGCTTGCCGAGATCATCGACGTGTTCCCCTCCGAATATATCCACGTAGGTGGCGACGAGTGTCCCAAGACCCGCTGGGAGCAGTGTCCTAAGTGTCAGGCCCGCATCAGGAGGCTCGGTCTCAAAGACGATGCCAAGAACAGCGCCGAGATGTATCTGCAAAGCTTCGTCATCGCACATGCCGAGCAGTTCCTCAATGCCCATGGCCGTCGTATCATCGGGTGGGACGAGATTCTCGAAGGATCGCTTGCTCCCAGTGCTACCGTGCACTCCTGGCGCGGCATCGGAGGCGGACTTGAGGCAGCCAAGCGTGGGCACGACTGCATCATGTCGCCCAACGTATACATGTATTTTGATTACTATCAGACCAAACACACTGATACCGAGCCTCTCGCCATCGGAGGCTACGTACCTGTGGAGACCGTCTACGGCTACGAACCCCTGCACCCCTCGCTCACTCCCGAGCAACAGCAACACATCATTGGTGTGCAGGCCAACCTCTGGACCGAGTATGTCACCTCGTACCGTCACGTAGAGTATATGGAACTGCCCCGCATGGCTGCTCTGTGTGAAGTGCAGTGGTGCCGTCCCGAGCGTAAGGATTATGCCGACTTCCTGCAGCGCCTCATCCCCATGACCGACATGTACGATGTCAAGGGCTACAATTACGCCCGCCACATCTTCGACGTTACGGGAACCTTCGCCACCGACACCGCACAGAATCTCGTGGTGGCTACCCTCAGTACCATCGACGATGCCCCCATCCACTATACCCTGGATGGTACAGAGCCCACTCCCTCATCGCCCCGCTACAAGGCACCGCTCGCGATTACCAGCAACGGAGTGCTCAAGGCCAAGGCATTCGGCAAGCGTAGCACCACCCGCACCTTTGAGGAACAGCTCACCTACAGCAAGGCCACAGCCAAGCCCATTACCCTCTTGCAGCCCGCTCATGGCAGTTACCAGTATGGCGGTGCGCCCACCTTGGTCGACGGTCTCCGTGGCAACCACAACTACCGCACAGGCCGTTGGCTAGGCTTTGCCGGCAACGACTTTGAGGTGCTCATTGACCTGCAACAGCCCACCGAGGTGAGCCGTGTGTCGCTCTCCACTTGTGTGGAAAAGGGAGATTGGGTGTTCGATGCCCGCGGCTTCATCGTGTCGCTCTCCACTGACGGCACTACCTACACCGAGGTGTTCAATGAACAGTACCCCGCCATGGCAGCCGATGATGCCAACAAAATCTACGAGCACACGCTGACATTTACCCCCACCCAGGCCCGCTACGTTAAGGTCAAGGCTCTCGTTGAGCACAGTATGCCCGAGTGGCATGGTGCCAAGGGTTACCGCGCCTTCCTCTTTGTCGATGAGGTAGCGGTAGACTAAGCTTTTTGGAGTTTTTTAGTTAGGAGTTTTTTTAGTTAGGAGTTATGAGTTATGAGTTGCCTTCCGGATGATGGTTTTCGTCTTCGTTACTTCCTTGCTCGCTGAGTCTTCGTTGACTCCTTAACCTGCGCTTGCCGCTATTAACCGTAGCTTTGCCACATTAGCATCAATTGAAACTTCTGCTCACCCAGGGCAGTGCGATGTAGAGAGCCGAGTGCCAGTACTCCCAGGTGTGTCCGCCATCGCGTACGCGCAGCTGACAGGGGATGTGTGCACGGCGCATGGCCTGGTAGAAGTCTATGTTGCCGTCGAAGAGGAAGTCGTCGTCGCCACAGTCGACAAACCACTTCACCGTGCGCAGCTCCTGCTTGCGGGCCTCATCGGCATTCTTTACATAGTCTACGCAGCTCAGCCGGTGGGCAGCCTCAAAGAGCAGTGCCGTCTTGTCGCCCTGGGCCACCTTCTGTGCATCTACTCCCTCGGCACCCATGTGCAGGAAGGCGCTCATGGCATAGCATGCACCAAACATGTCGGCATGGCGCTGGGCATAGCTGGTGCAGCCACCACCACCCATCGAGAGGCCTGCTATGGCGCGGTGCTGCTTGTCGGCCTTGATGCGGTACTCCTTCTCTATCATGGGCAGGAACTCGGTGAAGAAAAACTCCTCGTAGTTCCACCCCCTCATGTCGAAGTAGCCGTTCCACTTGCCCTCGCGCACCGAGCCGCCTGCATCGGGGCTCACGATAATCATGGCATCGGCCTCGCCCGAGGCGGTGAGCTGGTCCATCACGTCCTTCACATGTCCACGGTCAAACCAATCCTTGTTCGTGCCATCCATGCCGTGCAGCAGGTACAGCACCGGGTATGTCTTCTCCTTGTCGATGTCATACCCTGCGGGCAGGTACACCGTATAGTTGCGTTCGGCCCTCAGCACTTCGCTCTGTATGGTGTGTTCTTCTACTCGGCTCATCATCTGTCTCCAGTCTTGAGCCATGGTTGTCAGACACAGGGTCAATGCCGCGAGGGCGATAGTTGTTCTTTTCATGTGATGCTTGTATTTTGTGTTTTATTCTGCGAATATAGTGCTAAATATTCATTTATCCTCAATTCTTGTTTGTTTTTTACACGAATGCTCTCGCTGCGCTGCAGAGTTGATGGTTTAGGGATGATGGTTTATGGTTTAGTGTTTATGGATGATGGACGATGGAAAACTTTCATCTTTGATTTCAGCCCTGCGGGCGTCGACCTTCGGTTCAACTCTCAACCCTCAACTCTCAACCATAAACCAGCGTGTCATCCCCGACAAAGCGCAGCGCCGAGGGATCTCGCAGAGTCTCGTGGGGACGTATGGTATAATCCTCTAAGAGATTCCTCGCGTTGCATCGGAATGACACAAAGAAGTGCGCGGTTTTCGTCTTCGTTAACGTTATCGTTTTCGTTACAGCTAATTGTCAATTATGATACTTCGCATCAAGATTCCTTGCTGGCTCGGTGCTGCAGAGCAGGGCAGACGCACCAGAAAAATCCGTGGAGATTTCGTATTCTATTCTCATAAAATCAGGTCATTAGCCTCACACAGATCTCACGAATCTCACAAAGCACACTTGCTAACGCTCGTGTTCGCCATCCGGCTGAAATAAGCAGCAAGCTGCACTCCTCGGGGAAACTAAAGTTTCCTTCGTCGCAACCGACGCTCATTCGCGTCGGCGGCAGAGCCGACAAGCGCGGGCGAAGCGACGCGCTATCTGTGAGATTTGTGAGATCTGTGTGAAATCAAATATTTGCGAGAGAAGGACCTATTGGACATAGATTATTAAGACATCATTTTAGAGCGATTTTATAATGCGTTTTCCC
>JAZPZS010000186.1:0-19122 GCA_045544835.1 Bacteroidaceae bacterium | reverse complement strand
TTGGAGCATCGTATGGAGAATGTTCAAAAAATACCAATGATTATCAAGCGGGTAAAATGGTATATGTGAATCTTGTGGGAAAATCTGAAAGAGAAATGGTTAATTTAGCTATTGTAAAGCTTAAAATTGAGGAAGACTTTATCAGTTATAAATTGGTGAAATTGATACAATTCTTACATGATTTTGAGATCATCCCAAATGATTACTATAATCAATATATGTATGGAACAGTTGATGAAACTGTCATTAGCCTTGTAAGACAAGGTTTAGGCGTAAATGTAGTTAAGAAAATTTTTGATGATAAGCAAGTAGAAAATTTATATTGGGATAAGAATGGAAATCTTAAAGCTAATGGAGATTTTATTCAATATATGGGCACACTCTCACCTTTAGTCAAGTTTGAATTAGAAAAACACATTTTGTAGTTTTAAATGTTTTGATAAAGTAATACAAAGCAAAGCACAGGAGGGTAATAAACCCTCCTGTGTCATTTAAGTAGGAATCATCTACACCTCAATCTCTTTCAGCGGTGCTCCATAGTTGCAATGGTAGCCCATAAAGCCGCGTTTGATGCAGGGAAGGTTGAGAGTCTGGTAATACTTGTAGTCGTCATCCTCGGTGCAGAGGTGTTTATACCCGTAGCGGGGCATATACTCCTTGAAGAAGCGTACAAGGTCTTTGAGGAGTTCGAAGCGGTGCTCTCGCAGTTCATCGCGGAACTCGCAACGGGCGATGATGATACTCCAGTCAGGGTAGTTGCCTACGCCCTCGCTATACTCCCAGAAGCGGATATAGATATCCAAACTTCCCCTGTGAATACTGATGCAGATGCCATTCTCGTTCCACATAACACTGCACGCATTTCTGTAACCAAATCTCTCGCATAGGTAGAGATTGAAGTCACTAATCAAGTCATTGTAATTAGCTTTGTACTCGTCATAGTCTAAAAGTTTTAATAGTTTAACAATAATTTATCACAATCTGAATCCACGCTTGCGCTGTGGCTTCTTTTTCTTCTTTACATATTGCTTTGCCAGCATCTCCTCTTCAGGATCGGTGGCAGGGGCGGTAGTGAGGTCGAGCAAGCCTGCACTGAGGCTACTCTCTTCGCTTGGCTCTTGTCGAACAATCTCTTGGCGAGGCTCTTCGCGTTGCTGGGTAGGAGTGCTGTTGCGTTTTGGGTAGATACCTGCATCAAAAGCGTTCTCTTCAAGTCGGCAAGCGATATTGACAAAGCTGAATTGGCGGTCAATCTTGGAGCCGCTGAATTTATACCCGTTGCAGATGAATTTTACACCCTCAGCTTCACCTGTTCTGCGATTCAACTTAAACTCGGTGTCAATCTTGTAGCGTCTCAATGCCCGCCTCAGTTCGTTCCACCTGTTCTGTCAGATAACCCACCGCCTGCGGCAGCTTATCAAAAGTAATTTCATTTGCCATACTCGAACTATTTTTAATGTTTCGTTGGCAAAGGAAATCGGTGTTATAATGGTGAAATCACCCACCAAAATATAACTGTGATATAACTTTTGGATGGTGGTTGGTAGTGGTTACGAATAATTTATATACCTTTATACCAAATTAATAATTAATATTTTTCATATGGATACAAAAGAATGTAAAATAGCAGTACTTATTGACTCAGATAATGTCCCATATGCGAATATAAAAGGTATGTTGGATGAGATTGCAAAGTATGGAACTATAACTATTAAGCGTATTTATGGAGACTGGACTAAACCTACAGCTTCAGGTTGGAAGTCGGTGTTATTAGACAATGCTCTTACTCCTATTCAACAATATAGTTACACTACTGGCAAGAATGCCACAGATTCTGCTATGATTATTGATGCAATGGATATTCTACATAGTAATAAAGTAGATGGATTTTGTATTGTATCAAGTGATAGTGACTTTACTCGTTTGGCTGTACGCTTACGTGAATCTGGACGACTTGTAATTGGCATGGGTGAAAAGAAGACTCCAAATCCATTTATAGTGTCGTGTGACAAATTTATTTACATTGAGATATTGAATCAACCCACACAAAGTACATCAAGTAGAGTTGCTGCTCCTATAATTAATCGCAAAGAAGAAGATGTGCCAAAATCTCTAAATTCAACGAACTCAAATGATGCCAGTAGTGTGCCCCTTGAAATATTAGAACTAATTACTCAATCTATTAGTGATTTGTCTAATGAAGATGGATGGACTTTTCTTGGGAAAATAGGAGGTTTAATCAGTAAAAAACGACCTGATTTTGATTCTCGTAATTATGGTTTTCAAAAACTGACCCAACTTTTGGAATCGTTCATCGATAAATTTGAAATTGAGAAACGTGATACTTCAAATCCTCATATTAAACACATATATGTGAGAAATAAGCTATAAAATGATATTTTTATAGAGGAAGCTACTTCACCCAATCTCTCCATCTAGCTTAATCCTGTATTCAGACTCGGTGTGCGACATTTTGCGCTCGATGGTTGAAACTTCTATGTCGCGGAGAGAGTGAGCAAAGACTTTCTTAATGAATGTGGCGGTGTGAATGCGTTTCTTGCCAAACGCCTTGCCGATGTTCCAGCCGAAGTGCATCAGGTCAATGCTTTTGAGTGCAGAATCAACCGATACGGGCGATACCTCGCGTGGGGTGTCGCCCAAACTATATTCGGAAATGTAGCCACACAAGCGGACTAACTCCTCCTCGCTCATATAGGCAACCATCGTCTGCTTGGTGTAATCGAGTACACGCTCCAACTTCGCTTGCGATGCTCGCTCACGCTCGGCTATTGCACTGGCACGCAAAACCTCGTACTCCGATGGCTGTGGGGTATGCTCGGCAACAACGACCTCCTCAATAGGCTCGACAACGACAGCAGGAGTTTCGGCAACTGCCACCTCCTCCAACTTTTGAAAGGCTGGGAAACGCATCAGAAACTTCTCCATTCTGGGCAGCAACAACTCATTAAGTGTCATTTGCAGACTGATATAGAGCGCCGACAACACAACCACCGTTGCGAAGAATCCAACCGCCGCGCTGAACTCATCATACCCCTTGACAAGCACAAATTTTCGCGCCAATACACCAAAGAGCAATATCGCTCCAAACACGAATAGATAGAGTGCAATATATTCCGTTTGTCTCTTATTCATAGTCATCTTTGTTAATCGTTCGAGAGCAAAGATATATGAATAATCAACGCAAAAAATGGCTCTTTTGCCTTTTGACCGCACGTGTCATAGGTTGTCCTATCGTGTCATAGCAAAACGAATTGCTATAAGTGATTTTGAATCGGGAAATATTGTTGGATATTTAACCTACCACTAATTTTTGTTATCTTTGTCATTAAAATATGATATTAGGTAAATCACAAAATCAGTATTGGTATGGGAAAGAGAGAGAAATTGGGAGTAGATTTTTTTAGAGATAGACAATTATTAACAACACTTACAAGTGGCTCTGATAGAGATGCAGCTATTTTATGTGGATCAATATTAGAAGAATTGTTAAATCGTTTGTTGGAGAAGAAATTAATACAAACAGGAGTGTTTAAAGATGCTATTGAAAGTAGTAATGGTTCTTTGGCTACGTTTTCAAATAAGATACAAATATGTTATTTGATTGGGGTAATATCTAAAAGAATGTATGACAATTTAAATCATATTCGAAAGATTCGAAATTCATTTGCCCATAATATTACCCGAAGTTCTTTTGATGAGACAGCAATAAAATCAATAGTTGATAATTTATCATTCGCTCAAATACCATTGCTTGAAGAATGGATGTCTACCGCATCAGTTAAAGATAGATTTCTAATGCATTGTACCATAATAGAAATATCTATAATTAAGAAAATTGTTCGATATGATAGTATTTTGGAATGTGTAGACGAAACAAATGATCTTGGATTTGAAGAACCTGATTGGGCATACTTGGAATCTGAGATTGAAAATTAATAATATACTACTTCTACACCACTCATCGCTGAATGATGCAGATAGTAATTGTTGCGTTTTCTCCCTACCTTTCCAGAGTTTTCACCCTACCTTTTGGCAGTTTTTTCCCTACTTTAACGAAATCTTGTTGGCTGTTTCGCGCTTCTTGGAGTTCACAAGGTCGGCATAAATCTGTGTGGTGGTAACATTCTTATGGTTAGCATCTTAAATATTAATCAATATTCCAACGATTGCTTGAATCACCTTCAAATGCATCTAAACTATCATCATCGTACCTGCGTGACTCATCATATGGATGGTTTGCCTCCCATTCCCTATACCAGGATGTATCCTCAAAATGTTCGGAATCAACCATTATAATAGTCCCATCTAATACTAGTTTGTATGTGTCTCTGGTATAGCTTTTATCCCCACCAGCTGGATATGTAATCCAATTCTCAATATAATCTTTATCCTTGAAAGTTTGCGCCCCACTGAATTGGAACGGAATAACAACCATATTACTATGGTCAATATATCCGAATTGATAGCTTCCGTCATCCCTCGATTTATTAACGCACGCAAGTCCATTGTAAAAGGCCACTTCTTCATCAAATGCATCATAGTCGAAAGGTATTACAGTTTCCCCTTTAAGATTCATAAATCCAAGTTTGCCATCTAGAGTTACTGCAAAAACCAATTCACTCAACGAATCAATGCGGTCATATTTTGTCTCCAAGATGACTTCACCGGATAATTTCTTCAGACCAAACTTGTTACCCTTGCCCTCAATTTTGATGATGTCATTCATAAATGGCAAAACGGAGTGATAGATATTGGGAAATACAGAAATCCCCTCACCATCTACAACACCTTTATACTTGCCACTAGATCCGTACACCTTTAGTTTATCAAAGATTCCTTTACCCTTCACAGCTTCAATCTCATCGGGAGTTGCAATCTTACTATAGACCACATAGAGTTTTTCATTAGCACTAAATGCACCTTCTACTTGAATATGGTCATCCTTAAGAAAGTCAATCAGCCCTTCTCTAACACCTAAATCGATGAATGAGTAGTTTACAGGCCCCTCATATTCATTTCCTTTAATTAAATTAAGAAGTTCCTTCTTAGTAATTTTGGTATAGTTACTCATTGTATTGTGTATCTATTATTTTTTATGTAAGAATCATTTCCCGATGCAGAAGTGCTTGAAGATGTTTTGAAGCACGGAGTCGGTGGATACCTCGCCTACGATGTCGGAGAGGTGGTGGATGCACTCGCGGAGGTCTTGGGAAATGAAGTCGCCGGAGAGGCCCGTTTGGAGGCCATCTTGTACACGGTGGATAGAGTCGAGAGCACGAACGAGGGCTTCGTAGTGGCGCAGGTTGGTGACGATGACATCGCTCTGCGATACTTCGGGGAGGGCGGCAGTAGTGACCAAGAGTGTTTCTAGCTCTTCAAGGCCAGTGTGGTTCTTGGCGGAGATGAAGAGCTTGGGGGCATCGATGTCGGCAAATGCTTGCTCCAATGCTTCGCGCTGTTCGGGAGTGATTTGGTCGGATTTGTTGAAGAGGAGAAGGAGATGCTTATCAGAAACCGCGTTTCTGAATTCTGAATTCTGAATTATTGATTCTGAATTGGCTGAGTCAATCATCCAAAGCACGATGTCGGCTTGATTCATTTTCTGGTAGGTGCGCTCGATGCCGATGCTTTCCACTACGTCGGTGGTTTGGCGTATGCCGGCGGTGTCGATGAAGCGGAAGGTGATACCACGCAGGTTGACGGTGTCTTCGATGACGTCGCGTGTGGTGCCGTGGATGTCGCTCACGATGGCTCGCTCTTCGCCAAGGAGGGCGTTGAGGAGGGTGGACTTACCCACGTTGGTCTCGCCGATGATGGCCACGGGCACGCCGTTCTTGATGGCATTGCCTACACTGAAGGAGTGGGCGAGGCGAGAGACGGTGCGCTCGATGTCGGAGGCTATCTGCGAGAGTTCGCTACGGTCGGCAAACTCGAGCTCTTCGTGGTCGCTGAAGTCGAGCTCCAACTCCATGAGCGAGGTGAGGTGGAGCAGTTTGTCGCGTAATGTGGACAGTTCTTTGCTGAATCCGCCTCGCATCTGATTCATGGCCAAGCGATGGGTGGCAGCGGAGGTGGAGGCGATGAGGTCGGCCACGGCTTCGGCCTGGCTGAGGTCCATCTTGCCATTGAGGAAGGCACGCTGGGTATATTCACCGGGCTGGGCAAGGCGGCAGCCATTCTCAAGAAGACGGCTCATCACCTGCTGCAATATATAGGTGGAGCCGTGGCAGGAGATCTCTACGGAGTCTTCGCCCGTATATGAGTGGGGGGCACGGAAGAGCGATACCAGTACCTCGTCGATGACTTCGCCGTCGGCAGCATGTATCTTGCCGAAGGTGAGGGTGTAGTGGGGACGCTCATGCAGTGGCTTGCCGTGCATGGGGGTGAAGATGCGTGAGGCGGCATCGATGGCCTCGGGGCCGCTGACGCGTATCACGCCTATGGCTCCGCCCTGTGCGGTGGAGATGGCGCAGATGGTATCGGTATGGGGCATATAAGAATCTTTTCGTATCTTTATTATAGCACAAAGATACGAAAAGATTCTTTTAATTATGAAATATGAATTATGAATTATGAGTTATGGGCACAGTTTGCTTATGTCAGCAATTTTGCAGAATCTTGCCAAGGCCCCTTGGCAGGAGAGGGTCGCTTTGCAGTGTTCTGTACATGATGATTTCTCTTCTGTTGTTGATACACTGTGTGTTGCATTTCACCCCATCGGAAATGTCACTATTTTGTCACTAAAAAAGGCGTTGTATAGAATTTTTATTTTTGGCCTGGCATTGGCAGGGCTACATGGATTTTTGTACACCGGCTTGGCATGAAGGCTGTACGATTTTACATGTCGTACGCCTTCAATGCACTCTGCCAGGCCAAAAATAAAAAATCCTATATAGGGGGATTTGGAGCTTCTGACGTGTCGAATTTCGCCCCTAAGAAAAGCGAATAGTGTTGATTATCAGTGTGAAATGGTGGCTGTCTTAATTTTCAACTTTCAATTTTTAATTATTTCTTGCCAAGGGGGTGCCAAGGGGGCTGGCAGAATTCCAGCAGACAGTGCTAAGCACTATTTTGCTCGTACTAAGTACAAAACATTTTTACTTAGTAGAAAATCCATTTACATGCATGCGCCGCTCGCGGTACATGCATGTACCAAACTTGGTACAACTGCATAAATCTTGCAACGCACCTACAGAAAAGGTGCTATGCACCTACAAAAAATATTTGTCAGGCCTACGAGAAAAACGCATAGCCCTTTATGAAAAATGGGCTATGCGTTTTGTAGAAAAGGCATGTGCCTTTTTCTGAAATGGGACAGCCCTTTTTCAGAGAAGGCAAGTGCGTTTTTTGTACACTTTGTCTTCAAATCAGAGCCGTCCGTTAGTTTTATTGGACGGCTCTGATTTTTGTAACGGACGGCTCCGTCAGATTTATTGAAAGGCTCTGATTCGCTGAATGTATCTGCTGGCTTAAAAATTAACAGCTACACCCACTGAAAGCGTGTGCGTCTTAATATTGACATTCGTATTTGCCTCAATATCAAAACCTGGGATATCAATATCGATATTCATTGGATAAAGATTCATTCCATAACGCACAAATAGGGATAAACGGTCGATATCCACACCAATCGATGGGGAGAGATAGAAACCTGTATAATGGTAGTCATTAACACTAAAGCCAGTACGCAATGAGATATAGGGCGATTTACCACTCTTAAATGGTGAATATTTTGTTTCCAAGAATATAGGGACTGAATATTCATAGTATAGTTCGTTAATATCACAATAGACAGCAACACCAATACTCATTGCTAGACCATTGCCAAGTCGGGCACCATGTACTGTGCTAACACCTATATCGCTGCCACCTGTAAATAGTGTGCCTCCCACTGCCTCTATATTCCCCCAATAACCTGTATTGTGATAACTATACCTATTCTTTTGTGCATTTACATTGCATGTAAAGGCAAGCATCATAATAAACAAGATAACAATCTGCTTTCTCATAGCTTGTAGAGTTAAATTATATATTTCTTTCTGATTCAAATAGACTATTTTTAACGATTCTGAAGGTTTTGCTCATTTGTTACTCTCTAAACCGTCCTACATCATTGCTGATGGACTTCTGTTCACCGTTTACTTTCTTGCCTCCGCCAAACTTATATGTGAGTCGGAATCTCACCAATTGGGTGACAGACTTCGTATGTCTGAACTTTGTCGAGGTAGAATAATAATAGGTTCTATTATGCTCCAACTTGTTTGCAACATCCTCCACGCTTAATGAAACCAGCCAATCCTTCTTCTTTGTCAGATAATAATCAGCCCCAAAGTCTAACCACCAATAAGGTAGCTGTACATACTGGGCTGTTGCTCGTTTCGGATAGTAGGCAAATTGGCTGTTGAATGCCAGCCTGTCTGTGACATCATACTGCACAAATCCCGAAATCTTGGTATCCCAGAATGTGGATTTTGCATATGGAATCTCGTAACCATTCTTAGGGTTCAGCAATTGGTTACAGTTGATGGAGACCTCTACATTTCCGTACAACTTTCGTTTGAAGAGTGCAAAGGGTATTGTGAACTCTGCAAAGTAGAGGTCGCGGTCGGCATAGTTCATATAGGTATAGGAAGTTATGCTGCCCTCTTGCTGCTGGAGAATGCTTGTGTACAGGTCGCTATTTCGTTGGTATCCGAGTGCCAAGCGAGCGTAAGTCCAGTAATAACCTACATATTTCACTGCATAGGCTTTGGTTGGTTTCAGAAATGGGTTCCCGACAGAGTACGAATGCATTGTCTCGTATCTCATTCCCGGGTATAAATAGGTGTAGTCGGGCCTGCTGATGCCTGAGACAAAAAACATTGTTTGGCTGATATTCCTTGCTCTATGTGTGAGACTTAATGTGGGGAACAGGTTGAAGTAACTGTTGTCGGCATCATTTGCCGGATTGCCATTCTTTGTGGTGTAGCTTGTATGTTCACCACGAAGCCCTGCATTCATGTAAAAGTTGTTGTTGAACTTATGGGTGGCGTTGAGGTAAAGTGCATAGAGGTTTTCCTTGGCTCCAAAATCATTTGAGGGTGCAATCCACGAAGGTATATTGCCTCTGTATGCAACGCTATTTCCCAAGTTACCCATATCCATCTTGAGACCTGCCGACAACGATGTCCTATTGAAAGATTTGGTGAGGTCTGCCTTGATGATGTGCTGTGTACCCGCTGTTCGATAATCTGCATAAAGGTTCGTGGCATCGGTATTGCCCAGTATCGCATATCCATCTCTGAGTCTATTGCTGCCGTAAATGAGGCCATAGTTGAGCTTCATCTTAAATGTCTCACTCAGTTTGGCGGTATACTCGATGGTACCCGAATAGAGGTCATCATCCGTAACTCCATCTTTCAGTGTAGATGTCAGGCTGTTGTCCGATGAATGGAGTGAATTATCCGCGACATCGGAGTTCATGCGTTCTCTGTAAGCATAGAGATTGAAGTTCAGCGTGTGATTAGGCTTTATCATCCATTCTATGTTGGCCATAGCCGAGTAGGTGTTGGATCGGCTGTAGGCATCTCTATTCTCCAGCAGAAAACCAGTGTTGTCGTATATCGTGCTGTCACGTTGGTCGTATGATATGACACCGTTAGCATAGTCAAGCATACCGTAGATGTTGACATTGCCGCTCCGTGCTATGACGTAGGCACTGCTTCCACCATCCCAATTATTGTGTCTGTCAACTGTTCCTGCTCCATTGACAGACATGTTCCAACCGTCATTCTGGCGCTTTTTTGTGGAGATGTTGATCACGGGGCCAGTGGCTGCATCGTAGCTGGAGTTTGTGAATGAGTTCAGCTCTACATTATCTACACTCTCAACGGGCATAGCCTTCAATAGACTTATCGCCTGAGTGGCCGAGAGCTTTTGCTTGCGCCCATCTATATAGAGAGTTGCTTGCTGGCCATTGAGCGTAAGCCCTTGCTTATGGTTTGCTGTCACGCCAGGTAGCTTATTCAACACATTGGTTATGTCTGCACCGGCATTGCCTTTAATCTGGCTTACATTGAAGCGGATGTTTCCGTCATCTGTAATAGAAGTGACAGGTTTGTCGCCAAGCACGACTACTTCACCGATTTCCGAAGCATCAGCCTCCAATACAAAGTTTACAGGTTTTGCAGCAGGCAATGTGATGGATTGTTGCTTATCTACATAGCTGATATGGCTCGTATGCAATACAGCTTCACCTGTATGGTCCGTGCGTATTTCATATACACCATCGTTGTTGGTGATAGCGTACGCCATTACCGTTGAGTCATTTCTTGTCAATGACACAACAGCCGCAACGATGGCTTCACCCTCCGTGTCGGTAATCGTTCCTTTCACTACATTGCTCTGAGCAGAAGTTCTTCCTGCAACGAGCAAAAGCATTAAAAGAACAACTGATTTCCTCATATTCATAAATCAATATTTTTGCATTAACTTTTTTGCAAAGATACATGATTTGTATAATACAAGGACTATTACAAGTGGTATAAAACCTATCCGATGCAAATTATAACATAGTGTGCTGCAGTTAAATATAGAATTAGTTGCAGCTAAATTCTATCCACTGCAAATAACACCTGTCATTAAGACGAAAATGGTTATAAATACTGGCCGAAAGTAGTAGCATTTGGTGATGTACTACGGTTAATCTTTTGCTTTAGACGCGACTTGCGATTGTATACTACCTCCAACTTCTCTCTGATAAAGATACTTATTGCACGTGATGAGAAACCTGCAACCGCATATAGATAAAGTATACAGTCTGATTCCTTCATGTCGGGAAACTCTTCCCTAAAACGAATCATTAGGTTATCCTTGTATGTGTTGATGAAGTTTTCAAGTTCCTTTATCGTTTTTTTGTCAGAACCCAATCCTGATACAAGTTTCATTACATTAGTATATATTTTTTGCTTTTCGTTAGCTGTGCCTTGATACTCGTAATAATCACTGCTCAACTTATCAATGGTGGCAAATCGTTGTTCAAACAAGTTGTTGATAACCTCTTGCATTGAATTAGTTTCCGTCTCCTTGACTTTAAGCATATTGCGTAGATTAGATGCTAACAGCATATTATTCTCAATCTCTTTGCGTTGAGCTTTCAGTCGTAGAGATATGATTATATAACTCAAAGCCATAATCATAACGAAAACTACAACTATAATTGTTTTAGTCGTTTTCTCGTGTTGTATCTCTCTTTCTTGAATTATGCGTTCATATTCTCTATAATTGGATACTGTTTCCGTTACATTTTGGCTAACTATGGCCTTGATTATTTGGTCTTGATATTCATATTCATGTTCCAGTGCTTCAACTGCAGATTTATAATCCCCAGTAGATTTACTAACTGTATATGGTAACCACTTCAAGGTACTATCTACGCTACATACAATATCCATATAATATCTCGCTTTATCAATATTACCCACTCGAATGTACGATGAGCCCAGATTGCTATAATCCTCTGCTGTCATAAATGAAGGAAAATCAACAATGATCTGATTGTATATATCAATGGACTTGTCGAATTGACCACTTGCGAAATATGAAAGCCCAATAAGTTTTAGACCTGCAGTAATTAATGTCTCATTATGTTGCAAACTACCTCGTTCTATCATTTCATTTGCTGTACGGATACTTGCGTCGAAGTCTTTGCAATTGTGGTATGCACGTGCAATATCCCACAAAGCCCAATCAGAATACTCCTCTCTGCCTGATTTTTTGAAGTGTTCGTAACTTTTCTGTGAATAGTTAAGGCTTTCGGTACCATTATAAATCATACTATAAATATCACCGAACTGGCGATATATTAAACCTAAATGAAAATCATCTCCTAAGTCGATGGCTTCATCTTCTGCATAAAGTAAGTTGGTAATGGAATTTGAATATTCTTTATTATTGAATTGAATGCGAGCTAAGTGGTAGTATGCTAGCATCTTGTGATGCTTATCATCAGTATCCTCATAATAGTCAATAGCAGGTTGCAGCACATCGAAATCAGTGCGGTCGATATAGTTCTTGTCCATCGCCATTGACAGCAGCAGGGCATACTTCGCTTTCTCCTCCATTCCAGACAACTCATCCTTGTCCATTCCTTGCAGAATGGTCAACGCACTGTCTGGCCTCTCCTCAATATATGACTCTACCTGCGCCAGCGTTTCCCGATGCTTGGAATGCTGGCTGCAAGAAACCAGACTGAGTGCAAGAATGATGACTGTTATATATTGCCTCATTAAAAAAATCTTTTCGTATCTTTATTATGCACAAAGATACGAAAACGAGCGAGAAATATCAAGCTTGCTTGGATATTTATCACTGCGAGTGAAAATATCTTCGAGGTTTACATCAAAGATACGAAAAGATTCTTTTAATTATGAATTATGAAATATGAATTATGAGTAAAGTACGCAGGGGATTACAAACTTTCTCGTTTCTTGAGATTATTGAGCAGTATATAGTTGCCGATGGTAGAGTCGAAGGAGTATTTGCCTGGCCCCGTGATGTAAAGTCCGATGAAGACGATGAGGTAGATGAAGGAGAGTTCCTTGACGGCAAAGGCATCGCCTCCGTGGACGACGAAGAAGGCTACACACATGGTGATGATCATGGGGATGAGGACGATGCGCTGCAGCAAACCGAAGATGAGGGCAAAGGAGCATACGACCTCGGCAAAGACGGTGAGCCAGAAGGAGAGGAAACTGCCTACACCGATGGGGTCGGGGTAGAATGCTGCCATAGTGGAGTGGCTCATGAGCTTGTCGTAGCCGTGGCTGAGGAAGAGCAGGCCGAATAAGATGCGGGCGACGAGCAGTACGGTGGAGTAGACGGGACTTTCGTCTTCGTAAGAGGGAAAGAGGAATGTTTTGAGTGACATAAGATATGCTGTTAAAGTTAAGGTTATTTCCTTCTCTTTAACAGCATAGGGTAGGGTTTTGTTTATCTCTCCTTATTATATATGGCTTGACATAGATGGGTGCAGAGAATCTCGAGGTAGTGGCGGTCGGTGTCATCGAAGGTGTCCAGTTGGTCGCTATCGATATCGAGTACGCCGCGTACTTCACCATCGACGATGAGGGGAACCACAATTTCGGAGCGTGAGCTGCCACTGCACGCGATATGGCCGGGAAACTGCTCCACATCGGGGACTACCTGTGTGGTTGCCTTAGCCCATGCCGTGCCACACACACCACGGCCATGGCGGATGCGGTAGCAGGCCACATCGCCTTGGAATGGACCCAAGATAAGTTGTCCGTTGCGCACAAGGTAGAAGCCTATCCAAAACCATCCGAAGGCTTGGCGCAGGGCGGCTGTAGTGTTGGCCAGTACACTCACCTCCTCATGCTCGTCGGTGATGTAGGGGAGAAAGTCGGTGATGAACTGCTCGTAACGGGTGGCTTTGTCGGTGATGGTGTAGGTGAATGCGGGTTCCAAGGCTGTTGTATTAGAAATAAAAATTAATACTTAAACTCCCTATAGCTTGAACGCTCTCAGGAGGTACATTATATTCTCTCCACAACCTTCTCTATGAGGTTGTCAATACTGTTCTTGTATCCGGTATTGGCTTCCTTGGCACGACGGTTGGCAATGACCATGCAAACGGTCATAGCCTTGTGCCCGAGCAAGCGGGAGAGGCCTGCAATGGCCGAACCCTCCATCTCGAAATTGGTGATGCGATGGCCGGCATATTCGAAGGCCATGATCTTCTCGTTCTGGTCGGGGTCTTCGAGCGGTATGCGTAGCTTGCGACCTTGCGGACCGAAGAAGCCGCCGGCCGAGATGGTGACACCATCGACCATGTCGCCCTGATTGATGCGGGTCAGGAGGTCGGCATCGTTGTCGATGACGTAGGGTGCGCCCTTCTGCGGGTTCCACTGCATGTGGCGGGTGAAGGCCTCCTCGAAGGGAAGGTCACACACGGCATTGCGTCCGGCATAGTAGTTGAGCAAGCCGTCGAAGCCGATGCTCTTGCGCGAACATACATAGGTGCCTACGGGAGTGTCGGGTTGCAGACCGCCACAGGTGCCTATGCGCACCATCTCCAGCTGACGGAACTCGGGCTTCTGCGTGCGGCTCTCGAAGTCGATATTGGCAAGGGCGTCGAGCTCGTTGACCACAATGTCGATGTTGTCGCATCCGATACCTGTAGAGAGTACGGTGATGCGCTTGCCCTGATACATACCAGTGATAGTGTGAAACTCACGGCTGGTGATGTCGCACTCGATAAGATCGAAGTGTGCAGCTACCGTGGCCACGCGGCCAGGGTCGCCTACGAGAATCACTTTGGAGGCCAGTTGCTCGGGACGTACATGGAGGTGGAATACGGAACCGTCTTCATTGATGATGAGTTCGGAGGGTGCGTAATAGGTACTCATAAGTTTGCTGTGAAGAGTTAAGTGTAAAAGAATAAGAGTGAATAATGAAGCGTCTCTTTGCCTGATTCAGTTCTTCACCATTCACTCTTGATTCAACAAATTCTTATTTCGCATTGTTCGCCGGTGTCTCGGGCTTGGCTATATTGTCGCGCATGGCTGTGTCAGCCTGTATGTTCTTCATGCGATAATAGTCCATGATGCCAAGGTTTCCGTTGCGGAAGGCTTCTGCCATAGCTTTGGGCACTTCGGCCTCGGCTTGTATCACGTTGGCACGGGCTTCCTGTGCCTTTGCTTTCATCTCCTGCTCCAGAGCTACCGCCATGGCACGGCGTTCCTCAGCCTTGGCCTGAGCGATATTCTTGTCGGCATTGGCCTGATCCATCTGTAGAGTGGCACCGATGTTCTTACCTATATCAATGTCGGCGATGTCGATGGAGAGAATTTCGAAGGCTGTGCCAGCATCTAGTCCCTTGCGGAGCACGAGCTTTGATATGCTGTCGGGGTTCTCGAGTACCGACTTGTGGTTCTCTGACGAACCGATGGACGACACGATACCTTCACCTACACGAGCCAGGATTGTGTCTTCACCCGCTCCACCTACCAACTGGCGGATATTGGCACGCACCGTTACACGAGCTTTGGCTATGAGCTGGATACCATCCTTGGCCACGGCTGTCACAGGAGGCGTGTCAATCACCTTCGGGTTTACGGACATCTGTACAGCCTCAAACACGTCGCGTCCTGCGAGGTCAATGGCTGTAGCCATCTGGAAAGATAGGTCAATGTTTGCCTTTGAAGCTGACACGAGAGCATGTACCACACGTTCCACGTGACCTCCGGCAAGATAGTGAGCTTCCAACTCGTCGCGGGTGATGTTGCTGAGCCCGGCTTTGTGGGCTTCGACCATGGCTGAAGCAATGACACTGGGCGGCACTTTACGGAAACGCATAAGGAAGAGCTGCCACAAAGAAATCTTCACACCCGACACCTTGGTGGAGAACCAAAGCATGATGGGGAAATAGTAGAGGAAGAGCATCACGAACAGCAACACGACTCCCAATAGAATAAAAGGTGACATAGTTTTTTGAATTATAAGTTATTAATAAATTGAATCATGCATTTTTCTTTACCATGATGACATTCTCTATGATACGCTCCACAATGATGGGAGTGTTCTCGTCGAGAAATCCGTCACATGACTTCACTTCAATGATATGGTCATTGATGAGGGCATTGCCAATGAGGGCCAACCGAGTGATAGCTACTCCCGTATCGCCCACCTTGACCTGCTTGCTTGCCTCAGTGGCCACCGTAGACTCTATTTTCTTGTTCAGTTCTAGTTTGTCGATGGCTTTGCTGCGCAGTACGAAGATGATGACGAAGATTGCTGTCACCAAGCTAGCAAACAGGGTGATGAACCCCGCTAAATTACCCAGTTCCGTAAAGGCGTAGTAGTTGGCATACCCGAATGCTGCGATGGCTCCGAGCCCCGATATCCCAAATCCGGGAATAAGCAGCATCTCTACTACCATAAGCACGATGCCGACTATAATAAGTGATGCAATGATAATGATGTCCATAGTTGCTGATTGTTATTTGTTTCTAATATGCTTTATCTCGAGGTTCCTTATCTCCATAGGCATGTTGTCAACTTCACTCTCCAGTGCCTCGTACTGCTGCTCCATGCGTTGCAGCTCTTCGCTCATCTTGCGTCGTTCTTTGGCCGATGCCTGCGTGTAGCGTGTGCGCTTCTCTTCGAGTTGCTGCCCCATATTCTGCAGTAATTCCTGCTTGGCTTCCCAGTTGATGAACAGGTGGCGTGCTTCGACGCTTCTGAAGTCGTCTATGGCATGGTAGTCGGTGAAGTCGTCGATGACGAAAGTGAATGCCTTTTCTTCCTCTTGGGGCACGTTGAGGTTGAGCTTAAACAGCATCTGCTGAGCTTTGCGCACAGCGTTTTTGTCGGTCTGCGTGGCTGCGATACTCCGTATGTCGGCAGCTTGCTTCAGTTGATTCCAGTCGGTCGATGCATAGTCGTAGTACTCTTTCGTTTGGCTAGGGATGAATGTGTACACGCAGACCATGCTGTCTTTCTGGTTACGGTCCGAAGCAAACCATCCAAGTCCGTTCACCTCGTCAATGACCATCATGTAGTCGTTAGCGGTTGAGTTGAAGGGCATGCCGAGGTTCTCAGCCAAGAGGTAGCGGTCGCTCTCCGTACTGTAGCGAGTCACGTAGAGGTCATATCCTCCCATACCGCTAGGGCTGTTGTTGGCAAAGTAGATTGTCAGTCCGTCCGGTAGCAGGTAGGGGTAGTTGTTGTCGCCTTCGGGGAGTCCAGTAAGCGCTACAGGATTGCTCCAGTCGTCCAGCATCTTGTAGCACATGTAGAGCTGCATGTCGCCGTTTTCGTTCACATCGCTGTAGTATATCTTGTCACGTATCTCCGTGCGGTAGGCCATGCCTTCGCCGGCCGTGTTACCTCCCAGCATCTCTTGTGCGTTGCCGATGGTACCGCATTCTTTGCCCATCTTATAGGCTGTGAGGAATTTGCTTTTGGGTACTACGATGCTGTCCACGATGGTCACCTTCTGTACCCTTTTGTAGAACTTCAGTTCGTGCTTAACCTTCTCCGCTTTGCGGGTGTATATGACAAACATGCTGTCGGTAGGATCCACCTTTTCAAGGTATATATCATAATGGTCTAGTGCCTCTTGGTACATTCCGTCGGCGAGATAATAGTCACCGATGTATCGGAAGGAATTCTCCACCTCACTGTCAACCGCTTTCTTGAGGTAGGGTAGGGCTTTATCATGCTCGCCCGTCTCGTTGAGGCATACTCCATACCAATAGTTAAGGCTCCCACTCTTAGGGTTGCTTTTTACCAGTCGTGCAAATACGGGCTTGGCCTTGGCATACTCACCGGCAGTAAACCACTTTCTAGCTTGAGCCTGGCTTTGTCCG
Organism: Bacteroidaceae bacterium; assembly: GCA_045544835.1. GTDB lineage: Bacteria > Bacteroidota > Bacteroidia > Bacteroidales > Bacteroidaceae > UBA1189. The sequence goes on along the minus strand of JAZPZS010000186.1, from coordinate 1,732 downwards.
AATGCTGTAGCATTCAGGCACAGCAGCACTGCCCATATCATGTTTCTTGCTATCTTTGCATACATAATCTTTGCCATGTCATTATTGTATATGGCGAAGTTAGGCATTTTTATTGGTTTAGCGACACAAAAGTTGCTACATTTTTAATTTTTTATACATTTTGATGTAATTTTGCCCCCTGTTTTGACATCATAAACCAGTCATGGCACAACGGACCGAAGAAGAAGTACTGCTACATCGTCTCCGCCACAAGTTTCACAAAACGGCAGCGGAGTACAACCTCATTGAGGAGGGCGACCGCATTCTCATCGCCGTGTCGGGCGGCAAAGACTCATTGGCGCTACTCGAATTGATGGCGGCTCGTGCCCGTGTGCTCAAGCCGCGTTTCACTATTGTGGCAGCTCATGTGGTGATGACCAATATTCCCTATCAGAGCGATGTGCTGTACTTGACGGACTTTGCCCAAAGCCTGGGTGTGGAGATGTATATTGTGGAAACCTCATTTGACGCTACGGGCGACACCCGCAAGTCACCCTGCTTTCTCTGCTCATGGAATCGCCGCAAGGCACTCTTCGAGACCGCCAAGGCACTTGGATGCAACAAAATAGCCCTCGGACACCATCAGGATGATGTACTTGTCACGCTCCTTATGAACATGACCTTCCAGGGCGCTTTCTCCACCATGCCCCCGGCCTTGAAGATGAACAAGTTTGACATGACCATCATCCGTCCCTTGTGCCGTATCGAGGAAAAGGATATCATCCGATTAGCCGAGTTGCACGAGTATCGCAAGCAACAGAAAAACTGTCCACACGAGCACGACTCTAACCGCTCCCGCATGGCCGAAGTGTTGCATACCCTCGACCAACTCAACCCCGAAGCACGCTACAACCTTTGGGGAAGCATGACCAACGTACAGACCGAGCTGCTGCCACCCAAAGTCAATTGACCGTTGCGAGCTGCGTAGCCAAGAATAGTTAGAAAAACTTATATAAATTTATAATACAATGCACGGAATAGGAACCATTTTACTGCTCATCGTTTCAAACATCTTCATGACCTTCGCCTGGTATGGACACCTCAAGCTACAGCAGATGAAATTCATCTCTGACAACACACCGCTCTACATCGTCATCCTTATCAGTTGGTTCTTGGCACTCTTCGAATATGCTTGCCAGGTGCCCGCCAACCGTATCGGTTTCGTGGGAAATGGTGGTGCATTCACACTGATGCAGCTCAAGGTCATCCAGGAGGTTATTTCTATTACTATCTTCACCCTCTTTACCATCGTCTTCTTCAAGGGCGAGTCGTTGCAGTGGAATCACTTCGCAGCTTTCGGTTGCCTCATTGCCGCTGTCTTCTTCGTATTTTTGAAGTAGAGTACATAAATTTTCAACTGATGCCGAGTGACAAGGAAGAAAATATTGTTAAATAAATTTGGAATTTCATTCGCCTTGCACTAAATTTGTCACACGAAATAGAAGATTTTATTTTCATTCACTTATTAAATCAAAAAAAACAATGGTTTATTCACATGAAGTAGAACACATGTGTGTTGTAAAGAAGGGTCCTAACCACGGTCCCGCTCCCATACCTGAAGAGGGTAAGTGGGTACAATCAAAAGAGATCAAGGACATCTCAGGTTTGACACACGGTATCGGTTGGTGCGCACCCCAGCAGGGCGCATGTAAGCTCACCTTGAACGTGAAGGAAGGTATCATCCAGGAGGCAT
>JAZPZS010000185.1:0-10277 GCA_045544835.1 Bacteroidaceae bacterium | reverse complement strand
CACACGCACTCATACTTCAAGGAACCGCTTTACTATAAGAACCTTGACGGCCGCGACATCATGCTGATGCACGTGGGCAAGAACGGACAGTATGTGAGCGAAACGGTGATAGGGTTAAATAAGGGTTGAGGGTTGAGGGTTGAGGGTTGAGGGTTGAGGGTTGAGGGTTTATGGTTGAGAGTTTAGAGTCCATCCATCAACCATCATCCGTCATCCATCAACCATCAACCATCAACCGACGTCCATCAGCCCTAAAACTCATACCCGAAACTGAAGTAAGCGCCAAAGCGGTGATGCATGTCGTTCCAGTGCGCATAAAACGAGAGAGGGCCTACAGTCGTGTCATATATCACTCCTCCACCAAAACCCCAGAGACCACACCAATCCCGCATCTGGCTAAGGTTGTCGGCACTATGCGCATAGTTGGCTATAGCAGTAAGATATAGGTCAGGCGTAATCTGTTGACGCAAGTCAAGACGCAGCACTGCCAGCTGGCGTTGCATGAACTCGCACCCCGTCAGTCCCACAAAAGGAATCTGTTGATGCATATAGCGCCCTGCAAGATATCCGCCTATCGTATTTCCGTAAGCAAAAGGTATGCCATCACCAAAGAGCAAGCGCAAGTAAGCTGCAGGTTGAATCACTGTACTGCGTCCTAAAGAGAAAGCTGCTGCAGCATCGACTTGCAAGGAAAAAAAGTCGGTACCTTCACGACTATGATTCTTGAGGTTATATGTAGCTTCTAGCCCATAGGCATAACCCGAGGTGGGCAAATAAGGGCTATCAAAAAGATTATTGCGAAGCGAAGCATATAGGCCGACGTATGAGTCGTGACTCTCCGTGTCGGTATAACTGCGCTCGGGAAGTTCTTCACGATAGAGATCATGCACAATAAAATGGTCATAACGCGCTCCAAGGCGGAGATCATAATCTTGTGAAAGTATATTGGACAGATAAAGGTCGCTGCCGTAGTAATGATAATTAAAGGCATGGCTACTCTTGTCATAGAATCGATTGACGTCAGAAAACCAATATTTCAAGGCGGCATTCAGTTGTGGCATCTTACGCCAGGCATAGGCAGCATGTGCCTCTACCCAAGGATTGATACTCAGCCGTGTTGTCAGGTCAAATTTTGGCCCAGTCAACTTCAGGCGATTAATCCCTATATTGAGTAAGGCCGCGGCTGCATCTTCAGAGTCAATTCGTAGTCCTAAAGCCACTTGACTAGGCGGATTGTTCGTCACAACGATTTCCAACGTATAAGGAGCATCGCCCAGCAGATGATATTGTACCGAGGAGAAAGTGCCCAAGCCATAGATATGGTCCACCGCTTCCGCGAGAACAGTCTCATCAAAAGGTTCTCCAACCTCAATGCCATACTGCGAAAGCAATGTCAATATATCATCACGGTCTGTACCACGAACGACTATCTCCTCCAATTGGCATGTGAGATTCGCCAAATGACAATCATTCATTTGTTGCACAGAATGTCCATCACGCTCTCCCGACTCCCCATCCTGTCGAGTGGATAGTCTGCGCTTCAGAGCCTCCAGCTGCGGTTTGCTTTGCAGCGCCGTATGGTAGCCAATCTCCACCAACTGGCTTAGTCGCAACGTATCAAATCCCATGACAGGGAACTTCCCCACTTTGGGCATGATGAGCAGGTCTGTATCCTTAAGGTTACGTCGACGTTGCTCGGCTCCCATCGTGCCAATAAGGCGTTCGAAGATAGCAGTGAAGGAGTGCAGTTCACTGGCATTTACACTCCCCGTATTCAGGTCTACCCCTATGACAATATCAGCTCCCATATCACGAGCCACATCGACAGGATAGTTATTCACCACCCCCCCATCAACAAGCACCATGCTGTCTTTATACACAGGATAGAACACCCCAGGGATGGACATACTGGCTCGTATGGATTCAGCCAAGAAGCCTTCGTCGAGTACCACGGCATCCCCCGTGACCATATCGGTAGCCACACAAGCAAAGGGACGCGGAAACTGGGCATAGCTCATCGAATCGTGATAGGCAATAGTAAGTTGAGTGAAGGTATTGAGCAAGTTCTGCCCATCTATAAGACCAGGACGTGCAAGCACCTTAGGGAAGGCACGCTCACTGCTCCGGCGTACTTTGATACCCGCATCACGATAACGTGCTGTTCCCTCCGTACGCATAGCGTTGGCATAGGGTATGTTTACCTGATAGCACTGTTCAGCCATACGCTGTGCATAAGGTTGCATGGAACGGGGGACATTGTTGCTCAGCAGCATCTTCCAGTCTTGCTCCATAAGCAGCGAGTCCAATTCATCGGCAGTATACCCTATAGCATACAGTGCTCCCACGATAGCCCCCATGCTTGTTCCTGCCACATAGTCGATAGGAATCTGCATCTCTTCGATGAGACGTATCACGCCAACATGTGCAGCTCCGCGCGCTCCCCCTCCACTAAGCACGAGAGCTATCGTGGGACGTTCCTCACCGAAAACATCTATACTCTGCTGTGCACGACATGCCATGCACAATCCTATCGCTAATACGATTGACCAGACTTTTTTCATCACTTACACTTATTGTGTAGCGATAACAAGTCTTATGCAATGAATGTTCCCCTATCGGAAGCGAAGTGAAAAGAAAAGGGCGTCCGAAGCACCACTTCCTATTCGAAGTAGAATGTGAGCACTACCATGCGGCTCGATGCGCCATCAAGCGATTGGGTATATTTGAGGAGATTTTTATCGATGAGATCACTACGGTCTTTCACCAGCAGATTGGTAAGTCCGAAGCAGAACTTAAGTTCCGGTATGAGTTTGAAGAAAGGCAGATAGAAGTCACATCCCAAACCTAGTTCCAATGCAAGATCAAAGCGTTGGGTAAGCAACGCCTTCTGTTTTTTCACGGTAAGATCCAACATAGGAGCCAGTCCAGCTACGACATAAGGGCGATAGTTATTGAACCGCTGTGCGGTATATTTCACGTCTACGGGAATGGAGAAATAGGTCGACTTGACATTCTGTTTATCAACAGCACCGTTAAACTGTTCACGAAAACGCACCATCTTATCCCCGAAGTGCATCGTAGGGATAAAACGCAATGCCAAATGCTTTGTAAGATAAAGTTCGCCCAACACACCAACGGAGAATCCAGGGTTATAAGCAGCCACATCGGCAAACCACGATTCCTGCGTACCATCTTCCAAGGTATGTACATAGCCATTGTTGGTAAACTCCAAATCTTGCATATGAAGTCCAAAGAGAAAACCATAGTGCCATCGGCGCATGTCGATATAGGGACGGTTCTGCACTTTTCGCTCCTGCGCAAAATGCTGTTGAGGAATCACAGAAAGGCCTATGAATGCTATGATCCCGATTAACCAAGAGTGTATGAAATGCTTTTTCGTGCTCATACCAATGTATATAACGCCAGTATGACCTTATTATTATTTAGACGAGGTACAAATATGGAAGAAAAGCGCCCTCATATAGAACATCGGGCGAAGAAAAACCTTACCTTTGTAGTGTTAGTACGAATAATTTTAAATAATAGTATTATGGCTTACGTAATTAATGACGATTGTATCAAATGTGGTACTTGCGTTGATGAGTGCCCCTCTGAGGCTATCTCTGAAGGCGATACCAAGTATGTAATTGACCCCGCTGCTTGTGTTGATTGTGGCACATGCGCTGATGCTTGTCCCTCTGAGGCTATTCATCCAGAATAAGATACGGTCGAAACAATGGTTAACGATTAAAGGATGCTCTAGGGCATCCTTTACTTTTTCACAATATCTCTTTCAGTTCCAGGAGCGAGGCGATAGTGTAAGTTGGCTTCGCACCTTTGCAACAATCAGTGTTCGGTGCTGAGGCATCTATCCTATAATACACTTGGTCAATGCCTACCCCCTGAGCCCCCTCGATATCCACCTCTAGATTATCACCTATCATCAGCGTCTCCTCAGGAGTACTCCCAGCCACCCGTAAAGCATATTCAAAGATAGCAGGATTAGGTTTATTGACCCCAATATCTTCGGAGAGTATCACTCCATCGAAATAGTGCCCGATACGCGCACTCTGCATCTTGCGAGATTGCAATTCGGTAAACCCATTGGACAGGACAAACAGTTTATACTTAGGTCGCAGATAGTCAAGTATCTCACGGGCATGCGGCATGAGACGGTCGCCCAATGGCAGACGCTTCATTGCCTCATCCCAGAAATGGGCACCTACTTCCTCCGCATCAGGCACTCCCATAACACGAAGGGGATGTGAGTAACGCTCAGCATTGAGATGTTCCTTGGTAATCTTCCCCTCAGCATAAAGCGCCCATAGCTGCAGATTATACTCTTCGTAGATTTCGTAATAGTGTTCGAAACTATCAAACCAACGTTCATATCCAAGCAAAGCATACACAGCACGATAAGCTTCCCGGGAGTTTCCCGAGAAGTCATATAGCGTATTATCAAGGTCTATAAAGAGTGTAGTATAGCGTTTCACGACACATCAACGCACTTTGATGACCATATAGCGCGATACGCTCCAAAAGGCTTCTGGGTTAATAATGTGGAGAGTAAGTTGCTTCTCCTCGTCTTTGGTAAACTCATACGACCCTGCAGGATGCGTGGTGAGCAGTTTAGCCTGTTTGGAATAAAGCGGGAAAACCATATCCTCACGGATATCAATCTCCGTGAAGTAGTTCTTGTTAAACTCCGTAGAGGTGAGCACCTCACCCTTGTTCAGGATGTTCTGTTCCTTGAGCTCCTTGGCTGTACCATATACGTACCATGCAGTGTTGAGTTGGTCTATCTGTTGCTCGATGACCTCCTGCTGTACATCTGTAACCTGTTGCAAAGCATTGACATCGCCAGTAAGCATCACCACGGCACTGTCGAGCTCGGCAATGCGGATATTCTTACGGGCTAGTTCACCTTGTAAGGCCGCAATGCTTGCCACCTTGTCATCAAGTTCCTTTTGCAGGTTCGCCAATATCTTGCGCAGGCTGGCAGTTTCAGCGCCTCCCGCCTTGAGTTTCTTTTCCAGTGCCGCTATCTGTTTGCGGTTCTCCTCCATCTTCTGCTGTATAAAAAGGATATCCTCTTTCATACGCTCTGCCTCCGACATGCTTTCGATGCCTTGTGAGCCTACCGACACACGTCCTTCAGCCTCGTTGATCGCCTGGAAGCCCTCCTGGATATCGGCTATAGCCTGCATAGCTTGATCGAGAGCGATATTCTTCTCGTTGAGTGCTATGGTGAGCGAATCGTTCTTAGCAGTAAGTTCTTTCTCACGTTTCACATTAGTACAGCCTACTAGAGCAGCCATACAAAGAGTCAAACAAAGGATTTTTTTCATATATCTCATTTTTTGATGGTGATATTACACGCTTTGAGATCCCTAGGGTATCCAAAATAGGATAAGGTTATTCTTGCAGTAATTGTTCAAGAAAACTGTTCAGTTCCTCATCCAAACCTTTGAGCAAGCTATCAGTAACTAGCAAGGTATCATCATCCACAAGTAGCAGTTCGCAGATGGTCTCACGGTTCTCGTCCACGAGTACGAAAGAGTATGGCATCCATACTGCAAGGCGCTCCAGATTCCCATGACTATTCGCTTCCGCTATAGCATCCTTCAGAATGTCGCGCACCCCATCATAGAAGGATCCGTCCTCAGCCTCCTTCCATTCGGGGATAGCGACTGTAGCAACCACCTCATCCTCATCGTTGTACACGATAAGGTCAGCCTCTCCACGTCGGGGTTGGAAATAGAAGTCAGTAGACACCAACTGGTCTTCTTCACCGGCATAAAGTTCGATGATTTTCTGCAGCACTTCGCCGATAGCGGCCTTAGATGAGGGAGTGAGTAGCATAGATATACCTTGTTTTTGTATTTATTCAATTACAAATGTAGGCATATTTTTTTAATACGTAACTATCGGAGCACCTTTTTTATTGCATTCGGTCTAAATATTGCTTCACTTGAGCAATCTCTGAGCGACGGATGGTGAGCGCCTTCCGATATTCGTCGACGAGCGTCGTATCTATGAGCTGTATGGAGACTCCGTTCTTGGTTTCCTTGACCGCCACCCCTTTGGCCACATCAAGCTGAGCGATTGCCTGGTCTATATCGTCGGTCATCTCATAATAGAGCGCCAGATTATAGGCAGCCATGAATCGGTAGGTTCGGAATCGGCTTTCAGCGAGAGCTCTCCACTGCTCGGCAGCCGCGTCCCAGTTGTCCTCATCGACGTAAACTCTGGCTTCGCGCAACTCATAGCATAGTCCGTCAGTATAGTAAACCCGTTCACGCTCCTTCCATGAGGGGAAATAGGGTTCGATGGCAGTCTCAGCCAACAGATAAGGTACCATGGGCATCATCTCCCGAACTTGGGCTGTGTCGTAGGCCCAAGTCTCAACGATTTTTTTGTCTATCGTCGCCGTTCCAGAGATAGTATCTCTGTCAGGAGTATAGACACGCGAGCATAGATAAGCATTCATGGGGCGTCCTATGGAGCGTGCAGCCCCATTGATGGTGACACAGGCATAATCTATCGAATAGAGCATGTCCACCTCCAGTTTCGAGCAAAGCGCATTGACCTCTGCCTGTGTAAGGACATGCGGGCTCACGCTATCGGGATGATAGAGGAGCGAGTCGAGCACCACTACCCTATCGAGCATCTCCTTGTCAGCGAAACTGAGCGCTACCTGCTCCTTCACAGAGTCTGGATTGCAAGGATAGATCAGTGCATCCTCATTGATGATAATGACATTGTTTGGACTAAAGTTGTTGATGACCCCCACACTTCCAGCACCCTGTTTCGGCATGATTTCCGGCGGCACCATCTGCTCCACGGAGAGGTATAATATCTCGGAGCACGAGGTGAGGAGGAGATAAGTGGAAAGATAAAAGATGAAAGATGAAAGAGTTGAAAAAGTGCCCTTCGATAACAAGAGCGACAACGATGACAATAGCGACGACTGCCATCCGGCGGGTTTTCCTTTTCTTTTCACTTTCATTTTTCGATCTTCAATCTACGTGTCATCCCGAGCAGCGCGAGGGTTCTCTCACTTCCATTCGAGATGACACACATTCCATAATCCTTAACCCTTCATCTTTATAAATGCTCAGCATTTACAAGTCCTTCCCGTGACAGTTCTTGAATTTCTTTCCGCTACCGCAGGGGCAGGGGTCGTTACGGCCTACGGTATGCTCAGCGCGTACGGGCTCGCGACGTTGGGTACGAGTGTCGTGCTGCGCTGCAGCCTGTTGGTTGCGGTCACCCAATTCGGCACGATTCTCCTGATACTGCTGTTGGCGGCGCTGTGCACGGGTCTCGATGGGAGCTTCGCGCACTTGCTCAGGCTCACGCATGGGGATTTGTCCACGCATAAGGATAGAGAGCGTCTTATCGTTGATCTTGTTGACCATCGCGTCAAAGAGATTCACCGACTCCAACTTGAAGATCAAGAGTGGATCCTTTTGTTCGTAGCTTGCATTCTGCACCGAGTGCTTCAGTTCGTCAAGTTCGCGAAGATTTTCCTTCCAAGCCTCATCGATGACGTGCAGCATGATAGCCTTCTCGAAAGCTTTCACCACCTCCTTACACTCGCTCTCGTAAGCGGCTTTGAGGTTGACAGGTATCTGATACATGAGCTTTCCATCAGTGATGGGCACAAGGATGTTCTCATAGCGCATACCTTCGTTTTCGTACACCTGCTTAATGACAGGGTTGGCAATCTGCGCCAAGCGATCCATCTTTCCCTTGAAATTTGCCATAGCAGCATTGAAGGCCACCTCGGTCAGTTCTGGTGTCTTCTTGGCACTATAGTCCTGCTCAGTGAAGGGGCACTCGAGCGCCAATACGCGGAACAACTCCATACGGATGCCTTCGTAGTCGTTATTCTCGATGATGGTCTCGCAGCGGTCCCAAATCATGTTGGCAAGGTCCATACCAATGCGTTCACCCATCAAAGCATGGCGACGCTTGGTGTAAACCACAGTACGTTGCTTGTTCATCACGTCGTCATACTCGAGCAAGCGTTTACGTACGCCGAAGTGGTTTTCCTCCACCTTCTTCTGAGCGTTCTCGATGCTCTTTGATATCATCTTGTGCTCCAGCATCTCACCTTCTTCGAATCCGAGCTTGTCCATCACGCTAGAAATACGGTCGGCAGCAAAGAGACGCATAAGGTTGTCTTCGAGTGACACGAAGAATACGGATGAACCGGGGTCGCCCTGACGTCCTGAACGTCCACGAAGCTGACGGTCTACACGGCGGCTCTCGTGACGCTCGGTACCGATGATGGCTAGACCACCGGCAGCCTTCACCTCGTCGGAGAGCTTGATGTCGGTACCACGACCGGCCATATTGGTGGCGATGGTGACGGTGCCCTTCAGACCGGCCTTGGCCACGATGTCGGCCTCCTTTTGGTGCAACTTGGCATTAAGCACGTTGTGCTCTATCTTGCGCATGGTGAGCATACGGCTCAGCAGTTCACTGATTTCTACGGATGTGGTACCCACAAGCACGGGACGTCCCTCGGCCACCATCTTCTCAACCTCAGCGATGACAGCGTTGTACTTCTCACGCTGGGTCTTGTAGATGCGGTCGTTCATGTCGTTACGCGCGATGGGGCGGTTGGTGGGGATTACCACCACGTCGAGCTTGTAGATATCCCACAACTCGCCTGCCTCTGTCTCGGCCGTACCGGTCATACCCGACAGCTTGTGATACATACGGAAGTAGTTCTGCAGAGTGATGGTAGCGAAGGTCTGCGTGGCAGCCTCTACCTTCACACGCTCCTTGGCCTCGATGGCCTGGTGCAAGCCGTCGCTATAGCGGCGCCCCTCCATGATACGTCCTGTCTGCTCATCCACGATTTTCACCTCGCCCTGTTCTGTCACGATATACTCGGTATTCTTCTCAAACATGGTGTAGGCCTTGAGCAGCTGGTTGATGGTATGTACGCGCTCGCTCTTTACGGCGTAGTTGGTGAAGAGTTCGTCCTTCTTTGCCAATAATTCGTCGCCCATCAGTCCGCAGTTCTCAATAGCCGCCAGTTCAGAGGCGATATCAGGAAGCACGAAGAGGGTGGGGTCGGCAGCATTACCGGTGATAAGCTCGATACCCTTATCGGTGAGGTCTACGCTGTTCATCTTCTCGTCGATGACGAAGTAGAGCGGCTCTACGGCTTCGGGCATGCGGCGGTTGTTCTGCTCCATATAGATAGCTTCAGTCTTGAGCATACCAGTCTTGATGCCCGGTTCGCTGAGAAACTTGATGAGCGGCTTGTTCTTGGGCAATGCCTTATGGCTACGGAAAAGGGCAAGGAAACCGGCTTCCACATCAGCAGGGTTATCTGAGGGGATTAGTCGTTTGGCTTCAGCAAGGAGCTGTGTCGCCAGGCGCTTCTGAGCCTCAACGAGACGCTCCACGAGGGGACGCAGTTCCTCGAAAAGCTGATCACCCTTCTTAGGCACAGGACCTGAAATAATAAGCGGTGTACGGGCATCGTCAATCAACACCGAGTCTACCTCATCGACAATGGCGTAGTTGTGGCGGCGCTGCACGAGGTCGGCAGGCGAAGAAGCCATGTTGTCGCGCAGGTAGTCGAAGCCAAACTCGTTATTCGTACCGAAAGTGATATCAGCGAGGTAGGCCTGACGGCGAGCCTCGGAGTTGGGCTGATGCTTGTCGATACAGTCTACCGAGAGACCGTGGAACATGTAAAGCGGACCCATCCACTCGGAGTCACGCTTGGCCAGGTAGTCGTTCACGGTAACGACGTGTACACCATTGCCGGTGAGAGCATTGAGGAATACGGGCAACGTTGCCACGAGGGTCTTACCTTCACCCGTTGCCATCTCGGCAATCTTACCCTTGTGCAGTACCACACCACCGAAGAGCTGCACGTCGTAGTGTATCATGTTCCACACCGTGTCGTTGCCACCGGCTTCCCAGTGGTTAGTATAGATGGCCTTGTCGCCCTCGATGCGCACGAAATCCTTCGTGGCAGCCAGTGTGCGGTCCATATCGGTAGCCATCACCACTACCTCTTCGTTCTGCGTGAAGCGGCGTGCGGTCTCCTTTACGATGGCAAAAGCTTCGGGTAGTACTTCGTCGAGTGCCACCTCGTACTTGTCGAGCACGGCGGTCTCCAGCTTGTCTATCTCGTTGAAGAGCTGTTCGCGCTCCTCAATCTCGGTTTCTTCTACCTTGGCTTTCAGCTCGGCTATCTTGGCATTCTCCTCTGTAGCCGATTGTCTGATGCGTTCCTTCAACTC
>JAZPZS010000184.1:0-13536 GCA_045544835.1 Bacteroidaceae bacterium | reverse complement strand
TTATAGTCTTCAGCCTTATAGGGTGATATATTGTTGAGTTTGCCTATCTCGCCTGCCACCACGGGAGTCGTCATCAGGCGATGGAAGTCGGCCACGGTGATAGCGGTCTTCGGAGCAAAGTGCTGCGAGGTCATGTAGCGGAGTACGCTCAGGTAGAACTGCTCACCCTCGGGATACCCTGCAGCCTTCTCCAGGTCGCTCATCACCACGAGCAGCTTGCCCTTGCCCACGGCAAACTCAAACACGAGGCCCAGCTTGTGGTTGCGCTCGATATTGTCGATGACCTGCACGATGGGACGGTAGTCGGCAGCCGTATTGTCCAACTTGAAAGGGTGGCTTGCCTTGACCACGGGGAACCATTGCCAGTTGGTATGCATCTCGGTGGGGAAGCTGGCAAAGAGGAGGTGCGCAGGATCGGTGAGGATGCCCAATGTGCCGGGTGACACGTGGCGATTGTTGCTCTCCGAGATGGTCTTAAACATACGGTAGTTCCAATAGTCGGTTTGGAAGAGTCCACCCACGGTTTGCTCCGAGGCATCGGGCATGAGCAGTACCGACTCGCCACTCTCGAGGCGGCGGGCAACATCGGCCGTCAAGGTGCGGGTGATGACAACCTTCTCCTTCAGCTTTTCGAGATCGTTCTTTGCAGGATATACCCAGATGTCATACGTGTTGCACTCCTTATTCCCCTCGACCTGCAGTGTCAGCTTCAGCTGAGTGGCCTGCTGGTAGTCAGCCAAGGGTATGTCGAGCACACCAGCATCGATGAGCCCAAACTCATCGGTAGGCACCACGATAGCGCCGCTCTTTTCGCCAAGGCTCCAGGTCACGATCTTTCCCTTCAGACTCTCCTCGCCATAGTTGGCAATCTGGACGTCGGCATGCAGCACCTCCTCGTTGGTGTAGCAGAACTTATCGGCAATGAGCAGGGGCACCACAGGAGCGCAGAATCCGCGCCATTCCTCAGCAGTACACATGCCCTTGGTATCGAGGAAAGCATCGAGAATACCTACATACGCACTACCCTGCCCGGGATAGTCCTGAAGGTCGAGCAGCTGGAATCCTGCCATATTCGGTGTGCGCAGGTCCATCTCGATGTCCTGCTTGTAGAGGCGTAGCGACCACTGACCGCTGGCCTGGTGGAAAGCCTTGGCCTGGTCGGCCATGCCCGCCTTCTCCAGTCGGTCGCGGAAGATCTCCATATTATAAGGATAGAGCGCGCCCGTGTATTTGGCTATCTCGTCGTAGTTGGGGTAGGTCTGAAACTGGGCCGTCTCATGCGAGATGATGGGCACCTCGGCAAGCGAACATCCCTCTTCAAAGTTCATCCGCGTGTTGGGATAAAAATGATTGATCATACCTCCGTCGGCGGCATCGGCAAAGGAGAATGAGCCGCGTGTATGGGTGCCGTAGTTGCCCCATCCCTCACCGCCTACACGGCAGGTGACGAAGAAGTCCATACCGGGCTTCACACCCTGATAGCCCAGATAGTAGTTGGAGCTGAGCGTGTATATCTTATCGGGAGCCATCGCGCGGAAGTGCTCGATAAACTCCGTCATCTTGGGGATGCTGCCACGCAATTCGTTGCCCAGCGCAAACATGCGGAACGAGGGATGATGGGCATACTCACGCATGATAGCCTCGCCCTCGGCCATGAGAAAATCCATCAGCACCGTATCCTTGGGATTGACGTCGCCCCAGAAGGGAAGTTCGGGCTGTAGGTAGATGCCATACTCATCGGCTGCCACAAAAGCCGCCTCGGGAGGGCACCACGAATGGAAACGCACGTGATTGAGCCCATACTCCTCGCACACTTTGAAATAGTGTCGCCACGAGTCCACATCCATAGCCACATGACCTGTCAGAGGCCATACACACGCATCGTGTCTACCACGAAGGTAGATGGGATGACCACCCGCAAAGAACTGCTGTCCCTCGATGTGGAAGTCCTTGAAAGCCGGGTGCACGGGAATCGCCTCCTTCTCGGGCAGTGAGGTAGTGAGGGCAATCTCTCCGATGATGCCGTTCCAGTTTGTCTGCGTATTCTCTGTATAGGCATGACTGCTGTCATATACCTGCCAGGGCACTCCACTGCCATTGTCGACCATGATGGCCAGCTCATGCACGCCGGGAGTGAGCGCAGCCGTGAGGTCAAATCGTTGGGGAGTAGAGATGTTATTGGCCGAGCCTACCAGTACGCCATCCACATACACCTCAGAAGGCTTGGTACGCTCCAGTGTCAAGTAGACATTCTCGCCCGCCCACTTTTCGGGGATGGTCACCGTGCGGCGATACCACGCCCGTCCCTTATAGGAGTATGGACGCGAGAGATGGGTAGTCTCACCCTTCCACACTATAGCATCTCCCTTACGGTTGATATCGGTAGTGCCCGGAAGCACGATCGTATCACTCATCGCATCGCCAGGTTTCACCAATCCCTCCCTGTCAAGGGCGAACTGCCAAACACCACTCAGGTCGATACGCTCTTCATCAGGAGTACAGGCCGAAAGACTTAGAATGATGGAACATAAAAGAAGTATCCTTTTCATAAGATGCAAGCTATATGTGTGTTATTCTTGATTAGATTATCCCCGCTATAGGTAGTTTTCCTCTACCCTACTTCACTACCTTCATCTTCTCGAAACCTTCACCATAGACGCCAGTGACATTACTCTGCGAGACGAAGGCATTGGGGTCGATATCGTGGATGATGCGGAAGAGGTTAACGGCATCTTGCCGGCGTGCAAGCACTACGAGTACCTTACGTGGTTGCTTGCTGTACCATCCCATACCATCAAGTACAGTGACACCACGATGCAGCTTCGAGTTAATGTAGTCGGCAATCTCCTCATATTTATTGGAGAAGATGAGGAACTGCACCGAACGGCGTGTGCTATTGATATAGTAGTCGAGCGACACGCTCATGATGACGAGTGCCACGAAGCCGAACATCACACGGCGCCAGTCTTGGAAGACGAAGTAGCAGCTGCTAATAATGAGAATATCCGAAATCATCGTAGCACGGCCGAAACTGATGTTGCGGTACTTGTTGATGATGGCATTGACGATATCCATACCGCCAGTACTTCCGTTATGCGTGAAGGCAAGACCGACGCCAATACCTGCAGCTATAGCACCTAACACGCAGGCCATGAAATCCTGCCCAGGACCGAGAAGCTGCATGAATTGTCCATTGTCATCCATGAACCATTTTTGAGTAACATCCAACATCACCGTGAGCATACCTACGGCATAGATGGTCTTGACACAGAACTTCCAACCTAAAAGATAGAGGGCAAATACAAGCAATATACCATTAATAATCAAGTAGGTTACCTGCATATCAATGCCAGTGGCATAGTAGACGATAGCAGAGATACCAGTGACTCCACCCATGGTTATCTGATAGGGAAGCATGAAGCAACTCCATCCCAATGAGTAGATGAACAATCCGAGAGCGATGGCAAGGTAGTCTTTTACCTCGCGCATCAGTTTGTGCCTGTCTAAAAGGAATGTTTGCATGGCGATTATTTTTTATTGGGAGTGCAGGAGTCAGGAGTATAGGAGTTCAGACAAATGTCTGTACGCTGGTTTTCGTTTTCGTCAGTCAAGACTATCGCCTGAACTTCTCTACCCCTGACTCATGTAACTACTTTTTATGATATTACGATATTCACAATCTTCTTCGGCACGACGATGACCTTGCGTATGGTCTTTCCGTCGATGTACTTTTGTGTATTCTCGTTGGCGAGTACGGTCTGCTCGATGGTGGCGTTGTCCATATCGGCCGCGAGGTCGATGGTGAAGCGGGTCTTGCCGTTGAAGGAGATGGAGTAGGTTACGCTGTCCTCCTTGAGGTACTCCTCGTTCCATGCAGGCCACTGGGCATCACATACGGAGCCTTCGCCTCCAAGCAGCTCGTGCAGCTCCTCACATACGTGGGGGGCGAAGGGGGCGAGTGCCACGACGAGCGGCATCAGGATCTCCCTCTTGGCACACTTGAGCGACGAGAGCTCGTTCACGCAAATCATGAAGGCGCTGATGGAGGTGTTGTACGAGAAGGCCTCGATGTCGCCAGTCACCTTCTTGATGAGTTTGTGCAGCGACTTTAGCTCCTCCTTGGTGGGGGCCTCATCGGTCACGAGCAGTTCGCCGTTACGGCCGTAGAAGAGTGCCCAGAACTTCTTGAGGAAGCGGTGGCAACCGTCGATACCGTTGGTATCCCAAGGCTTAGACTGCTCTACGGGGCCGAGGAACATCTCGTACATGCGCAGGGTATCGGCACCGTACTTCTCTACAATCATGTCGGGGTTGACGACGTTGAACATCGACTTTGACATCTTCTCCACAGCCCAGCCGCAGATGTACTTGCCATCTTCGAGGATGAACTCGGCATCGTTATACTCGGGACGCCAAGCCTTGAAGGCCTCGATATCCAAGACATCGTTGGATACGATGTTCACGTCTACATGGATGGGAGTCACGTCGTAGTCCTTCTTCAGGTTCAGCGACACGAAGGTGTTGGTATCCTTGATGCGGTATACGAAATTGCTTCGGCCCTGTATCATACCCTGGTTGATGAGCTTCTGGAAGGGTTCGTCGTTCTTGCTGTAGCCGAGGTCGTAGAGGAACTTGTTCCAGAAACGCGAGTAGATGAGGTGACCCGTAGCATGTTCGCTACCACCCACGTAGAGATCCACGTTCTGCCAGTACTCGCCCACCTTGTCATCCACGAGAGCTTCGTGGTTGCGGGGGTCCATATAGCGCAGGTAGTAGGCCGATGAGCCTGCAAAGCCGGGCATGGTGTTCAGTTCGAGGGGGAAGATGGTGACGTTGTCGACCTTCGCATTCTCCACCACGCAGTTGTTCACCGTGTCCCAAGCCCATACGGTAGCGTGCCCCAATGGAGGCTCGCCGCTCTCTGTGGGGAGGAACTTGGCTACCTCGGGCAGCTCGATGGGCAGACAGCTCTCGGGCACCATGTAGGGCATGCCCTCCTTATAGTATACGGGGAACGGCTCGCCCCAGTAGCGCTGGCGGCTGAAGATGGCATCGCGCAGGCGGTAGTTCACCTTCACGTGGCCGAGGCCCTTCTCCTTGATATATTCCTTGGTGCGTGCGATGGCCTCCTTCACGGTCAGGCCGTTGAGCACGAGGTCACACTCGCCCTTCTGCTCGGGGCGGGGTGAGTTCATCATGATACCCTCTTTGGCATCGAAGCTCTCTTCCGATACGTCGGCACCCTCGATGAGCGGACGTATCTCGAGGCCGAAATGCTTGGCAAAGGCATAGTCGCGGCTGTCGTGGGCAGGCACTGCCATGATGGCTCCTGTGCCGTAGCCTGCGAGTACATAGTCGGAGATCCATACGGGGATGCTCTCTCCGGTGAGGGGGTTGATGGCATACGAACCGCTCCACACACCCGTCACGCGGCGGTCAGCGATGCGCTCGCGCTCGGTGCGCTTCTTGGTGGCGTCGAGGTAAGCTTCCACGGCCTCCTTCTGCTCGGGCGTGGTGAGGGTAGGCACTAATTCGCTCTCGGGGGCCAGCACCATGAAGGTGACGCCAAACACCGTGTCGGCACGGGTGGTGAAGATGACAAACTCCACATCGCTGTCCTTCACCTTGAAGGTGAGCTCAGCACCCTCGCTGCGGCCTATCCAGTTGCGCTGCGTCTCTTTGAGCGAGTCGGTCCAGTCGATGCGGTCGAGCCCTTCGAGCAATCGGCCTGCGTACGCCGATACGCGCAAGCACCATTGGCGCATCTTCTTCTGCACCACGGGGTATCCGCCACGCTCCGATACGCCGTCTACCACCTCATCGTTGGCCAGTACGGTACCCAGCTTGGGGCACCAGTTCACCATCGTCTCGCCCAGGTAAGCGATGCGGTAGTTCATCAGCACCTCCTGCTGCTCCTTTTCGCTCATGGCCTTCCACTCGGCAGCGGTGAACTCCAGGTTCTCCGAGCAGGCCGCGTCGATACCCTCCGAGCCGTTCTGCTCAAAGTGGGCTACCAGCTCCTCGATAGACATGGCCTTGCCCTGGGCATTGTCGTAGTAGGAGCCGAACATGCGGATGAAGGCCCACTGTGTCCAGTGATAGTATTCGGGGTCGCAGGTGCGTATCTCGCGGTTCCAATCGAAAGAGAAACCGATCTTGTCCAGCTGCTCACGGTAGCGGGCAATGTTCTGCACGGTGGTGATGGCGGGGTGCTGCCCCGTCTGTATGGCATACTGCTCGGCAGGGAGTCCATAGGCATCGTAACCCATGGGATTGAGCACGTTGTAGCCCTGCGAGCGCTTGTAGCGGGCATAGATGTCCGAGGCGATGTAGCCCAGCGGATGGCCCACATGAAGTCCCGCCCCCGAGGGGTAAGGGAACATGTTGAGCACGTAAAACTTCTTCTTCTCCGGGTCCTCGGTCACGCGATAAGTCTGATTGGCTACCCATCGCTGCTGCCATTTCTTCTCGATGTCTCTGAAATTGTATTCCATATCTATTACATTATTCTAAAATCATAACTATATTTTAAAGAACAAAGGTAAACAGAATTCTTGAAAGTCCTCTTTTGTTGGGCCGATTATTTGAACTTATGACTCCATAAATTCATTTTTTCTAAAAAAAAACTCCAATTCGATGATTTTTTCAAAATCTTTTCAGAATTCAGCCGCAACTTTGCGTTGTAAATAATGAATGTCTAACCCAATAAAAAGTACAATTATGAAAAAAGTGATTCTTTTCTTTGCATGTGTATGTGGCTTAATAGCCAATGCTAATGCCGACAACTACCAACCCATTACACGTGACCAACTGCCCAAGAAGGCACAGACGTTCCTTACCTCTTACTTCGCTGAGATTAAGACTTCGCTGGTGCGCAAAGAGATTGATGTGATGGAGGTAAGCTACGATGTCATTTTTGCCGATGGAAGCAAGGTGGAGTTTGACCGCAAGGGAGATTGGACTGATGTGGACTGCGGAGTGAACCCACTACCTGTCGGCATCGTTCCTAAGGCCATCGAGAATGTCATCAGAACACAGTATCCAGAAGCCAAGGCAATCAAGATTGAGCGTGACCGAAACGAATATGATGTGAAGCTCAGCAATCGGGTAGAACTCACCTTCAACAAGAAGATGCAACTTGTGGATATCGACTAGGTAGTTATCCTTCACTATTGGTACAGAAAAACCGCCTTTTCATTGTAGAATATCCGATGAAATGGCGGTTTTTGTTATGTATGACGTATTAGAACTCGTTTAGTCCTTTCTGCCCCTTACTAATGAGGGCCGGAAAATCTTCTGCATGCTGACTATCGAAGTTGAAGCCGTTCATCAGTTCGTCCAACTTGGCTTGTGCAGTAGCATTACCTGTAGCCGCAAACTCCTTGCGCAGGATGCGTACCTTCTCATGGGCCTGTATACCCTCGATGAGTTTCTCGAAGCGTACCGAACTGCGTCCGTAAGGATATACCATATAGGTGTCGCCGGCAGGCCATGAGCGGAAGCGGGTGTCGTGAAGCGGATGCTTGGTCCAGCTGTTATAGGCCCAGCGCAGGTAGCCATCGTAGCCCGAGTAGGCGGCATAGAAGCCATACCAGGCACCCTCGGCAGGAACGGAGAAGGTGAAGGTATTAGGGCGGTGGGTCGAGCAGCAGGTATAGACGGTGGTCTTCTTGCCCTCAGCCTTGCGGCGCTCCATTACCTCACGGGGCAGCAGTTCGCCCTGCTCCAAGGCGATGCAGTAGTCGTAGAGTCCGGCCTCAATCTCGGGATGGTAGTTACCGGCCAGCGACACTTTGAATTCGGGGTCGGCCTTGCGTATGACGGCCATAGCACGCTGCATGGCCTGCATGGGGCGCTCGTCCATGGCGATGGTGGTGATGGCGAACCATCCCTTTGCTCTCAGGTGCTTAGAGAAGGCCTTGAGCATGGCTACCCACATATCCTCGTAGGCTGCATCGCCGGGGGCGGCACGCAACACCTGCATGCGGTTGGTGGCTACGTCGTAGTAGGGGAAGCTGAGTGCCCAGGGTATCATAGAGAAGCAGTTGATCTGCTGGTCGATGCCGCAGCTCATCATGAACTCAATCCAGCGGTCAAACACGTCGAAGCCAAAGCTCCACGAGCCGTCGAGGTTCTTCACCCATGTCACCATGGAGTCGAAGTGGTCCTCGGTCTGGCCGTTCCACGGCTTGTGCATGATGCTAGCAGTGATAACCTTCTGTCCTGCAGCAGCCAACATCTCCATCGAGGGGCGCATAGCTGCGAGGTGGGCATCGCTCCACAGCGGTGTGTTGTAGTAGCGGGCTTCGGCAAAGGGGTTCTGCCACAGGTCGAGGTGGAAGGCCCAGTCCTTCGGTGCGGGCAGGGTACGGTCGATGACCTTGATATTCAAAGGCAGCTTGGCTACATTGCGCTTGCCTGCCTTGATGGTAAGCTGTCCGCTATACGTGCCGGGTACAGCATCGGCAGGCACCTGGCAGCTGACCCATACCGAGCGGGTGCTCATGGCATCCATGGCGATGGTCTCGGCATGGGGATCAATCATGTCGGCTACCATGGCCGAGTCGTAGATGGTGTGGTCGGGGCGATGGCCACAGCCTGCGCCACGTCCGTCGGGAGTGCTCCATGCATCGGTTTTCACATAGCGTAAGAAGGCCGCCTTCACTGCCTCGGCAGGGAGGGTGTGGCGTCCGTTCTTGAAGGTGCTGAGCTGGAAGCTCACGGGAGCCACACTATCGGTAGCCACTCCGCTGTAGATGAGGGCCTGCGTGCTTACACGCTCACCACGCCAAGCGGTAAGTGTCTCTGAGCGTTTCAGTGCTTTGGTGTCGAGCATCGCGTGCCAGTCGTAGCGTACATCGCTGGTTCCCCATGCGGCACGCATGTTCTTCACTCCCTTCCATTCCTCTGTAACAGATGCTTTATGATCTGCTACTTCGATGAATGAGTCTTGAGCAGGTGCCAAGCAGGCGATGCCGATAAAAGCAGCAAGCAGTAATGTCTTTTTCATCATGTTTGTCAATTTATGGTTTTATTTCAAATTCCTTTTTCAAGTATTCGTAACCGATGCGACAGCGCAGACAATCGTGTCGATTGCAGTATTGCTTTTTCAGCTGGATGAGGGCTTGACTGTCGGCTGCATTCTTGACCAGTAGCCCGCAGTCTATCCAGGTGCGAATGATATAGTTGTTTTCGGCTTTCAACTGCTCAAGCAATAGGATTGCCTGTTCGCAATATTGTTCATTGTCCTTGCGGCGACCGTAGCTGTAGTAGAAGGGTGCTACGGAGTTGATGAGCAGCAATGTGACTGCCGAGTCGGTGACGCGCTTCTTTGTCGGTGCCGAGGGGGTGGAGGCAAAGGTGTAATGCGTATCCCAATAATCCGATGCCTCTACGTGTAGTAACTCCGTGATAGCGGTCCTATCGGGGGCAGCCAGGAGTTTCGACACACTGATGCGACGCTCATGGTAGAGGCGTGCCAGCTGAGCCAACCTTACATGGGGGAAGTTTGCCGGGCGCATCCCCAGTAGACGCCACATCGTAGCCTCCATAGGGCGCAAGCTAAACTTATGTGCCAGAAAGGCATATTCACGCTTCAGCGTCTGGAAATAGGTGTCCTCCTGAAGTGCTTCGTGATAATACTCGGGGACAGTCGCTTCATCAAGCAATCCCGCCTGTCCGAAGAAGAAGGCCTCTACCTGCAGTAGGTTGTCGGCATGCTTGTCCACGGCACGGAAGTCAATCCTTCGTGCCCATTCATCGAAAGCCTCTCCGTTGATACCGAAGCCGAAGTTACGGGCAAGGGTGCAGAAAAGTGCGTCGTCCCAGTTCTTATCGTGAGCTTCATAGCGGGCAGTTATCAGTTCTGCGCGTTGATCGAGCCGTTCATAAAGGAGCGACGACATCCAGCTATGTATGGTCAGGTTGCTCAGTTCGGGAATGATGCGATAGCAAGGGGGGTAGCGGTCGGCAGCTAGCAGCTCACGGTAGTTGTTGACGATATGCTGCGGCACTTGCAGTGCCATCTGTGGTATAGGGGTATCGTCGGTGCGTTTCACTTCACGGTCGACTGTTGTGGCTACATGTAGCACCACCGAGTCATACCGTTTGTCGGTATCGTGTCCATGCAGATACCAGTCCGAGGCATTCACATGAATCTCCACATTGCCCACCCACAGCGTACCGCCTATCTTCACCTTGGCATTGAAGAAGTCGGGGCCGTCGTTTCGGTTCTCCATACCGGGGTCGATGACTTCAACGGGTTGCCCATCCATCGTGGTGAGTGGAGCAAGCGGAAAGAGACGATGCTTCCAGGTGTAGTGAAGGAGAGATTCCATGATATGATTTAAATTTAACGATTTACATTTCTACAATTTGTATATGCTATACGATTCTCCTTAGTGGATTACACAGTAAATAGTACATCGTGAAATTGTAAATTAAGAATACTGTTGCTTTATCTTCTCGAATATCTCGAATAATTCCGTTACCGTCTCGGCCCTCAACATGGCGATGCGCAGTTGCTTGAAGTCGGGCAACCCCTTGAAGAGCGGTGTGGCCGCCAGGTGGCGCCGTATGTGCAGTATGCCGCGTCGTTCGTCGAGCCGCGCCACGCTACGCATCACCTGTTCGCGCAGGATATCCATACGCTCGTCAAAGGTGAGCGGGGGCAGGTGCTCGCCCGTCTCCAAATAGTGCTTCACCTCGCGGAATATCCAAGGTCTGCCAAAGCTGGCGCGGCCTATCATCACGGCATCCACGCCGTAGCGGTCGAAGCACTCCTTGGCCCTCTCGGGAGTGGTGATGTCGCCATTGCCGATGATGGGGATATGCATGCGTGGATTGTTCTTCACCTCGCCGATGAGTGTCCAGTCGGCCTCGCCGGTATACATCTGTGCACGGGTGCGGCCATGGATGGTGAGTGCCTTGATGCCGCAGTCCTGAAGCTGTTCGGCCAGGTCGACGATGATCTTCGAACTCTCGTCCCATCCGAGGCGGGTCTTCACGGTGACGGGCGTGTTCACGGCCTTCACTACCGAGCGTACGATGTCGAGCATCAGTGGCACATTCTGCAGCATGCCTGCTCCCGCTCCCTTGCCAGCCACGCGCTTCACGGGGCAGCCGAAGTTGAGGTCTATGATATCGGGCTTCACCGTCTCCACGATGCGTGCCGCCTCGGTCATCGAGTCCACGTCGCGTCCATAAATCTGTATGGCCACGGGGCGCTCCTCATCGCTGATGGCGAGCTTCTGCATCGACTTGTTCACCTGACGGATGAGCGCATCGCTCGATACGAACTCCGTATACACGAGGTCGGCGCCAAACTCCTTGCACATCAGTCGGAACCCCAGGTCGGTGACATCCTCCATCGGTGCCAGCAGCACCGGATACTTACCTAATTCTATATGGTCAATCTTCATAGGCGAGGGAATGAATAGCCAGTTTCAGCGTATAAAAAAGAGATTACAACTGTTGATAGTACAATCCTACAAGCACTCCATCGTTGCTGAACACGTACTTATATTCGTATTCCCAATAGTACCCGTTGAACTCCTGTTCTCTCTCACAAGCCGAGGGCAGATGCTCCGACGGTCTTCCCGCCAATCCCGCTAGATAGGCCATCGGAAGAATAGGTCCGAAGCCTTCCTCGATGTAGCCCGGAGCATGAAAATAGGGCATATACCCCAGCGATGGCAGACTTGAATAGGTGAAATAGAAGTCCTCATCTTTATCGACACTGTTGGTGTATTCCACCAAATCGCCATCGACGTATTCGAATGTGCACATATCACCGCCCACATCGATGGAAAGCAGATGTCCCAACCTGTCATACTCAAACTCCCATCGATAGCTCTTTCCCGTATCCATATGGGTCTCTGTAGCCTCTTTGGCATATCCGTTGGCTCCTATATTGAAGGTGCATACGGTGCGGATGACAGCATCACGGCCATACACCTTCATCTCCACCAAATCGCGCGTTGCATTGAGGGGGTCGCGATACTCGTCACGATACTCGAAAGTAACATAACCCATATCATAGGAAATCGTATCGACCAACCCCTCGTCGCTCAGCACAAAGCTGTATCCCGTAACGTTGCTCAAGAAACTGCGCCAACGCACATTTCCTACCACCACCTGTTCGGGAACTACATTGCCCACATTAGGCCCATCGTCCACCTCATCATCTGAGGGCACACACCCCACTATCATTAGCACCATCAGTCCCATGCACAGGCCATGGTGTATTTGCTTATCTACAAAATTAAAAAAACGCTTCACCATTATGTCTCTATTGTTTATGACTGCAAAGATAATTATTTATTTTGTCATGACAACCTTATGGCATGTTTTCCTTTGGAAATGGAACTTGCACACGTGTTTCACGCTCTATGAACAAAGAAAACCTGCCACCCGGAAAAATGTAATTGCATAGGTGGTAGTGTACGTATACAAGTGTGATGATTTCTCCGATGAAAAGGCTGTTTTTTCTCAGCCCAGCATCTTTTCGGCCATCTCGAAACCATGGCGGTAGAGGGCGTTCATCTTGTCCATGTCGGTCTCGATGCGGGCTACCTCTACGGGATGGTCGGGGCGGATGACGGTGATGCGCCCCTCGTCTTCGAGCTGCTCTACCCAGGCGAGCTGGGCATTGTAGCGGGCTCCGCGGGTGCGCAGTGCCTCGCGCAGCTTGGGGTAGCGGCGATAGATGAAGGGGGGCAAGTGTGGCGGCTTCTCCTCCTTGCGGTAGCCGCGTTGACGGGTGAGCACTACTACGGCATGCTCATAGCCCTGGGCGAAGGCGCGGGCGAGGGGAATGGAGTCGGCAATGCCGCCATCGAGCATGGCACGGCCGTCGACATGGGCGATGGGGCAGGCAAAGGGCAGCGCCGAGGAAGCACGCACGATGTCGATGATGCGCTCGGCATCGTCTTTCTCTTCCAGGTATACGGCTTCGCCCGTGAGGCAGTCGGTGGCTACACTCTCCACGCGCATGGGGTTGGCGCGGTAGGCGGCGTAGTCGTAGGGCCAGAGGGTCTCGGGCAACTCGCGGTAGAGGAGGTCCATATCCATGATGCTGTGGTGGCGCAGGAGGTTGCGCACACCGAGGTAGTGGCGCTCGGCTTGCAGGTCGGCAAAGGTGTACTTGGCACGGCCACGCTGATGCGAGGCGAACGACAAGGCGTTGCTCGAGCCTGCCGACACGCCTACGAGGTAGGGGAAGGTGATGTGGTGGTCAATCATCCAGTCGAGCACGCCGCTGGTGAATACACCGCGCATGCCGCCCCCTTCGAGGACAAGGGCTGTGTGTGTAAATCGTTCGTTCGTCATTTGGGCCTAAAATTAGTGCAATTTTTCGATTTAGCGAAGACAAAGCGGAAAAACTTCGGTTTTCGCCTTGTTTATTGCATCTTTTTAACTAAATTTGCCAAGAATCGATAACTATAAACAATTATTAATAACTTAATTCATTAAAAACAAAACATTTATGTGGTTAATTAATTCATCAATCGGAAGAAAGTTGGTGATGAGTATCTC
>JAZPZS010000183.1:0-25765 GCA_045544835.1 Bacteroidaceae bacterium | reverse complement strand
CTCGAGACGATGGAGCAGTATCCTCGCAAGATGATGTTCAACGTGTTTGGTGCCGACCGCATCGCACAGTTCAACATCCAGTTGGGCGAGACGCTCACCGTATCATTTGACATTGACAGCCGCGAGTATAACGGACGGTGGTACAACGATATCCGTGCATGGAAGGTCGACCGCAATGCGGCTGCTCCCGCAGCTGGCGCTCCCGTGCCTCCAGTAGCAGCCGGTGCTCCTGTGCCTCCTCCCGTGGCCGATCCTTTCGGTGCTGCACCGCAGATGAATGCTTCAAACGAGGCCGACGATCTGCCATTCTAAGCCGTCTTGAGGATTGTTGAAAAAAGAAAAGCTACCCCAATCGGGTAGCTTTTTCTGTTGTCATGCACCAATCTGATGCTCCTTCTCTCGCCCTTAGATGTTGGGCACAGGTGTGCCGATGGGGTAGAAGCCCACGAGGTTCATGTCGAAGATGAGGGCCGAGTAGGCTGGTATGTCGGTTTGCTTGCTGCTGCCGTAAGCGAGGTCGGCAGGGATGTATACACGCCAAAGGTCGCCTGTGGTCATCTTCTGCAAGGCTGTGCTCCATCCTACGATGACTCCGCCTACACTGAACTTGGAGGGGACGGCAGTGGCCGGATTGAGCGCTCCCTTGTATGATTGGTCGAAGACCTTGCCCTCGGGAAAACTGAGCGTGGGGATGAGTCGGCCACGGTAGTTGACCTGCACGGTGTCGGTGAATTTAGGACTTGCACTACCTGTTCCCTTCTCTATGACTTGGCAATAGATGTAATCCTCGTTGTCGAACTCGGCAGGATTGCCATTTATGTCCGTGTCGTCAAGTTTGAAGGAGAGTATGCGCATCCATTTTCCGTCGGTGTTGGCTTTGGCTATGGCGGCGATGGAGTCGATGAATTCGGTGTTGCGTACCTTCCAGTTGGCAAACTCGTCAACCTCGGCAGTCTCTTCACACGAGGTGAGGCACAGGCTGCCCATCACCATCCCCAAGGGGAGGATGATGGAGAATGCCTTATGTAACAATTCCTTTATTTTCATCTTACAATGTTTTGAGTATGCCGGTGACGCTCACCTTGTCGGCAAGGAGGCCTACGAGGCTATCGATGCTCACGCGCTCTTGCTGCATGGTGTCGCGGTTGCGCAGTGTCACGCAGTTATCCTTGAGGGTGTCGTGGTCGATAGTGATGCAGTAGGGAGTACCGATGGCATCCTGACGACGGTAGCGCTTGCCGATAGAGTCTTTCTCGTCGTACTGGCAGTTGAAGTGGAACTTCAGCATGTCCTGTATCTCGCGTGCCTTCTCGGGCAGACCATCCTTCTTCACCAGCGGCATGATGGCCAGCTTCACGGGTGCCAGGGCAGCAGGCAGGCGCAGCACTACGCGGGTGTCGCCACCCTCGAGCTTCTCTTCCTCGTAAGAGGCGCAGAGCACGCTGAGGAACATACGGTCAACACCGATAGAGGTCTCGATAACGTAGGGCACGTAGCTCTCGTTGAGCTCGGGGTCAAAGTACTTGATGCTCTTGCCCGAGTACTTCTCGTGCTGCGAGAGGTCGAAGTTGGTGCGGCTGTGGATACCCTCTACCTCCTTGAAGCCGAAGGGCATGAGGAACTCAATGTCGGTAGCGGCATTGGCATAGTGGGCCAGCTTGTCGTGGTCGTGGTAGCGGTAGTGGTCGTCGCCGAAGCCGAGGGCCTTGTGCCACTTCAGACGGGTCTCCTTCCACTTGGCAAACCAGTCGAGCTCGGTGCCAGGGCGTACGAAGAATTGCATCTCCATCTGCTCAAACTCGCGCATGCGGAAGATGAACTGGCGTGCTACAATCTCGTTGCGGAAGGCCTTACCTATCTGAGCGATACCGAAGGGAATCTTCATGCGGCCGGTCTTCTGCACATTGAGGTAGTTGACAAAGATACCCTGTGCCGTCTCGGGGCGCAGGTAGATCTTCATGGCGCCGTCGGCTGTAGAGCCCATCTCGGTAGAGAACATGAGGTTGAACTGGCGCACCTCGGTCCAGTTGCGTGTGCCCGAGATAGGACATACGATCTCCTCGTCGATGATGATTTGGCGCAGCTCGTTCAGGTCGTTGGCATTGAGTGCTGCAGAGAAGCGCTCGTGCAGCGCGTCGCGCTTGGCCTGGATGTCGAGCACGCGGCCATTGGTGGCGCGGAACTGTGCCTCGTCGAAAGCCTCGCCAAAGCGCTTGGCTGCCTTGGCAATCTCCTTACCTATTTTCTCGTCGTACTTGGCCAGCTGGTCCTCGATGAGTACGTCGGCGCGGTAGCGCTTCTTGGAGTCCTTGTTGTCGATGAGGGGGTCATTGAATGCATCCACGTGGCCCGAGGCCTTCCAGATGGTGGGGTGCATGAAGATGGCCGAGTCGACACCCACGATATTGTCGTGGAGCAGTACCATTGACTGCCACCAGTATTGCTTGATATTGTTTTTCAGTTCCACACCCATCTGGCCGTAGTCATACACGGCACCCAGTCCGTCGTAGATTTCTGATGAGGGGAACACGAAGCCGTATTCCTTACAGTGCGATACAATTTTCTTGAAGGTTTCTTCTTGTTGTGCCATTTTATTGCAGTTTTAGTTCTTAAATTCCATACCTATTATGAAACTGCAAATTTAATGCAAAAAAATGATTCATTGAAATCGTCGGTCAGTTTATTTCCATTTGTTTAACAAATAAGCGACAACAATGCAGCACAGATCGATAAACACGCGCCACGTCCCTCATTAGAAACAAAAAAACGGCATGATTCCTAGAATCACACCGCAGAATTCGGTTTTTTGTGATGACACCAGAGACCTCAGCCCCGGATAAGATTCATGAACTCCTCACGAGTTTTAGCCTGATTGAAAGCTCCGGTAAAGTCCGAGGTTGTAGTGATAGAGTTTTGCTTCTCCACCCCACGCATCTGCATACACATATGCTGAGCCTCCACCACGACCATTACGCCTAACGGATTGAGTGTCTCTTGTATGCATTCCTTTATCTGGAGCGTCATGCGCTCCTGCACCTGCAACCGGTGCGAGAAGATATCGACCACACGAGCAATCTTGCTCAAACCCGTGATGTATCCATTGGGGATATAAGCCACATGCACCTTACCGAAGAAGGGGAGCATATGATGCTCACAGAGCGAGTAGAAATCGATATTCTTGACGATAACCATCTGGCTATAGTCTTCCTTGAACTTTGCAGAGTTGAGCACCGCACGAGGATCCATACGATAGCCCCTCGTAAGCGTCTGCATAGCACGGGCCACACGTTGTGGAGTCTTCACTAAGCCTTCGCGCTCTGCGTCTTCCCCCAACAGGCCAAGTATCTGGCGATAGTGCTCCTCCAGTTCGGGGTTACGTTCATCCACAGGATAGCAACTCGGATTGTTCGTCATTTCAGCATCTCTATTAAAGGGTTATATTTATCAGTTGATTGGGCAGGATGGCAATCTCCTTGAAGTTGCGCGATTTCTTGAGCATGCGCATCACCTGATCGGCTTCCTCAATGGTTTTGTAGTCACCCACACGACAAACCCAGCGAGGAGCTATAAATTCGGTATAAACCGGTATTTCTGGGAAATTGGTCTTCACATATTCAGCGACCTTTTGCGCCTCTTCCTTGGCCTGACGTGTATTGTTTCCAGCGAACACTTGTATGCGGAAACCTGCGGTCTGTATTCTGCGTCCTCTCCCCTGCGACGAGTTGTACACCCTGCCCAGCAGCACATTGAGGCGCACATCCTGATGAATCGTGATGACACCTTGTCCTGGTACGGGCTGTACGAGACGATCTACAATATTGTCCTGTGCCATCAGAGGCAGAGAGGCCAACGCCAATAAAAAGACACAAATTTTCTTCATCTTTTTTATTTTTTATTCGGAGAACTCCGAGAGCACAAGCGCTCGCGGAGTTCTTCGAGACAGGTCAAAAGTTTCAATTACTTGAACGCATCGATGATGCCCTTGAAGTCTTCTACCTTCAATGCGGCGCCACCGATAAGGCCGCCATCAACGTCGGGGTTAGCGAAGAGTTCCTTAGCATTTGATGGCTTGCAGCTTCCACCATAGAGAATAGAGGTATTGTCAGCCACTTCCTTGCCGAACTGCTTA
Organism: Bacteroidaceae bacterium; assembly: GCA_045544835.1. Lineage (GTDB taxonomy): Bacteria > Bacteroidota > Bacteroidia > Bacteroidales > Bacteroidaceae > UBA1189. Next base: position 21,636 of record JAZPZS010000183.1, on the reverse strand, counting down.
GCAATCACCGAGCGAATGTAAGCGTGAATCTCCTGAGCCTGCTCTGCAGTAGCGGTCTTACCGGTACCGATAGCCCATACGGGCTCATAAGCGAGCACGATCTTAGAGAAGTCCTCAGCAGAGAGACCGAAGAGCGAACCTTCGAGCTGATTGTAAACGACTTCGTTCTGCTTGCCAGCCTCACGCTCCTCAAGTACCTCACCGATACAGAAGATAGGAGTCAAACCGTTAGCCAATGCCAAGAGCACCTTCTCCTTCAGGATTTCGGGAGTTTCACCATAGTAAGCACGACGCTCTGAGTGACCGAGGATAACATACTGTGCACCGGTAGAAGCTACCATAGCGGCGCTCACTTCGCCAGTATAGGCACCAGAAGCCTTGTCGGCGCAGTTCTCAGCACCTACAGCGATAATGCCCTTGTCAACGATAGGAGTCACCGATGCCAAGTGGATAAAGGGAGTACAGATGATTACCTCACAGTTGGGTTTGTCGGCTGCCAATGCTTCGTTCAACTCAGTAGCCAATGCGATACCCTCCTGGAGGGTCTTGTTCATTTTCCAGTTTCCTGCAACAATGTTCTTTCTCATTTCTTTTTGTTTTTAGTTATTAATACTACTATTATTATTATCTCTTAGATTTATGTCAATTGCCACAAGCAGCAACAGCGGGATGAGCATCCACAATGCCAATGCCAATTGCTTGGCCACCACCTCACGCGACGTAATCACCAAAGCCGTATTACGTTCCATTGGGGCCATCAACTGTTGGTCACGAGGCATATCTGCAGCACTCCATTTCCCCACCACCGTAGCATCCTTCAGCACGACAAGTCCAGGAGTAGCCCGAACCATCGTCTTGAGCAGTATATCATCAGCATGCAAATAGGGATAGTTTGCACCGGTGTGGTCAGTCCATTGCGCTATCACCTGACTATTCGATGAGGTAACCATATAGAAAGCATATCCATGCACCCTCGCATAATCATAGAGGTCATTGATTACATCGAGCAATCCCTCGTCCGTACGCTCCAGATCGTGCGCCACCATCAGGAAGGTATACCCAGGCTCTTCCAATACCTCCCACGTCACATCCTCCCCATCAAGGCTGCCCAGATAGAAATCCTTGATTAGTGGTTCATAGCCACGCTTCACCAGGCGATTCTCTCGCGACACAAAGGTCCATGTAGAATCCGGATATTCATCAAATGAAAACACACGCTGCTCACCCTCCTTTTCCATAACATAGAAGGTCTCATATTCATCCCGTGGCGCATCTTCAGGCACGCTCATGGCATCCGCAATATTCGTACCTATACCATAGGGGCGGAAGTCAATCACTGGAAGATGACGCATGCTATAGAACATGAGCACAACGATGGAGGCCAAAGCATACACGAACACCAGCCACTGCATCCGTTCCGAGATAACACGCCGTATACGTTTATTATGCACCAGCACAACGACAGCCATCACCAGTAATGCCACATTCTTTCCGAAGGTCTGCCAATTGGTCAGGACTACCGCATCGCCGAAACAGCCACAGTCGCTGACGGGATTAGTAATCGCCAGAAAGAGCGTCAGCGGAGTCATCACCGACAAGAAAGCAATCATCAGCCACAGATAGAATCGACGATATAGTCCGAAAAAGAGCGCCACTCCCATCACATATTCCACCGCAATGAGCGTCCAAGCACCCACCAACAGCCATCCCGGATATAATTCCAGACCGAATGCCTCGGCATAGTCGACCATCTTATACACCGTACCCATAGGATCCACAGCCTTCACGAATCCCGAGAAGACAAACACCAGGGCCAACGCAAAGCGTAGGCTGTTGACCATGATGCCAGACGCTATCTGAGCAGTAGTACGCTTCATCCGTTATTCTCCAAAGTCAATCTTTATCAGTCCGAACACCGAGTAGTTGATCATATCCATATAGTTGGCATCGATACCCTCCGACACGATGGTCTGCCCCTCATTACTCTCTATCTGCTTGGTGCGATAGATTTTCATCAGTATGAGGTCGGTATACGAACTGATGCGCATACCGCGCCAAGCCTCATCGTAGTCGTGATTCTTGGCTTTCATCAGGTTCAGCGCTTTGATGGCATACTCATCATATTTAGCTAGTGCTGCTTCGGGAGTCATATCGTCGGTCTCGGCATAGCCCAGCTCCAGTTGTATGAGTGCGATGATGCCATAGTTCACGATACCTATAAACTCCGAGCGCACGCCCTCATCCACCATCGTCATCCCTTTCGTCTCGATGCTACGTATGCGGTTAGCCTTGATAAAAATCTGGTCCGTCACCGACGAGGGACGCATGATACGCCACGCGGCACCATAATCCTTGAGTTTTTTGGCGAAGAGGTCGCGGCAAGTAGCTATTATCTGTTCAAATTGTTGGTTAGTGTCCATATGGGTTGAGGGTTGAGAGTTGAGAGTTTAGGGGTTGACGGCTGAGGGTTTAATTGTCCATTATCAATTATCCATTGTCCATTAATAAAGCCTCAGCACCTGTCCTGGGCGAAGGATGGTTTTCGTAGTGATGCCGTTGAGCTTGCAGAGGTTCTTCACCGTCGTCCCCTTACGTGCCGCGATGCGTCCGAGCGAGTCACCCTTGCGCACCTTATAATAGGTATCAGGATCGCTGGGGTCATATACTTTCTTCTTCGGCTTCAGGTAGAGGTAGGTATCCCCCGTGACATCCTGATTGGGGAAGTCGAACATCAATGCCGGGTTCAGCGCCTTACCTAATAGTCGGGTTTCGAAGTGCAAGTGCGTACCCGTGCTGCGGCCCGTATTGCCACCCAGTCCAATGGGGTCGCCAGCCTTCACCACCTCATTTTCCTCCACCAGTCGCTTGGTCAAGTGAGCATAAAGTGTCTCCAATCCATTCGGATGGCGTATCACCACATAATAGCCATAGCCACGACGTTGGTAGCTCACATAGCGCACCTTGCCGTCGAAAGCCGAGCGGATGGTATCGCCACGCTGCACCTTCACATCCAGTCCATAGTGCACACGACGGCGACGTGGACGATAGCCAAAAATGTCCGTAATCTTCGTACTCTCCGTAGGCATGCAGAATCCCGTCAGGTCAATGACGAGCGAGTCGGGCATCACCACATTGGTATACTTATGAGCATACTCATTGCTCCACTCTGGATACAAGTCCTGTGCCGGGTATTCATAGTTCTCCGCGCGGATAAGGCGGTTGAGCACCACTGAGTCTATCCTAGCCATCTGCCTATCTACAGGAGCCTGTGCTGCAAGCAGGTCCTGTCCGCACACACGCACCGAGGCCACGGCAACCGCAGCAAGAGCAACATAACGTAGCATATTGAAATTCATAGCTTTTGTCAGTCTTTCATTCTTACAAACTGCAAAGATACGGCTTTTATTGCAGACAGCAAAACCATTGACAACTTTTCACAATCCATCCGCGATTCAGCCCCTCAGCGAGACACATCCGTTCCCACCGAATCGGCCTGAAGGCGAGTCTCATAGAATTGCATGCGACGGATCAGTTCCTGACGCTGCATCTGCAACTGATTTGCAGCTTCCAACAATGCTGTCAGTTCACAAACCTCCGCAAAGGCCTTCACTTCGGCAGCGGCAAAGGGCACAGCCACCTTTCCTTTGCTCCCCACAAGTTCTGCCTTGAGACGCTTGCCGCCATGCAGTTTCACGAACGAGCCGACCATATCCACCCGACCAGGCACAAAGTCCACACGTTCCGTCTTGCCCGACACATCAGAACTCACATGCGCCTCATCCACCGCTGGCACCTCCACATAGGTACCATCAGAGGCAGTGATCCGCAACAGGTTGCCCCCCACAGGCTTGCCTCGATGGAACACCACGATGGAGTGCTTCCCCTGCTCATCGACTTGCGGACGCAGGTAGGTACGTCCCGCATTCCGTTCCGGGCGATGTCCAGCAGCATAGTACACTCCCACATCCTGGTAGCGGGTGTCCTTATCCAAGTAGAGGCGTGCCTTGCATACCGGCAACTTGCCCTGCACTTCCTGCAGTAGACTGTCCGTATAGGCCATACTGTCATGAGCATCGGCCAGGTCAACCTGAAGCGACAGACGCTGCGCCTGCCTACGGACATCAAACGCCTTCGGATAGAGGATCGCCACGCTATCAATCTGCAGCCGAGCCAAATGATACTTCTTGTGGACATATGCCTGTCGGGCACGGAGGAGATAGGGCTGTGCCTGCTTCTCTACATCTTCGGTACAGTTGACCAATGTGAAGCCCGTAGCAAGGGCAAGGATAAGGTATCGTATCTTCATAGTTGTACTATTTTGCTGCAAAAGTACAAAAAGAAAATGACTGTCGGCACAATATCCCGATACTAATTTATCGGACTTGGTAAAAGATATGAGGGTATATCAGAATGTAATTTTGTCATCGTTAGAAGACCACTTTCTTACCATTTACGATATACATCCCCCTCTTGAGGTTCTCGGAATTTGTCACCTTACGCCCAGCGAGGTCATAGATCGTCAATTGTCCACTGTCGATTGTCAATTGAATAACATCGTTCGTTATGTTCGCCGTGTAGATCACATCGTGAGCGGGCATAGTATCATACGTGTCGCCTATCCACCCAAGGAAGATGTCCCCCTCTTCTGTAGGTTCGTATACATATTCAGGTATCTTCTCACCATACGCCACCTCGGCTGTATGTACCAGTTCGTTCCCAATATAATAATACACTTTATATACGGCCTTACTTTTCTCTATCTCCCACAAGTAAAGTGCATCCTCCAAGGATGGTTGACTTGCAAAGATTTCCAAGGTTGCAGGGTCGATATTTACAAACAGGTGGCACCCCCAGTCTGTACCTATAGTATTTGTCAGGCGGATAGCATGCTTGCCTTCATCGTTTTTATAGAACACCTGACTCTCCCAAGTTCGCTTCTCGAGACCTAAGCCTTCATTTACCGGCACCGTATTGATGGGGCCAGTCCCGTCCCATCCTGAGACATTGGACATATAGTAGCCATTGCTTTCCATGAAGCTTGCCGCATTGGAGAAGGCCTGTCCATCAGTGACATTACCAGCTGTGAATTTAATAGTCTTTGGAGTTTCACTTACAGCCCAATTTTTATAGCCTGCAACATGGAGATACCATCGTTTACCCGTATAATCAGAATAGAAGACATTGTAATCTCCTCCAGGGATAGATACAATCCTTCCATTACCAAGACCTTCTCCCTCGATAGGTTCAAAGAAAGCCATCAGCTCTGTTGTCCCATATAATATAAAGGTATACGGATTAGCAGTACTCCCATCAGACCATTTTACAAAACAATATCCATCATTAGGAATTGCGACCAATGTCACCTCCGTACCCTCCATATAAGTACCGCCACCTGTCACGATACCATTCCCATCTGTATAAACTATAAGATTAGGTTCTATATAGTCCGACATCACTGTCACCTCACAATCAGCAGATATCTCAGGACTAGACACTGAAGTTGCCGTCACAATCGTTGTTCCCTTCTTTCGTCCCATTACAGTTCCATTATCTGAAACCGTGGCAATACTCTCATCGGCCACACTCCATGTCACCCTCTTATTGGCAGCGGTACTGTTGCTCCGGGCTGTCAAGCGTATACGCTCTCCCCCTTCTATAGTAATACTTGTCTGAGATAGAGTAATATCAGTTACGGGACCGGTTGGCATATTGGGAGTAATCTCTCCTCCTATGTTATCCTCCCATTCAGTAGAGGTGCTGTCCGTCACTTCAATGTCACTCTGGGCCATAGCAGGCAGCCAGCAGAAGAATAGCAACAAAGGTAATATGTATTTCAATCGTTTCATTCCAAACTTAAAAACTTATCAGCTTATCAACTCATCAACTTTAAAACTCATCAACTTTAAAACTTACCCTATCCTCCAACGGTTCCTCCAAAGTCCTCATCAATAATATCCCATCCATCAATACCGACATCAAATCCGCTTTCAGTCTTTTTTAGTTTTACGGTTATTGTATATTGATGCTTAGGTTCCAGTTTGAAAGCATTCTGTAAGGTATAAGGATTGCCATTCCATACTATCTGTATCAGATTGCTGAACGGTACCTGCTGCGGTATCAGGATTGCCGTATAGCTCAGGTCACCGTTACTGTGGCACTTCACCTCCTGTGCCTCTCCATCTGGAGTGATGCTCCCTGTTGCCAAGTCAATCTTGGCCGCAGTCTTCGTTCCTCCAATAGCCACGGACACATCCTTTACATTTATATTCTCGACTAGATTACTTGCTGCTTCCACTTTCACAGTCAGTCGACTCAACAGATGCGAAAGCGTCAAGTCAAAACTGCTTTCCGTTGGTGATTGGCCTTGCAGGATTCCCCATAGAAAATCACTCTGTGCCAGCCCTGCAATGGTTGTCTGGTCTTGCTGTACACTGAATGATAATGCTCGGGCATCTAACACTTCCTTTTGATAAGGTACATATGCATAAAAATCTGCCGGAGTATCCATATCCATCCAATAGATAGGCTTAGCCGTGTTCCAATAGCCATCAGTAAACGTCAACAACTGATTGTTTACATAGTTGGCAGTAGCCAGTAATTCATCTTGCTGTCCATCAAAATAATTCACCATATAAAGTCCTGCATTCACGCCTTCATTCAATACTCCTTCCTCTGCACGAGTCTGTATCCGTACCGTCTCTTCTCTATCTTCTGGCGGAACGGTTGGTCCGTCTGGTGTATCTTTGCGACATGATGCACACAAAAGAATCATTCCTATAAATAACAATTTCTTCATGATTCCTATAATTAGTTCCAACCTTCAATACTACCACCAATCTCAATCTTAATCTGCTCAGGATTCTGATCCAGTGTCACACTGATAGTGTGACGCATACCAGGGCGATAGCTGATTTTCCCCTCCATTAGGTAAGAGACTTCTCCGATAACAACCTCTACTAACGGGCGTCGTGAAGTCAAACTTTGAGGTACCACAATAGCCTGATATTGCGTATTGCTTACTTGACGGCAGCGTATAGCGGCTTCCGCTCCATAATTGTCTTTTCCAGCATCGCCAGTCGAAAGATCTATCACCGCTTGGGGTACTGTACTCAATAGGTAAACTTCAGCATCAGCTGGAATTACCCCTTCATAGTTCTCACCTTTTTCCAAGTTTACAATTACATTGCTCATCTTGTGGGCAAACTGCATGGCAACAGGACTGGTCGATGCTGTCACATCCAATGCAAAGGCAAACAGGAAGTCACTGTGCATATATCCCCAATCAGTACTCTGATCGGTCTGTACACTAAAACTATAATCCACCACATCGTTCACCTTCTTTGAGTAGGGATAGAAGGCATACACATTGTGCTTCCCCGTGTTCCAATAGACCTTTCGCTTCGAGGTCCACGATGTGCCATTGTATGTAAACAGCTCATTGTTCACCTCATTACCGGCTAGCTGCAGTGCTGCATCACTCGCCGTTACATACACACCGATAGAGTCCGATGCTTCGAAACTTGTCTCAGTGACACGTGTCTGGTGCGGATGCATCATCATTAGCTGGATTTCACCTTCATCAGGAACATACGCTGTACCCTCCATTTCCATCTCATTGTTGCATGCGGCCAATGCTATCGTCATCACCGCTGCCATAAAGTATCTTGTTGTTTTCATAATTCATTTTTTGATTGTCATCTTGAACAAAGTGAAAAATCTCCACACACTTTTACGAAATCCTTTGACTTCAGCCCCTTTGGCTTTACAGCCATAGCTGACGCCTCGAGCATCGACCTAAAGGTTCACTTCGCTCTGGATGACATGATGTTTTAATTTTTAACTTTCAATTTTTAATTCTCAATACCTCTTGTTTTCACGTTCCGCTTTCAATCGTGCTCTAATCTCTCTCACCCTGTCGCCCTGTTTCTTGGCATCCACCATTTGGGGAGCAACATGCTGATTGCTGCCTGCATACGATGAACCTTCAAAGTGACCATAGGCCGTGCCAAAACGGGTAGTGCCATCTCTGTCACCCCACTTGTTGGTGTCGTGTTCATAGAAATAATCCATCGAGAACCACTCTCCAGCACATTCCTTAATACGACGCATGATGCTCAAGCGGGAGATGGCATTATAATAAGGTATACCATAATTCATACACGAATTGGCCTCTGAGCGGAAGATACCACGCATATAGCCATATCCTCCTTCATACACATCCACATAGTCGCTGTAGCGAGTGTCAAAAATAAAGTCCGCCCATGGTACCTGCTTCATATTCGAGGTGGTAGCAATATTCTGATACCATCCCCAGCTATGACGTTCCTCTATTTCGTTGACAACATTGGGGGTTGCCCATGTACCACGTCCATCAGGGTATGTTATCTCCTCATCAGCCAACTTACCGAATCCGTGCCCACCAGCCTCGTGTTGAATGACTCCACGCGTATCTTCAGGATAGGGACGGTTCGATGGTGGACAGATAGAGATAGTCATACCATACGGTCCCCAACCGTTCACGGCATATACCGTGTTACCCGAATAGTCGGCGCAGTTGGGCACTAATACCACCAACGATTCATTTATTCTATCCTCTCTCAACGGCGAATGGTTCAAGGCATAATTATATACCTCATCTGCCTCTATTAGGAGTTTATTGTAACTGCATTGGTCATCTACGCCGTGCAACGTGCCGAAGCGGTTGTTCACGTAAGTATACATTGTGTTTACCCCCTTCTCTTGCGAAAGCGGGAAAGTGACATAGACATTGAAGTATTCCCGATGACTCTTGTAGGGTTCCAATCCGAAGAAGTACTCCGTCTGCTGCTTCACCAGTTCTAAGTAGGAACCATTGGCTATGGATTCCCCATCGAAGCCGTCACCTACAAATACGATGTCAATACCATTCCCTTTGGTATGTTCCTGCAAGATTTGGTAGCTATCCTCTTCATGTTTGCAATCATACTGCGACACTACGCAATAGGTAGTATATCCTTCCTCTGGCATACGGAACAGAATGCTGTCGCGGCAATTGCCCGCTCCATGCTCCATCGGATTGAATGTCAAGCGAAGCTCCGTCTTTCCTGTACCTGATGTCTTAGAAAGTGTCACCCAATCAGGACAATGCTCCACTTCCCATGCTCCATCGGCATTCAACACCAAGTTTTCAGAATGTTGGGTATTCAAAGCATTGGCTTGCGCCGGGCGACACACAAAGTCACTGTATTCAGCAATCCGCTTAAATTCACTCCATCCCTGTGCCTGACGGTATTTTTCCACACAACCTTTGGGTACCTCTACTATAACATTGTCTTTATTGACTCCAAAGAAGCAATTCTCACAAACCAAAGGAGGTTCTTCGTCTTTACAAAAAATACTATTAATTCCATAACATCCAGCAAATGCATACTCGCCAATAATATCAACTCCTTCTGGAATGATTAATTCAGTAATACCATAACATTCGGTAAAACAACCTGTAGGTATATGTGCTACATTCTTGGGCAATTCTACTATTCCTGTTAGATAATGACAATTAGCAAAAGGACCAAATCCTTCATTCCCTCCATTCCAATAATCGCCATACATTGTCCTAAGGTTATCAGGAAATTGGATTCTCGAAATTTTCGAACCTTTAAATGAAGCCCTACCTAAGATCTTCAATTCTTTAGGCAAAACAAGTTCTCCGCATAATGAAGATTGTTCAAAAACACCCCCATATACACTAGAGTTGTCTCCAATTTGGGTAATTCCATCATGAAATATGATTTGAGAACAACCGCTCCCATAGAACTCTCCTTGTTTGATTTCTGTTATTTGAGCAGGTATAACGAGTGTACCCATTGTTCCTGAAACCCCCAAATAATCTAGTTCTTTCAATCCTGAAGGCAAATTTAAAGGGCCTGAGAATTTGCTTCCTTCAAAAACACGATAATTTTGCCCCCAATAGAAGTTTGGACCGATAATTTCCAATTTATCGGGTAAGTGGAGTTCACCATAAAACGAATTAAAGGCAAAAGCTCCTCCACGAAGAATTTTCAACGAAGGAGGTAATTTCAGTTCCCCTGTTAAACGATTACCACAAAAAGCTTCCACCCCGATATACTCGACTCCGTTAGGAATAGAAATAGTGCCGACAAGCCCCACTGCAGTCAAGGCATGATCTCCAATCTTTTTCAAATTCGCAGGCAATTCTATATGGTTCAAATTGCCCATGTGTGTATCCGATGCCACATAGAAGTCCTTTGCTAAACTAAACATATCCTTTTCTTCATCCGTTCCTGTAATAGTCACATCCCTAAGGTTTAAAGCGAAAAGATGCTCCATTTGGTTACCTATAAAATGTAAATCTGTATGATTCAGTACTCCTATTACTTTCATGCTACGCACTTCTGAAGGTTCTTTCCCTGCAGCCCTGATCGTTGCTTCCAACGTTCCTGGTTCTGTCACTTCTACACACCAATATTCACGAACCAATCCCTCGTGCAAATCGACATCATCCACCCAAGCCACAATATCATCCGCTTTCAACGCAAAAGTCAAGTCACCCGTTGTTTCGGAGCGGTTGACTGTGATGGTAAAGTTGTGCATCCTTCCGCTATAGTAAGTAAAATCAGCATCCTTTACCAACTGATAGCGTTGTCCATCCACCGTTATGCTCAGTATGGATGTGCCAGCCTTCACCGTTTGAGGAAATACCAACGCCCGCCATACCCCATTATATTCCAAAGGAGTGATTGCTTCAGTCTTGCCACTCCCTACGCTGCATGTACCCTTAGATAAGTCCACCGTTCCCGAAAGAATCGTTTTTTCTATCTGCACCACCTTATCCAGCTCATTCCATTCAGTTGTAGTGAATCCACTACCCATCTCCAAAGCCACCGTCACACCAGCCATCAAATGCTTGTATCGCAATTGAATCTTTTCCGTGGTTGGATGCACCTTTTCAGCCTTGGCCCACAACAGATCACTCTCCTTATACCCTTTAGATGACTGGTTACGACTGACTACAAAGGGATATTCAGTAACAGAAGAAAGTGCTTCATCATATGGATAATAGCCATAAAAGTCTGCCGGAGTTTCCCCGTCAGTCCAATAGAGCTGGTAAGGAGCACTCCACAAACAACCATCGTAGCAGAACTTCACATTGCCTCCCCGATTACCGCTCAGTGCAGGGGTTCCCGGTGTCCCATCCTCGTTATAATCCACCACAAAGATGCCTACCACATCGTCTATTACAAATCCATTATCCGTAGCGCGAGTTGTTCCTACCACGGGATAGGTAGAGGCTATCTGTATAGGCATAGCCTGATTGCCCACCTCCACAGCCATATCGTCGGCACAGCCGACAAAACATAGAGCCAATAGTATGTTATATATAATACTCTTTTTCATATCTTAATCTATTTTGAGTTCCTTGACTTCAGCCCCTTTGGGCGTCGACCTAAAGGTTCGACTTCGCTCAGGATGACAACACATTATCTCCTCCTATCTCCTTTTACTCTAATCAACTCCGCCGGTGAACCTTTCTTGACAATCGGTGTCGGATTGTGCAATGCCGTAGCCGCACTGCCATCGCCACCACTACGGGTCAGGAACTTATCGCCCCACTCACGGCTATCGTGGGCTACAAACTCTTCGAAGTCGAATGGTTCTCCGGCAATAGCTTTGATACGTTCTACAGCAATCTGTCGTGACCACGTACTGAAATAAGGCACATTGTTGTTCATGCACGAATTCACTTCCGAACGATACACCCCTTTGCTATGGAAGTATCCCCCTTCGTAAATGTCCACAATATCCTGATAGCGGTCATCAAATATCAGGTGTGCCCACTCTATATCCTTATATTTGCCCGTAAGCGACAGATTCCGTGCAAAACCCATAGAATGTGTCTCCAACAACTCTTCCACATGCCCACAGCCATCATTACAACCACATTTCTGAATATAATCTCTGTGATAGATATATTCATCCCCCAATTTGGCAAAACCGTGACCGCCGGCTTCGTGCTGAATTAGACCACGATAATCATTGGGATAATCATTCCGGCTATGTGGCACAGCTGCAATAGCAGCTCCTGTGGACCACATACTGGTCAATCCTTCGTATACATCACTATTCAAAATGGTAATAATCAAACTTTCATTGACATTCTCGCCTGTTATGGCTCCGCCTTTCACATCGTTTAGCACGTAGGCCATCATTTCATCAAAATTGACTTTCAGACGTCCACCCTTTCCTGCACCATAGGTCGTGTCAAATTTTGTATCGCGCCAGATGTTGACATTAGAGCACACACCACTTTCGTAGCTCAGCGGGAATTGGGCATAGACATTGAAGTAATCCTTGTAGGTTTTGTAAGGTTCTACGGCAAAGAAGTACTCCATACCCTCTTGATAATCAGCCAGGCATTGCCCGGATGCAATATCTTCCGCATCGTAACCGTCTCCGATAAAGACGATGTTGATGCCCTTGCCTTTGGCCGCCTGCTGCAATTGGATTTGACTGTCCTCGTCATGCTCATAATCATATTGGTTTACGCGATAACAACAAGTGATAGCATTTCCCTCCTCATCCACCTTGTCCGTCAAGGTGAAGATGATGCTGTCATTACGGTTACCGGCACCATGCGCCAATTCATCAATAACAACCGTCAATTCCGTCTTCTTGTAGCCACTTGTCACGGAAGGGTGCACCCAGTCGGGACAGTGGGTAATCTCCCAATTGCCATCAGCATTGAGTACAACGCTACGTGTGTTGCTCTTATTGAGCAGATGGGCAAACATGGGTCGGCATACAAAGTTGCGATACGAAGAAATGCGCTTGAACTCACTCCACCCCGGGGCATTTCGATAGGCTTCTACAGCTCCGTCAGGAACTACCAATGTAAAATTATTCTTTTCCACACCATCAAAAGCACTGGGGTCAAGCATAGGAGGTTCCGTTCCTAAACAACGAATGTAATCCAAAGATGCACAATTGGCAAAAGCACGCCCTCGTATTTCTTGCAATCCTGCAGGAAGAATAAGTGCAGTCAAAAAACGACATCCACTAAAAGCGTCTTCTTTTATTTGAATAATTGTAGAAGGAAGCATTAACGTATCCTGCAAATCTGTTTCAGCAAATGAATACTCATTAATACAATCCATGTTTTCAGATAATTGCACATGAGATATTCCTGTTCCATAAAATGCCCATGGTCCCAAGGATTTAACGCTATTCGGAATCTTAATACCACCACGTAAACATTTCCTATCAGACAAATTATCATATTTGGAGCCCCAATAATACTCTCCGTAAATACAATTGATTTCTTCAACCCCCTCCGGAATGTATAAAGAAGTAATCCTCCCACTCATTCCTTCAATTCTTCTAACACTTGAAGGAATAACTACATCCCCCATCATATTTGGTCCCCATGCAGGATATACAACTTCCACTCCATCTGGTATATGGATTTTTCCAGTCAAGTATTGACAATAATGAAAGGCATCTCCCAAATAATCCATATTTAAGGGCAAAACTAATTCTCCAGTAAAATATGCATCATTATTATAACCAGAAAATGCACGTTCACCTATCACTTCTACTGAAGAGGGGATATAAATTTCACCTGAAAAAGCATTACCGAGGAATGCCGAGTTGTCTATCCTTTTCAATCCATCAGGAAGTATTAACGCCCCCCGCAAATTACAATTCATAAATGCACACGGGCCAATCCCTTGTAAACTATCAGGCCACACAATATAGGCTAATGATTCTAAACCACGAAAAGCTTCATGCGGAATACAATCATCCATCTTACAATACCAGTCAATTATTTCCATTTGCTTTATTTTCAGATCCTTTATATTTAAAGCCTGCAAATTCACTATATTATCGCGAATATAGGAGAACTGAGAATCATAGCTATTGCCTAATTCATTAGAAATCATGCCAAGCCCTTTCAATACCCCAGTTATTTTTAGATTGACAATCTCTTTCGGATCTATTCCCATTCGCTCAATGATATCACCTATATAGTCCCCTTCATTGACATGTACCGTTATATATTCACGCGCAACACCATTATGCGACTCTGCATCGTTTTCCCATGCGACTACCGCCTCATCCAACAGATTCAATTGATAATCTCCTGTTGATAGCGAATAATTCACATCAAAAGTAAATTTATGCAACTTTGCTGGATGATATGTCATCGCACTACTACGGGTAAATTGATGAGTTTTTCCACCAATTGTGATGGAGAATAACGTTTTATCCCCATCTATAGTCTGTGGCACCACAATGGCACGATAGCTATCACCTGAGCCTTGTGGAATGATGGAGTTGATTGCAGAAGCAGCCTCAACAGAGACTTTTCCTGTTTGTAGGCTGATAGTAGCTCCCAAACGAGTGTTCTCTACCATCACCTGCTTGCTCAACAGTTCCCATTCCCCATCTTCAAATCCTGAGCCCTCTACCAGGTTGATCTCAACACCCGCCATGACATGCTTGTGCCGCAAGGTGACAGCAGCTGCCGTAGGCACCACACCCTCAGCCTTGGCCCACAAAAAGTCACTAGCCTCGTAGCCATAGATAGCATCCCCCTGTACCTGGTCACGCTGGTTACGCTGCACCGTAAAGGGATAGGCCGTGACACTCGACAGTTCTTCATCAAACGGATAGTATCCGTAGGCATCGATGGGGGTCACCTTGTCCTTCCAATAGAGTTGGGTAGCTCCCGTCCATTTGCCCGATTCATAGTCGTAAGTAAAGCGTACATTGTCGGCATGATTACCCGTCAAGACCAACTCAGGTGCTACACCATTTTGGTAGTTGGTCACAAACACACCGATGTGGTCACCATCGGCAAAGCCGTTGTCATTCACACGCGTCACATTCTGCTGATGTATCTCGGCCTGCAGGTTCATCGGCTCACGCATCCCATTGCCAACGTTCAGCACCTCCTCTTCCTGACATCCTACGATACAGGTAGAGGTCAGCAAAGCTACAACTGCCAAGCGCAAATATGTTTTTATATCATTTGTTTTCATAATTCAGAATTCACAATTCATAATTATTCCACCAGTTCTTCAGGAAGCTCAATCTTATCCTTCGCCAAAAAATCCTCCATGGAGAAGGGCAATCCAGCACACTCCATAATGCGACGCACGATAATCTCGCGACTGATGGTGTTATAATAAGGTATATAGGTATTGCCCATTACACTCATGTTTTCCGATCGGTAGGTACTGCGCGAATGGTTCAGCGCCCCTTCGTAGATATCGACATAGGGGGCATACTTCTCGTGGAAAATGTAGTGGCTCCACGGCACCTCGTTCATTCGCCCTGAAATGGAGACATTCTGGTACCACCCCCTACTGCGCATAGAGTTATAGGTATTTGTCATATTACACCCTGGACATTTACAATCCTTCATAAAATTGAAGTGACTGACACCCTCAGGTCCCAACTTGGCAAAAGCTACTCCTCCCAATTCGTGCAAGATATATCCCCGTTGGTCAAAAGGATAGCTGTCGGTACTCTTACCCATCCAGCTGATCGCACGACCGTTGTCACTGATGTCTGTGTGATGAATAGGCACTTCTGTATTGTACAGTACCAAGATGGTGGTGTAGGCTTCACGGGCTTCTGAAATATCCTTACCATGTGCCAATGCATACCTCCACACCATATCAGCCTCAGACTCCCAGTAGCTCTCCGTTTTGAATTTCATTGGTTCGTTGGTTCCTGACTCTGGAGAGCAGGCAATGGCGGTACTCACGGTGAAATAGTCGCGATAGCTCTTGTAGGGTTCTACGGAGAAGATATGCTCCATCTGTTCGCTCATATCCTGTAGATACTTTCCCGAAGCTATGTCATCGGCATTGTAGCCATCACCAACCATGAAAATGGGTACTTCATAAGGAGCGCCAGCCGATGCTTCTTGAAGCACAATAGTTTCGTCCTCGGCTACATCTGCAGCCACCTGTCGAACGGTGGTATAGGTGGTGTAGTCCTTGTCTTTAAGTCGGAAAACGATTCTCCCCTCACGGGTTGCAGTTCCTTTGTCTTGTGCTTCTACCGTGACGGCCACTTCGGTTTTCTTGTCATTACTTGATGATGGAGAAACCGTCACCCATGAGGGACATTCTGCCACCTCCCAAGCACCTTCACTGCGTAGGATACCGCTGCGAGTGGCACCTTTATCCAAGGTAACAATTTCAGGCACATTGAATGCCAATTCGCGATAAGCGGTAATATTCTGAAATTCTCGCCACCCATCCGCATTGCGATATAGCTCTAAAGACTGTTCAGGCACTTGAAGTACAACTTTGTCCATATAAAGACCTGCAAAGACCTCATCACCTAAGACTGGAGGTTCAGGATTCAAACTGATTATAGTCTGTAAATAAGCATTTTCCGCAAATGCACGGTCACCGATATAGTCCACAAATTTCGGAATAGTCAGTTCGGTTATACTACCCACATTGCAAAATGACTCTTCCATAATAATTTCCAACTTTTCAGGTAAAATAAGTTCACTCAAACTGCATCCCCAAAAAGCACCTCGCCCTATGCTCAAACATCTCTCAGGAATAATCAATTTCCCCCTTATTTTCGAGTGAGAAAATGCCATTATCCCTATCTGGATTAATCCCGTTGGCAGATTTATTTGGAAAGGTATCTCACACCCCCAAAAAGCATAATTCCCAATATGCTCTAAATCATCATTGAAAAGAAGAGACGAGAAACGTATTTGCCCAAAAGCGGAATTTCCAATTTTTTTCATTCCGACAGGAAGAATCAAATCAATCCTATTCTTAAGAAATAAATTATCAAATGCAGCATCTCCGATTTCTGTTACCCCTTGAGTTATTTCTATATTTCCCACAAAATTGGAATTCTCTCCCATTCCGGCATATAAACCTTGGGGGATTCTGTTTAATTTAGATGGAATATGAACCGTACCCGTAAAATTTGGGATACTACTACCATACCAACTATCTCCAATATAACTAATGTTATCAGATAAATTAAATTCACAAGCCCATTGACAATTGACAAATGCTCCACCTTCTATTGAATCCAAACTATTGGGTAGTATTAATGTAACCCCATTATATTGTACATCACAGAAAGCTCCACCACCAATGTAGGTCACACCTTCTGGGATCTTCAGTACTGAATGCATCAAGTTCGATCCTGCAAAGGCATCGTACCCTAAAGTCTTTAAGGAATCAGGGAGCACAATTGAACGGATTGTCTTATTTCCTATAAATGCCTTATTAGGCAATCCATCATCTCCCCAATGTTGATATAACACATCATTATTCCAATTCACTCTTTTAATTCTAACATCACTCAAATTCAAATGCTTTAAGTTTGCCATCTCGTTATTTAGGAATTCAAAATCTTCCGTGGTCAGATTTCCCGTTACCTTCAAGTTTCGCATCGTGGTATAGTCATACCCTGCATCGATGATGCACTGTTTCAGCATTCCCACCTTAGGACAATGGATAACGACGTATGCCGTAGAAGAGAAGGCATGGGAAGTCTCGTCGTTCACCCAGTCGGTGATGCCATCGTATGAAACGGCTAATTCGTAATCGCCCGATGCCTCTACCTTATTGATAGTAATGGTGAAGTTGTGGATCTTGCCCATCTGATAGTTCATCTCAGAGGTCAAGGAGTGGGTATAGGTGATGCCATCGAGAGTGACGCTAATCAGTTTCTTTCCTGCAGCCACCTTTTGGGGAACAATTACAGCACGATAGCTGTCACCACTCTGCGGAAGCATGGCAATGCCCTTGTCCACCTCGCCCGAAGGAACAGGGATACCGTCCGTCAAGTCAATGGTAGCGGTACGCACAGTATTCTCTATCTGTACCACCTTATCGAGCTTTTCCCATTCAGTTGCGGAGATACCCTCACCCGCCTTTAGGTAAACCCACACACCCGCCATGCGGTGATGATAGCTTACCGTAATCTCCTTCTCGGTGGGGCTTACCTTGGCAGTCTTTCCCCACAGGAAGTCAGAGGCCTCATAGTTCGACATGCCGCCATCCTCAGGCACGACGTTCTGCATGTTGCTCACTTCAAACTCATATGCCGTAGGTTCGTCGATGTAGTTGATGCCCGGGTAGTAGCCATAGACATCGACGGGCGTACTGCTGTCCTTCCAATAGAGCTGAGTGGGGGCGGTCCAAGTGTAATTGTCGCCATCGAAGGTATAGAGTACATTCGAAGCACGATTAGCGGCTACATCCAACGTGCCCGGTGCTCCATTCACATAATCAACGATATAAATACCCATACGGTCGCCCGTAACGAAGCCCTGTTCGTTGGCACGGGTAACATTCTGTTGCTGTAGCTGTGCAGAAAGAGTGATAGGCTGGCTTTGGAATGCCACAGGGGCATCAATCAACGTGTCGTTACAGGAAAGGAATGTGCCTGTGATGGCAGCAGCCGATAAAAATGATAGAAACTTATTCATCTATCCATCTCTTGTGGCCTATAGCATCCCCGGATTCGGCTATACCTATTTAAAAAGAAAAGACGTGGGATTCTGTACTCTCGCTTATCCCAATCTCAGGCTCTCGCATTGCCTCCACCAAGGATAAGCAACGCATTAGCCCACGCCGTGCAGTTTATATACGACCTCGCCTATGGTACCTCGCGAGATTTTTCACTTCGTTCAAAATGACAAAGCAAGGCCTCACGACCATAGGTTGGGTGCTATAAACGCCCGAAGTGGACGCTTCCGTTGCCGTTTCTTCCTGGTGTCAAATTTGCGAGATTTGAGATTAGAAGATAACGTTCGTAAACGTCCTTTTCACAATATGTCCTGACCCACCTCCCACTGAGTGAGCTAATGAGTCGGTGCAAAGATACGAATTGTTTATGAAAATTCATGGATAATTCACGAAAATCTATGTGTAATGAAAAAAGGACACGCCAGCGCACATCATCGGCCAGGCGTCAGTTCCCCAACCGAAAAGGTTAAAAGGAGGATCGGACTCACGTTGTCTGGGGTAATCCAATCTGTTTCTAGGGTTTTGGCGTAGTGAAGTGCCGAAGTGTCGCCAAAGAGATGTAATCTGCACGTCTATAACAAGATAATGGCGACAGATGAGGATGATTTTCCACTCCTTTTCATCTGCCGCCAGTATTTGTCGTTGGCCTCCCTGTCACTTCCCGAAATGTCCCTCGGCAGCGGTGTAGTGGCGGCTGTTGCGACGGCCTACGCTGTGTAATTGTCCGGCTTCGATGAGTGTGTCGATGATTTGCATGACGCGGTAGCGCGAGCATTCGCAGAGGCTCTCCACCTCGGAACGGTAGAGCACGGTGCTGGTAGCAAAGTGGGTGGTGAGGCGTGCCGTTATCTCCTCATCGGTGAGGTGCTTGGTGCGCACGGGGCCTGCGCTCACCATCTTTGCGCCGCGCATGGCTTTGCTCAGCTCCTTTGATGGGGTGAAGGCAATGCGGCGTACGCTGATGTCGCGTGCCTTCACCTTGTCGGCACGGTGCTTGGTGCCGCAGGTGAGGGTTACGGAGAGTGTGCCTATCTCGCCCAGCTCCACGCGGTTGCCGTCGAGCAGGGTGCGCTGCACGCGCAGGCTCAGTGCCTTGAGCACACCGGCCACATCGGCCTCCTTGATGGTGCACGAGGCGGCAATCTCCTTGGCCAACTCGTCGGCTGTCACCGTGCGGCTGCCTACTACGCTAACCGCCAAGGCGGGATTGTCATCGTTTGCCTCACCGCGAAGGTCGTGCTTCTCTCTCAACTGGTAGGCGATGGTGCCAGAGTCTTTTTGTACGAAGTTTTTTGTTGCCATAGCTGTTCCTCCTTTTTATCTGTTTGTTATCATTCTTTCGTTTGAGTATTTTATTTGCCGTTCGCGAACGGCAACGTTGCTGTTCGCGAACAGCCGCACTGCCGTTCGTGCTCGACAAGGTTGTCGTTCGCGAACGGCAAATGAGCTATCAGTATACAAAGATACTACAAGAAATGATTTTTTGCAAATTTTGAGAAGCAAAGCAGATGGGAATCTTTGTGAGGAAAAGATGCGTGAAATGTCTTGTTGGGAAGAAGTGTAGAATCACCCTAATGTGTCGCCGTTAAATCGCTGTTCCAGTATAAGTTAGTTGCATCAGGCGACACATCGGCAGATGGAAACGGTGAAGCTCCTTTAATGGTATGTTAGCGTGAGTTCGATATAAGAATTTCTGTCTTCTGATTGATTATTCCGACGTTTTTGAGTAACTTCGCAGTTCAAAAGAAAAATTCAAGACTATGCGACATATATCACCCGAGGAATTGAAGAGGATGTTCGACACCAAGCTGTTTCACCTCATTGGCGACACGGCCGACGAGTTGGGGCTCGAATGCTATGTCGTGGGCGGCTATGTGCGCGACCTCTATCTGGAGCGCCCCTCCAAGGATATCGATGTCGTAGTGGTGGGCAGCGGCATTGCCATGGCCGAGGCTCTGCGCAAGCGACTGGGCCGAGGCGCCCACGTGAGCATCTTCCGAAACTTCGGCACCGCACAGCTCAAGTGGCGCGACATGGAGGTAGAGTTCGTAGGGGCACGCAAGGAATCCTATACCCACGACTCACGCAAGCCTATCGTGGAGGATGGCACAGTGGAGGACGACCAGAACCGCCGAGACTTCACCATCAATGCGCTTGCCGTATGCCTCAATGCAGAGCGCTTCGGTCAGCTCACCGACCCCTTCGACGGACTACTCGACATGGAGGACCGCCTCATATGCACGCCGCTCGACCCTGACGTGACCTTCAGCGACGACCCCCTGCGCATGATGCGCTGCATACGCTTCGCCACGCAGCTCAACTTCTACATCGAAGAGGAGACCTTCGAGTCGCTCACACGCAATGCCGAGCGCATCAAAATCATCTCCAAGGAGCGCATCATCGACGAACTGAACAAGATTATCGCCTCCCCCACCCCTTCAAAGGGTTTCGTGGAACTCGACCGCTGTGGTCTGCTACCCCTCATCTTCCCCGAACTGGCAGCACTGCAGGGCATAGAGACAGTGAACGGGCGTGCCCACAAGGACAACTTCTACCACACGCTGGAGGTGCTCGACAATATTGCCCGGCACACCGACAACCTATGGCTACGCTGGGCAGCCCTGTTGCACGACATAGGCAAGCCACGCACCAAGCGCTGGGATCCGCGCCTGGGGTGGACATTCCACAATCACAACTTCATCGGTGAAAAGATGATACCCACCATCTTCCGCAACATGAAGCTGCCGATGAACGAGAAGATGAAGTATGTGCAGAAACTCGTAGGGCTCCACATGCGCCCCATCGTGATTGCCGACGAGGAGGTCACCGACAGCGCCGTGCGCCGACTGCTCTTTGAAGCGGGCAACGATATCGACGACCTGATGATGCTGTGCGAGGCCGACATCACCTCGAAGAACGAACTGCGCAAGCAGCGTTTCCTCGACAACTTCCGCCTCGTGCGCGTGAAGCTCAAGGACCTTGAAGAGCGCGACCGCATACGCAACTTCCAGCCGCCTGTCGATGGCGACGAGATCATGCGCACCTTCGGCCTCACCCCCTGTGCCGAGGTAGGTGCCCTCAAGAGCAGCATCAAGGATGCCATCCTCGACGGCAT
>JAZPZS010000182.1:0-19201 GCA_045544835.1 Bacteroidaceae bacterium | reverse complement strand
AATTGATAAATGATAATGTAGTCATCTACGACCTCCTTGGTCGCCGCGTAGAGAAGATGGAGAAGGGTATCTACATTGTGAACGGTAAGAAAGTAATCCGCTAAGAAGAGAGACCCTCTCTAACTCCCCCTCTATGGGGAGAACTTAGGTTCTCTGAATAAGTAAATAGCTAAATTGTAAATCGTTAAATTGTAAATTTCTTTATGAACAAGAAAGCATATATCACTCCCGAGATGGAGGTAATGAATATCGAGACTGTAGATATGATGGCTACAAGCCTTTTAATCGATGGTGAGACTGAAGTAGACACCTCAAAAGACGGTACACAGCTCGGCCACGGCCGTCGCGGCACATGGGGTAACCTGTGGGAATAACACGATATACCTTACCGCGAAAGCGGAAGGTTGTAAATTTTTTTCTCAAATTTGTTTTAAAGGGCGAGGATGCGTGAGCACCTTCGCCCTTGCGTTGTTATAAACTCTATTGCATTCACGTTGGTTATTCCAATGGTTTTTTGTAAATTTGCCGCTTGATAAATACAAACTTTATTTTATGGAACACCAACTATTCGTTTACAATACGCTCACACGCCGCAAGGAGCTCTTCAAGCCCCTGCACGAGAATCATGTGGGCATGTATGTGTGCGGCCCCACCGTATATGGCGATGCCCACTTGGGCCACGCCCGCCCCGCCATTACCTTCGACATCCTCTTCCGCTATCTGCAGCACCTGGGCTATAAGGTACGCTACGTGCGCAACATCACCGATGTAGGCCACCTCGAGCACGATGCCGACGAGGGCGAAGATAAGGTAGCCAAGAAGGCTCGCCTCGAGCAATTGGAGCCCATGGAGGTGGTGCAGCACTATCTCAACCGCTACCAAAAGGCCATGGAGGCACTCAACGTGTTGCCCCCCAGCATCGAGCCCCATGCCTCGGGACACATCATCGAGCAGATAGCCCTCGTCAAGGAGATCCTCGACAATGGCTACGCCTACGAGAGCGAAGGCTCGGTATACTTCGACGTGGAGAAGTACAACCGCGACCACCGCTACGGCAAGCTCTCGGGCCGCAACCTCGACGACGTGCTCAACACCTCGCGCGACAACCTCGACGGACAGAGCGAGAAGCGCAACCCCGTGGACTTCGCCCTTTGGAAGAAGGCACAGCCCGAGCACATCATGCGCTGGCCCTCACCTTGGAGCGACGGCTTCCCCGGCTGGCACTGTGAGTGCACGGCCATGGGCAAGAAATACCTCGGTGCACACTTCGACATCCATGGTGGCGGCATGGACCTCGTGTTCCCCCACCACGAGTGCGAGATAGCCCAGAGCGTGGCCAGCCAAGGCGACGACATGGTGCACTACTGGATGCACAACAACATGATCACCATCAACGGACAGAAGATGGGAAAGTCATACAACAACTTCATCAACCTCAGCGAGTTCTTCGCCGGTTCGCACCCCCTGCTCGAGCAGCCCTACAGCCCCATGACCATCCGCTTCTTCATCCTGCAGGCACACTATCGCAGCACGGTGGACTTTGGCAACGAGGCACTGCAAGCCTCTGAGAAGGGCCTCAGCCGCCTCCTCGAGGCGTGGAACAACCTCGGCCGCATCGCACCTGCCGAAAGTTCATCGGTCGATGTCACCGGCTTGCGTGCCAAGTGCTACGAAGCCATGAACGACGACCTCAACACGCCCATCGTCATCAGCCACCTCTTCGATGCCGCCCGCATCATCAATCAGGCCATAGACAAGAAAGCCACCCTCAATGCAGCCGACTTGGCCGAACTGAAAGAGGTGTTCGCCCTCTTCCTCTTCGATATCCTCGGCATCAAGGCCGAGCAGAGCGGCAACAACAGTGGTCGCGAGGAGGCCTTCGGCAAGGTTGTCGATATGCTCCTCGAGCAGCGTGCCATCGCCAAGGCCAACAAGGACTGGGCCACCAGCGACAAGATACGCAACGAGCTCGCTGCTCTCGGCTTCGAGATCAAGGACACCAAGGATGGCTGCACCTGGAAGTTGAACAAGTAAATTGAAAATTAAAAATTGAAAATTAAAAATTATAACATCCCGTTCTTGCTTCTGCTGTTGAGTGTGACATTACTTGTTGCCTGTGGTGGCAAGAAGGCTCCGCAAGCAGCGGAGCCGCAGGCGGCGGTCGTGGCGCCCACCTTCAATGCAGACAGTGCCTACCACTACACCGCACAGCAGGTAGCCTTCGGGCCGCGTGTGCCCAATAGCGAGGCCCACCGCCAGTGTGGCGAATGGCTGGCACAGACGCTCGAGCGCTTCGGGGCCAAGGTGACCTCACAGCATGTCACCCTGCGTGCTTATGACGGCACCGCCCTCGCTGCCCGCAACATCATCGGCTCCTACAAACCCGAGACTCGCAAGCGCGTGCTCCTCTGTGCCCATTGGGACAGTCGCCCCTGGGCCGATGCCGATCCCGACCCCAAGAACCACCGCACACCCATCCTCGGAGCCAATGACGGCGCCAGCGGCGTGGGCGTGCTCCTCGAGATAGCCCGTCAGCTGCAAGTTCAGCCCACCGATATCGGTGTCGACATCATCTTCTTCGATGCTGAGGACTATGGCGAGCATGCTTCCGACGATGAGCCCACCGATGGCATCGCCTGGTGCCTCGGCTCGCAGTACTGGGCCCGCGTGCCTCATGTCGATGGCTACATGGCCCGCTTCGGCATCCTGCTCGATATGGTGGGCGGTAAGGATGCCCGCTTCCATCGTGAGGGCCTGTCCGACTATTTCGCCCGCGACATCGTCGACAAGGTATGGGCCGCCGCCCATGCCAGCGGCAATGGCAGCCACTTCCCCTATGCCGAGGGCGGACAAATCACCGACGACCACCTCCCCATCAACCAGCTTGCCCGTATCCCCTGTATCGACATCATAGGCCACTATCCTGAGACGGGGTTTGCCCCTACGTGGCACACGATGGACGACACGATGGAGAACATCGATCCCGCCGTGCTCCGTGCAGCAGGACAGACCGTCATGCAGGTAATCTATAACGAACGATAAGAAAACTAAAGAAACCACAGATTACGCAGATTCCACAGATTTAAGGAAGTGATGACGCACCATAGACTGAGCAGATTACACAGACTTTAAGGAACGTAATACACAGTAATTAATTAGAAAAATCCGTGTAATCTGTGGTTTAATAGAAAAAGAAAATGAGTATCAACGAAATACAAGACCAAATTATCGAGGAGTTCAGCGAGCTTGACGACTGGATGGACAAGTACCAGCTCCTCATCGATCTCGGTAGTGAGCAGGAACCCCTGCCCGAGGAGTACAAAACCGACAGTAACCTCATCGAGGGATGCCAGAGCCGCGTATGGCTGCAGGCCGACGAGGTGGACGGCCGCCTCGTGTTTCAGGCCGAGAGCGATGCCCTCATCGTGAAGGGTATCGTAAGCCTCCTGGTTCAGGTCCTCTCCGGCCATACCGCCGAAGAGATTGTGGATGCCGACCTCTACTTCATCGAGGAGATAGGTCTAAAGGAGCATCTCTCACCTACCCGCAGCAATGGCCTCGTCGCCATGGTGAAACAGATGCGTCTCTATGCGTTGGCCTATAGGGCTAAACATGAGCAAAGTGCCTAGGAAGTGCCATCATTAGAAAGAGAAAAAGAGAAGGAAGCATGCTTCCTTCTCTCTTGTACCCCTTGACGTTCTATTTTCGAACGAATTTTTAAGAGACTTATCCCGTCTTTGGGAATTAAGAACCATTGTTCCTGACCCATCTAACCCCACATTAGTGATACGATAATTGGGTTAATCAGTGGTATGAAGACGTTTTCACCACCTCGGAAAAGGGGCGTGTTCGCTAATTAAATTTTGGGCACACCCCTCCCCACACTCCTAATTCAATAAGTTACAGCCGTAAGCGCCCTTAATTTATGCCTCCCGTTGGTAGGTATAATAGGCATACACCTGTTGCTTCCAATAATTTTACTTGATTTTTTCACGAATTTAAGTATTGTCTTACTAAACATATCAGTTTTTCTAATCTTACTGATATTTACTTATAAATAATTAAAAATAAAAGAAAAACAAAATGAGAGAAAATTTTAAGCGCCAGTATCGTGAGCGTGACGAAATCACGAAAATGAAGATTAGCAACTCGCTTCGCAATCGCAAAAAGAGTGCATCACATTGTCAAGCCATATCAAAAGGCTTAAAGACTTATTGGGAGGGTGTTCCTTCGCAGAATAATGCAAAGGAAAACTCCCAAAATAATGGCTAAGAAAGATTTAGGACGTACAATTATTGACGAATTAAGACTCTGCTATACAGCTGAGCCATCCTTCCTTGAAGAATTGTCAAGTATAGAGTTTGGCGATTGGAAGAACTACGGAGATTTCTCTTTATTTCGCGTTGCTAGCCGCCACTTTCAATATGCCTATGACGTATTATATGGCTCGGCATTTGAAACTCGCACAAAAGTTGCAACTCTCCGTTTCGGACATTATGGTGGACAAGAACAAGCCTCCTACGTTTACTACCGAGTTGAGAATGAAGTGTTGTATAACCAAGAGAGATTGACTACAACACTAACTTTGCCGGATTTGCTTAAAATGACTTTTCAGCATATTACGTCAATAGACTTAGCACGTGATTATCGTTTTGATGTAGTTAAAAGGATAAGGAAGATTGCCAAAGATGATGCAGTCAAGATAATCGTAAATTGCAAAGTTATAGACAAGTATAAGGATGTGCCCGAAGGTATGTTTGTCTTCTCTTTGAATTTTAAGAAATTAAGTAGCCCCACCATTTCTGTAAAGCAAGCAAAAGCAGTTAAGGATAAGTCAAAAGGACTTACCTTGTGCGGTTACAACAAAAAAAAGGAAATTGAGACATCTTCCCATAAGGGATACATTAAAGAATTTTATGGCAACCCAAAATCATTACACCGTTTAGAAGTTCACCAAAACAACGAAGAAATCAAGGGCTTTTGCAAAAGTCACGATATAGCCCAAGATATAAGCCTCATCTTTGAACAGGACTTCTTAGATGCTATGTATGATGCTCATTTGTCGTCAATGCTTCGGTTTTCCAAAGGTAGAACTAAGCTTGAATGGCGAGATATTTTGCAATGACAGGGGATGATAACAACACTCCCTACGACTGCATCTTGCAGGCGAAAAGGCAGGGTAGCCAAGAGCAATTCGGCAGGGGTGCAACCCCTCTGAGATTTGCAACCAACAAAAGGAATGTATTATGTTTTTGGGGTTATTTCCAGTAGTTCCAATTACAGATAATTACTTTGAGGTTATATAACAACGATGAGGCTTCCCGTCATAGAGAGCCTCATCATTTTGTAACATAGCTGTTTTGTGCTATTTTTATGTCAAGAGATGGGTGTCACGGTGTGACATTCTTGTTCTTTTAGATAAAAATGTTATCAGGTTTAAAATCTTTACTTATAGAATCAAGAATGCTTATTTGTTTTAGTAAGCATAGTTGTAGTAGAAGCTGGCCTCTTCGTAGGTAATCACGGCAGTGTAGTCTTCTTGGGTAGAAGTGTATAAGAAAACCAATTTGTTTAGTTCGTCATCCTCTACTTTTACAGACAGAATTTTCAAAGACAAAGATGAAGAAAGAACAAGATTCCCGTTTTCAATTGTGTAAGGCAGTAATGTCTTGGATTCTATCATGGTTAATGTATCTTCCGTTAATTCTATCCTTCTCAAGCCTTTTAACTCATTTTCAAATACGTCATCGCTGAAAGTACTAAACTTTTTGCCATTATTGTATGTTGCCGCAAATTTGTCTACTTCCCATTGTCCTAATAAATCTGCATAATCGACAGGTTCTAACTTATTGTATGTGATTAGTAATACTCCATAATCAACCTCATATTTAACAATAATTTCATTCTCGCTTATTGATTCTAGAACTATAGGTTTATCTAAATTCTTGATAACCAAGGTATGAATATTCTTGTACTCTAGTTTCAGACGTTTGTTTTTGTATCTGTAAGCAAGTTGACATCCACGTTCCATAGCGATAAACGTGTTTTCAGTTATAAGCAACCATTCATATCCTCCTAAATTGTCACTTATGCTTTCTTTATCTGTGTCTGTATCCACGCCGCCTCTATTGTAATGTTTTTCAATTTTGACAGCCTTCCATTCTCCCATAATTTCCTTGTAATTTGCATCTGACTCAGTAAAATCTTTTTCACATGATGTGATGCCGATACATATACAAATGCTAAGGGCAATGGAATAAAGTTGTTTAAAATTCATCATCATAGGTAATATTATTAAAATTATATAGTTGTTTGTTTTTTGTAGCCAAAAAACACTATTGTCACTTTCTAGCAGATAATGTTGTTCTCTTATGTCAAAAAATGCAACCTACCGAGAATTTGAAGGCAGGTGCAGAGTTTGTTTCATATTCCCATTCAAAATCTACGTTATCAATTTTTTGAAGAACAAATGCAAGTTCCACTTTTAATGAATTATATTTTAATCCGATTGCAGGTGAGAGATACAATCCTCCCCCATATTGCTTAATTCCTTGAGTTAGAGCGAGTGCGTATCCCAAGTCACATGAGATATATGGCGCTACATCTGCCACATCCTTGCTTGTGGGTAAATAACCCTTTACATTGAAATATACGGGAATTGTGAGTTCTCCAGAATCAAACATGCCTTTTTCCCTCCAATACTCTTTGTATATGCCTCTCCACCAATCAAGTCCAAATCCCAAACCTACAGAAACGTACTCTCCTACCTTTGTTCCTTGAATCGTATGGAGATTAACTCTGTTATAGCCAAAATAACCACTTCCAATTGAGTAGCCAAGATTTGCTTCTCCATGATACTTTACTTCATTCTGTGCGTTACAGAAATTGGCGCATGCTATAAGCATTGCTGAAATGAATAAGATTTTTTTCATAAGATTTTTTCTTATATTACACCCCTGCCCCGATTGGTGTGGTTCTATAAAAAGAAAGTGTGAGGCAGTTTCTTTATCCAGTCGAAGGTTGTGGTAAAACCCATGCAGAGATAAATCGCACTATTCCTCACACTTGGTATGTATATATACAAAGGCATATAATACGCCCTTAGCAATAAACAATACCAAAAAGTGAGTGTTGTCCGCTTTGCCCTCTGCTTTGAAAACTACCACATTTTCGACTAAGGCAAGGAAAACACTTTCCATATGTCTTGCCACCTATTCAGTGACACTGCAAATCTAGAAAGAATTTTTCAAACGAACAACACTCTTTGGATTATTGTAGTGAAAAATCTGTATAATTGTTACAAATAAACTATATGGGAATTATTCATATACGGCTTCAATAAAATCCATTATGTCATCAACCAAATGGTTCTTCGCCTTTATTATAGACGGTTCCATCTTGCTGTACTTTGCATAATCAAAAGTCTTAAACTCAACAATGCCATCGTCCTTGCATATCGTCAAACTGAATCTTTGTGATTCAGCATCAAATGAGAGTGTAAAGACTTCACTTATACCATACCTCATCATCACAGCACCGCTTTCAGCATTGCTAACGGACTTGTAGTAGAAGGCTTCAATCTTTTCTTTTAAGTTTGCTCCTCTCGTGGTAACAGGAATATGAACAATACCTTCCACCTTATATATAAGGTTAATGAATTGCTCTCGGCTCTTGACTGGATAAATCACATCCCCTGTTTCTACATAACCATTGATATATGAAAAATCTTCTGCAAACAAATCCATAACATCAACATCAATGGCTTTTGCTATCCTTTCAAGTTGCTGAATTGATGGGCTGGGATTTGCCAACAATTGAGATACTGCGGATGATGTAACCTTCATCCTTGATGCTAGTTCCTTAATTGAAATTCCTTTCTCTTTTAAGGTTTCTCTAATGATGATTTTTGCCATAGCAATGCTTATTTTGGCGCAAAGGTAATATAAAAAGTAAGAAAATACTAACATTATCAAAAATAATTTAGACAGATCTTGCGTGTTTAATAAGTTTATGTTAACTTTGCATCGGTTAAATAAGCAAATACTAAACAAACAAGAAATATAAGTATGAAAACATTCATTAGCACAACGACAAACAATGCGTTTGTAGCGACTCACATCAATGCTATTACGGTAAAGACAGGTTCTGCCCTGATGGGCGCATCAAAGGCAATCTTGATAGAAGAAGCAAAGCGACAGATGCGCGAAGGAGTATGCCACTTCATCTATATGAAAAAGAATGGGGAGTGTAGAGAAGCATTTGGAACGCTTGATAGAGGAGTTCTTAATGCCACACTTAAAGGAACAGGGAATAGTCCTGAAACTTGGGGATGCTGTTATTATCACGATACCCTCAAAGGTGGAGCGAGAAGTTTCAAGTGGGAAAATTTGGTTGCAGTTCTATCGTAAGGAGGGTGAATTGCCCCTCCTATACCAAAAAGATTTGATTATGAAGAAGGTATGTCTACTATTGAGGTGCTCCACATCCGCACAGGATTACGAATATCAACGCTCCACGCTCACAAACTTATGTGAGAAGAACGGTTGGGAAATTATCAGCACCTTTGAGAATAAGGTTAGTGGAGCAAAGAAAAATGAAGAAAGACAAGAAATTGTCGAGTTGCTTGATTTTGTCAAGCATAATGAGGTTGATGCAGTTGTTGCTACTGAGGTTAGTCGGTTGGGACGTAATACTATGGAGGCTTTGAAGATAATTGAAAGCCTCAACGAGAACAAAGTAAACTTGTATTTTGCCAACTACAACATTGAGACTTTACTTCCTGATGGCTCAGTCAATCCAATAGCACATCTATTGCTTACGATATGCCTTGAAATTTCAAGTTATGAGCGCAACCTTATCCGATATAGGATGAAAGTTGGCTACGAAGACTATTTAAAGAGGAGAAAAGAGAATCCAACTCTTAGACTTGGCAGACAGGGCTATAAAAAAGATGAACAGACTTACAGAGATGACTATGCTCAAGAACTTTCACTATTGAGAAAAGGCATAAGTTTGAGGAATGTACAAAAGATTACAGGTACAAGCCTTGGAACATTACAGAAAATAAAACAGTATCTATAATTAAATAAATATCAGATGTGAGTCCATAGAAGAGAAATGAAGCACAGACTATGTGCAAGGGTTTTACGCTTATCCCTGCCATACAAGAACATCACAACGATGGGCGAAAAACAAATAACCCCACCATAAATAAGCGGTATAGGGGAGTGCTTAGGCACAGAATACTCAATGATAATGCTGGGTATAGACAAATGTCGAGATATTCTTAAATTACATAATTACGATTTAACGAATGAAGAAATAAAACAAGTTAGAGAATTACTATATGTATTCGCTGAAATTCAAATAAACGCTGAAAAGAAATTGTTAGAAGATGAAGAATGTAATTTTGTACTGCAGAGTCAGTTCAGATGAACAGAGAACAAACACTTCCCTTGATTTTCAAGAGAAAAAGTTGAGACAGTACTGTGATATGAACGGTTATAATGTGATTGCTTGCTACCATGAAGATTTCTCAGGTAAACATCATGATTTTGTCCGTCCTGAGATGAAGAAGATTCGTGATTACTGCAAAAAGCATAAACATGAGGTTGATTTAATTCTGTTTCTTCGTTGGGATAGGTTTAGTCGTAATCCTGAATTTGCATACATGTTTAAACGAATGTTCTTGGACGATTGGGGTATTGAATTTAATGCCATTGAAAGCCCTATTGATTTTGGGGCAACTGAATGGTCATCATCACTGAGCAACTATTGTGCAGCTGCACATACCGAGAATAATAAGATTAGTCGAAGAACAAGAGATGGAGTTCGTGAAACACTACTCTCGGGTAGACTTGCAAACAAAGCACCAAGGGGCTACAAGAATGTACACATCACAGATGAAAATGGTAAAACTATATCCAAGACAGTTGAAATTGACGAAGGGAAAGCATCTCTTATAAGGGATATTTTCAAAGAAGTTGCAAAGGGCATTGAAGCCCCATGTGCTATTCGAAGAAGAATTGCACCTGATATTCCTGAGAGCACCTTCCTCGATATATTACGTAATATATTCTATAAAGGTAAAATTCGAGTTCCTGCCACGAAAACAGAACCTGAGGTTATTGTTGATGGATTGCACGAGCCATTGGTAACTGAGGCGGTTTTTGATACAGTGCAAGATATTCTAGATGGTAAACGGAAGAAGCACCCCAAACTGACAAAGCCAATTAAGTCTGAATTTTATCTACGTAAGTTTTTGGTTTGTCCTCATTGTGGTAGAGCAATTACAGGTGCAACAAGTAAAGGAGGAAGCGGTGGAAAGTACCCGTACTATTTCTGTCCGACAACAGGGAAACATATACGAATAAAAGCAGACGCGCTCAATTCTGCTTTTGTTGATTATATCAGTAGTCTCCGCCCAAATCAAGCGATTATGCAATTATATAAAGAGATATTGATTGACTTGCGCAAAGATAATGTAAAAGATATTAGGGCTATGATTGATGGCATAGACAAGGATATTTTAGAAATTAACGAGCGAATGGATAAGATAGAGGACAAGTATCTTGATGGTGAAATCGATAAAGATGCTTATAATCGAATGTATATGAGGCAAAAGAGCCAATTGAATGCGCTGATAGGTAGAAGAGAACTGCTCGAAACTTCCAATCGTGAAAAAATCGAACCACAGTTAAAGTACTCTATTAATTTGATAGACAATATAGATAGGTTCTTTCAATACGCTCCCACTGAGGCTAAGATAAAAGCCTTAAGTTCGATTTTCCCTGAAAAAATTGAATTTGACGGAAAAAAATTTCGAACTGTTAGTATAAACAGCGTACTTAGTCTAATATATCAGCAAACCAACGAGTTGTGAGGAATTGGAAAAGAAAAAGGGGAAAGTTTTTCAACTTTCCCCAACTCAGTACCCAGACCCGGGGTCGAACCGGGATGGGTTGCCCCACTGGTGTTTGAGACCAGCGCGTCTACCGATTCCGCCATCTGGGCGTCAAATGACGGCGCAAAGGTAATACCTTTTTTTGAATCTGCAAGGCCAATCGCGCTTTTTTTTGTCATCGGGAGCCGATATTCTTGATTTTTTGGTGATGTGGGTGTCTATGCACGACAATTCTTCGTTCATTGAGGGGTATTTTTCGTTTCTTTATCGTATATTTGCAAGTTCAATGCTTGTTATGCGGACTAAAATGGATATGAAGAAAAACAGGAAGAAATATATGGTGCTGGCGTTCTTTTGTGTGGCCTTGTCGGTGCATGCTCAGAATGTCGGTACGGTGGGTACTGGATATGTGCGCACCGATGTTCCGGAAAGGCTGCTTGCCCAAGCGAGCATGCTCTACAACGAAGGCAGTTATGATGTGGCGGAGGTGATGCTGCGCGCTGTGGTGGATGCCGATGCCACCGATGAGCAGCGACGTGAGGCTGCTGCCATGCTTGTGCTCATTGCCTATCATCGTGACCCAGCTACGGCTGGTGATGCCATAGAACGCTATCTGCGCGAGTACCCCGATGCTCCGCAGCTCAACCGTATGCAGGCGCTGGCGCTGCTGAGCGCCTATGCACGTGGCGAATATAATAAGGTGACTGAGGGGATGGCTGCGGTGGACCCTGACATGTTGGGAGATGAGGAACGCGACCACTTGGTTCTTGCCTATGCCCTTTCGCTGCTGGAAGAGAAACGCTACGATGAGGCTGCCAATCAGTTGGAGATTCTTGACCTGATAAGCGACAGGTATGCCCCGGAGGTTACCTACTACACTGCCTATGCCGACCTCATGGGCAAGCGCTACGATAAGGCCGAGCTGGGATTCACCAAGGCAATGGAGGCTGCCGCCTACCATCGTCAGTCGCGCTACTACTTGGCCGAGATTGCCTTGGCGACCAAAGAGTATGTTAAGGCCGAGCAGCAGGCTGCCGACTACCTGTCGAGCTACGAGGGAGATGACCTGACGTTGGAGATGAAGCGTATACAGGGTGAGTCGCTCTACGGGCAGTTGCGCTACCTCTCAGCGGCTATTGTCCTGGAGGAGTATCTGGCCGAGGCCGATGAACCTAAGCGCGAGGTGCTGTACCAGTTGGGTATGGCTCACTTTAACTCTGGCGAGCATCTGCGCGCTCCGGAGGTGCTGGCCATGGTGAGTGATGGGGATGACGTCATAGCGCAGAGTGCACAGTTGCATGCCGGCCTCTCTTTCCTCAGCCTCGATGACAAGAACAAGGCGCGCCTCTGTTTCGAGCAGGCCGCCGCGATGAATGCTTCGCCTCAGCTACGCGAACGGGCCATGTACAACTACACGGTATGCGTACATGAGACCTCCTATGCCGGATTTGGCGAGTCGGTGGAGATCCTGGAGCGTTTTCTTAATGAGTTCCCCACCTCGGCTTATGCCGATAGAGTGAACAGCTACCTCGTGGAGACCTATATGCATACGAAGAACTATGATGCGGCATTGCAGTCGATAGCCAAGATCAAGCGCCCGAGTGCTGTGGTGCTTGAGGCTAAGCAGAAACTGCTCTTCAAGGCCGGAACTGAGGCTTTTGCCAATGGGGATCTGAAGAAGGCTGTTGGTAAGTTCAACGAGTCGATGAAGGTGGGTGATTATAGTCGGCAGACCATCGCTGACGCCCTTTTCTGGCGTGGCGAGGCCTATTACCGTGGGGGCAACTACGGGCACGCGGCCAAGGACTATTCACGCTATCTCGCCCAGACTGCTGAACGTCAAGTGCGAACCTATGGACTGGCCCTGTATGGATTGGGTTATGCGCAGTTTGTGCAGAAGAACTACCGGGAGGCCAGCAAGCAGTTTGAACTGCTGATGAAGTCGCATCCTGCTGCGACAGGTATTGTGGACAAGGCCACGATGGCTGATGCACAGATGCGAATAGGCGATTGCCTCTTCCATGCGCGACAATACAATGCGGCG
Source organism: Bacteroidaceae bacterium (assembly GCA_045544835.1). Taxonomy (GTDB): domain Bacteria; phylum Bacteroidota; class Bacteroidia; order Bacteroidales; family Bacteroidaceae; genus UBA1189. The sequence continues at coordinate 6,254 of JAZPZS010000182.1, read as the reverse complement.
GAGAAGGCTTATGACAATGCGGTCAAGATGGATCCATCTGCTGCTGATTATGCACTGTATCAAAAGGCTTTTACACAGGGTCTCTCGGGTCGTTATACCGACAAGATTGGAACGCTGACATATCTTATTGAGAGTTATCCGCATTCAGACTATCTTGATGATGCACTCTACGAGAAGGGACGTGCCTATGTGCAGCTCGACAACGGAAATCAGGCCATTCAGGTGTTTGAGCAGCTCACTGAACGTTTCCCCAAGAGCCAGTATGCACCGAAGGCAGGCAATGAGATAGCACTGATACATTATCAGAACAACCATATTCGGGCGGCCATCAAGGCATACAAGGCCGTCATTGTCAACTATCCTAGCAGCGAGCAGGCTAGTGTAGCCATGCGCGACCTCAAGAATTTGTATGTGGAAGAGAACATGGTAGATAACTATGTGGAATTTGCATCGCAGACAAAGGGTATGGTCGCTGTAGACGTGAATGAACATGACTCGCTCACCTATAAGGCTGCTGAGCTAGCCTATGTGCGCGGCGACAATGATGCGGCTGCTGAGGGATTTGCCAAATATCTCAAGCAGTTTGAGCACGGAGCCTACACCTCCGATGCGCAATACTATCTAGGCTGCATCTATTACCAACGGAACGACTACAAAGAGGCGCGTACCTACTTGCAGTGTGTAGCCGAACGTCCGAGTACCAAGTATTGCGAGGAGGCTACACGAATGCTGGCCGACATGGCCTATGCGCATAAGGACTACGATACGGCCCTTAGCGCATACGATGCTCTCATAGAGCTTGCCGGAGTCCCTGCTGTCAAATTGCATGCTCAAGTACACTACCTGCGCTCGGCAAACCTGTTGGGAAGGTCTGACCTGATCATTGCAGAGACGGGAGATGTGTTAGACAACAGCCACCTTGATCCGGGAATGGCCATCGAGCTGCGTTACTATCGTGCGAAGGCATACCTCGGCGGTTCGAGAAATGACGCTGCCGTGGAGGACCTGAAATTGCTGGCTACCGATACCCGCAACATCTACGGAGCCGAATCCAAATATCTGCTTGCCCAGCTCTACTATGATACATCGCAGTATGACAAGGCCGAGCAGGAGGTGCTCGACTACATCAACGTGAGCACTCCGCATACCTACTGGCTGGCACGTAGTTTTGTGCTCCTCTCTGATGTATACGTGAAGAAGGAAATGTATATTGAAGCAAAGCAGTACCTGCTTTCACTGAAGCAAGGTTATCAGGCCGAAGACGATATCGAAGCGATGATAGAGGAACGTATGAAGGCTCTGGAAATTGGTCAATAACCCCTAACGAACAGCATTCATGAACAGAAAAATAACCATCCTGCTGTCGGCACTCTTGGCTACAGCTACCGGCATGGCAAGTACATTGGCCGGGAACGATACCATCAATCGTATGGTGCTCGTAGAGAGTACCTATAATCCCATTGTCGTAGGGGCTGTGAAACGCAACTTCATCCCCGAAGCCATGGAACCTTCGATGAAGAAAGAGTCTATCGTGTATGCCGATGAGGCTATGCCGTTGGCGCGGTTCGAGCGCACGCCGCAGCAGGCTAAAGGTGCTGCCATAGCTACGTCGAAGAGCCTTCCCGGGTACTTCCATCTGGGATTCGGTAACCGTAATAATATCAGTGGGCTGGCAGCTTACAAACAGGATTTCGGGCAGAGCGGAGCCCTCACCATAGGTGCCCATATTGACGGGTGGAACGGAAACATACGCCTCGATGAAGGCAAGTGGTCGTCGCGCTTCTATGATATGGGAATAGGTTCACGATACGATCTGCAGTTGGGACGGATGCGGCTGGGAGCCTATCTTGATGCTGAACGCTATACATTCAATTACCTCACTCTCGGGCATTACGATGCCACTGCCGGATATGCCAATACGCAACGCTCCGGGAATGTGGATGCGGGGGTAAGCCTTGACGGAAATTTCAAGGAGCACTATTATTATAATGTAAAGGGAGGCTATGCCAACTATACCCAGGATAGTCGCTTGGGAAGTGAAGGACGCAATACGGAAGGGCATCTCTATTTTCTGGCCTCTTTGGGTAAAGACCTCTATGAGTGGGGTAGGGCATCGGTCGACCTGCGTGCCGACTGGCTCGTTTATAAGGGTCTTCCCGGATATAGCAACTATTCCTCATTGGGTGTTACTCCATCTTGGGACTATGCCTATGATGACTTCCAATTCAAGGTGGGAATGAACCTTGACCTGATGACCCGGATGGGCGCTGCGGTGCAGGTGTCGCCCCACTGCAGGGTTACCTATACTCCCAGCGAGATGTATTCGGCTGAGTTGCTCATCGATGGAGGACGTAAGCTCCCTGCGTTCGGATATCTCCACGCCCTCTCGCCCTATTGGAGCACTACCGCACAGCTAACCCCGAGTTATACCTTTCTGAATGTTCGTTTGGCCGGTGATGCCCGTATCATGGAAGGATTGCATGCTCACCTCGGTGGAGGATATAAGGTAATTGACAACGCCTTGTTCTGTACGGCAATGGATTCGGCAGGAGTGATGTTCTCCAATATCGTGGGGCGTGACGCTCAGCTGATTTATGCCGATGCGGACATTTCCTATATATATAAGGATATGGTCGGTGTATCGGCCACTACGGCATACTACCATTGGATGATGCGAGGCAATCGCGCGTTGCTGGCCTATACACCACAGTGGGACGCTCATGTGAAGGCGCGTGCACGCCTCATGAAGGGATTGTATGCCCATACTGACCTGCGCTTTGTGGCCTACTCCGCTGTAGGAAAAGGACAGCGCGAGGCATCAGCTATTGACCTCAGCCTTGGCATACACTATGCGATGAATGCAAAGCTGTCACTTTTTCTTGACGGACACAACCTGCTCAATTGCAGCTATCCTCGTTTTGCTGGCTATCCTTCGCAGGGCATTAATGTGTTGGGTGGTGCCGTATTCAAGTTCTGACCCTCCCCTTTGACTCGCGTTGAGTGTGGCTTATGGAAGCCTGGAAAAGAAAACGGTTTCTGATTCAGCACTTTAAAAAGTTGTGAATTATTTGGCTGATTCATTGAAAAGTAGTAATTTTGCAAGCCGATTATTATCAGCCTTTGGAATAAAAGGTTAAGAATGAGTGTGTTAAACCTCCAAGTGAGGCTTTTTCGTGGATTAGCCTACATGAAAAAGCGGAGCGTAAGGGGGCTTTCCTGAGAGAAAATCGGGTTGCACAGAGAAGAAAAAAGTTTTTTAGTAGTAATAATTTTAAAAGAAATTGAAAGTGGACACTTTAAGTTACAAGACCATTTCCGTGAACAAGGCTACAGCAACCAAAGAATGGGTTGTTGTTGATGCTACTGATCAGGTACTGGGCCGTCTGGGTACAAAGGTGGCTAAGTTGCTGAGAGGTAAGTACAAACCCAATTTCACTCCTCACGTAGACTGTGGTGATAACGTAATCATCATCAACGCTGACAAGGTGAAGTTGACAGGCAACAAGTGGAACGACCGCGTTTATCTGCACTATACCGGCTATCCCGGTGGTCAGCGCGAGACTACACCAGCACAGTTGTTGGCACGTCCCAATGGTGCTGAGAGATTGGTAAAGAAAGTTGTTAAGGGTATGCTTCCCAAGAACAAGCTGAGCCGTCAGCTGCTCGATAACCTCTATGTATATGCAGGTGGTGAGCACAAGCACGAAGCACAAAGCCCCAAGGCAATTGATATTAACGTACTTAAATAATAGAGCAGAAGCATGGAAGTAATTAATGCATTAGGTAGACGTAAAAGCGCCGTAGCTCGTGTGTATGTAAAGGAAGGTACCGGCAAGATCACAATCAACAAGCGTGACCTTACTCAGTATTTCCCCTCAAGCATCCTTCAGTATGTGGTTAAGCAACCTCTGTTGAAGCTTGATGTAGTGGAGAAGTATGACATCAACGTAAACCTTTATGGTGGTGGTTTCACCGGTCAGTCACAGGCTCTCCGCCTCGCTATCGCTCGCGCATTGGTGAAGATCAATCCCGAGGATAAGAAGGTACTCCGCGCCGAAGGCTTCATGACACGTGATCCCCGTGAGGTTGAGCGTAAGAAGCCGGGACAGCCGAAAGCACGTCGCAGATTCCAGTTCAGTAAACGTTAATATAATCGGTCAGGTATGCAGCTTCGTGATGAAGTATGTCGTGCCGCGTAAAATAGCGTTTAGTATCTAAATCGTCAAGACCACATGAAGTGTTACTTGATGATTGGTAAGAATCAAGAGTTACAAAAAAGAAAGTAAACGAACATCAAAACATTAAACAAAATGTCTAGAACAAATTTTGAAACATTACTGGAGGCTGGTTGTCATTTCGGTCACTTGAAGCGCAAATGGAACCCCGCAATGGCTCCCTATATCTTCATGGAGCGCAATGGTATTCACATCATTGACCTTCATAAGACAGCCGCTATGGCTGACACTGCCGCTGAGGCACTCAAGCAAATCGCTAAATCAGGAAAGAAAATCCTGTTTGTTGCTACTAAAAAACAAGCTAAGCAAGTACTCGCCGAGAAGGCTACTGCTGTAGGCATGCCCTACGTAATCGAGCGTTGGCCCGGTGGTATGCTCACCAACTTCCCCACAATCCGCAAGGCTGTGAAGAAGATGGCTACTATCGACAAACTCACCGCTGACGGTACATTCTCAAACCTCTCAAAGCGTGAGATCCTCCAGATCTCTCGTCAACGTGCCAAGTTGGAGAAGAACCTTGGTTCTATCGCCGACCTGACTCGTCTCCCCTCTGCACTCTTCGTAGTAGACGTATGCAAGGAGAACATCGCTGTACGTGAGGCTAACCGTCTCGGTATCCCCGTATTCGCTATCGTAGATACTAACTCAGATCCTTCAAACATCGACTTCGTAATCCCCGCTAACGATGACGCTACAAAGTCTATCGAGGTAATCCTCGATGCTTGCTGCGCTGCTATCGCTGAGGGCCTCGAGGAGCGTAAGGCTGAGAAGGTAGATATGGAAGCTGCTGGCGAAGGTGAGGAGGATGCTCCCAAGGCTCGTCCCGCCCGCAAGCGCACCGCTAAGGCTCGTGTAGAGAAGACCGAGGCTCCTGCTGAGGAGACTGCTGCACCTGCTGAGGAGGCGTAAATAATTCCTAATTATGAATTATGAATTGTGAATTATGAGCCGTCCGCTCCATAATCATTATTCGTAATTCATAATTTATTTTTTTATTCAGAATTCATAATTAACAATTCAAAATTATAAGACTATTATGGCTGTAAGTATGGCTGATATTACCAAGCTCCGCAAGTTGTCAGGTGCTGGTATGATGGACTGCAAGAAGGCTCTCGAGGAGGCTGAAGGCGATTTTGACAAGGCAATGGAGATCATCCGCAAGAAGGGTCAGGCTGTTGCTGCAAAGCGTTCAGACCGTGAGGCTTCTGAGGGTTGTGTTTTGGCAAAGGCTGAGGGTGGCTTCGCTGCTGTCATCGCCTTGAAGTGCGAGACCGACTTCGTTGCAAACAACGCTGATTTCGTAAAGCTGACTCAGGATATTCTCGACTTGGCTATCGCTAACAAGTGCCAGACTCTCGACGAGGTGAAGGCTCTGCCCATGGGCAACGGTACCGTACAGGATGCTGTTACCGACCGTTCTGGTATCACCGGTGAGAAGATGGAGCTTGATGGCTACATGACTATCGAGGCTGAGTACGTAGCTGTTTATAACCATCAGGGCAAGAACCAGCTCTGCACACTCGTAGGCTTGAACAAGGCTAACGAGGCTGCCGGCAAGCGCATCGCTATGCAGGTAGCTGCCATGAGCCCCATCGCTATCGACGAGGATGGTGTATCTGAGGAGATCAAGAACCAGGAGATTGCTGTAGCCGTTGAGAAGACCAAGGCTGAGATGGTGAAGAAGGCTGTTGACGCTGCCCTCTCTAAGGCTGGCATCAACCCCGCTCACGTAGACTCTGAGGACCACATGGAGAGCAACATGACCAAGGGATGGATCACCGCTGAGGATGTAGCCAAGGCTAAGGAGATCATCGCTACAGTAACTGCTGAGAAGTCTGCTAACCTCCCCGAGCCCATGATTCAGAACATCGCTAAGGGTCGTCTTGGCAAGTTCTTGAAGGAGGTTTGCTTGCTCAACCAGGAGGACATCATGGAGGCTAAGAAGACCGTACGCGATGTATTGAAGGAGACAGATGCCGACCTCAAGGTTGTTGCCTTCAAGCGTTTCACACTCCGCGC